>NZ_CAMFKT010000014.1:0-130855 GCF_945957325.1 Enterobacter sp. PL1
GAAGGATGGCCTTTTTGCGTTTCTGCGCCAAAAAACGGTAGGCCGGTTAAGGCAAAGCCGCCACCTGGCAAGTCAGACCGCACTCCACGCCACAATAAACTGCGCAATCCCGTCCACATCATTTAAATCCAGCACTGGAACCTCAAGTTCCACTGCCACATCGCTGGCCACCGCAATCACATGTTCATCCAGTGTTAACTCGCTCATATCATGCCCGGCATCGCTTCTGAAAAGTAGGATCTTAGGCACGGCCTCATGCTTAAATCCCTCAACCAGCACCAGATCCAGCGTGGAGTGATCCATCCGGCTAACGAGATAAGCGAGATTCAGCGGCGCCTCATCCGGCGTTTCTGTCATTAACGCCCAGCGCTGAGGACTTGCTACCATCGTTTGTGCTGCTCCGGCCTTACGCAGCTCATAGCTGTCTTTTCCGGGCGTATCAATGTCCATGTTGTGATGACTATGCTTAATCAAACCAGGGCGAAGCCCTCTGGCACAAAGCGCAGGAATGAGCTTTTTCAACAGCGTGGTTTTCCCGGTCCCACTCCAGGCGGAAATGGCTACAACAGGTATCATCTTTTCTCCTGCATCATCTGCAAATCTTCACTCGTATTTACGTTCACAAACGCTGATTTCACATCGCTAAAATCAACGGAATGGCCTCCAGACTCACGCATAAAGACCATCACTCTGCGCTCTCCCGCGGCCAGGTAGGCCTGCAGAGCAGGCGCTAGCGATCGATGCATCAACGCGATAGCAGGATGGTCACGCTCGCCGTCATGTACCCAAACCACAGGAGCCGTACCACGAAGCAGGAACAGACGCTCGACAAGACAGGACGGAATAAACGGGGTATCGCAGGGGCAGAAGATGAACCACTCTCCGTGCGACTGTTGCATGACTGAAAGCATACCGGCAAGCGGTCCCGGGTAATTTTCAAGGCTATCCTGATAGACGGCGTACCCGCTTTGCCGGTAAGTGTCGATATGCCTGTTCGCGCTGATGGCCATTGCCGTCACCTGGCCGGCGAGCGTATCGGCGACATGCTGCCACAAGGGTTTTCCATTAAGAAGCTGAAGCCCCTTATCTTTACCGCCCATTCGCGTTGCTCTGCCGCCTGCCAGAACGACCCCGATGATTTCCTGGCTAACATTCACGAATATCGCCTCTTTTATTGTGGGATTGACCCTGCTAACGTGTCACTCTAAATGAAAGGAGCACCACCATGAAATGTAAACGTCTGAATGAAGTTATTGAACTCCTCCAGCCCGCCTGGCAAAAAGAACCAGAGCTCAATCTGATGCAATTTTTACAGAAACTGGCAAAAGAGTCAGGTTTTGACGGCGATCTGGCAGACCTTTCTGACGACATCCTGATCTACCACCTTAAAATGCGCGACTCTGCCAAAGATGCTGTTATTCCTGGTATTCAGAAAGATTATGAGGAAGATTTTAAGACTGCATTGCTGCGCGCCCGAGGCGTAATTAAAGAGTAAAAGCTTGTAAGCGGCGGCACCGAAATCGCCACAAGATGATATCCTGAATCATTCGTATAATTTCCGGATGATCGGATGAACGACCAGGCTTTTACTTTCCAGACATTACACCCGGACACCATTATGGATGCCCTGTTTGAACAGGGTATTCGGGTGGATTCCGGGCTAACACCGTTAAACAGCTACGAAAACCGCGTCTATCAATTTCAGGACGAGGACCGTCAGCGCTATGTCGTAAAATTCTATCGTCCTGAACGCTGGTCCGCTGAACAAATTCAGGAAGAGCATCAGTTCGCTCACGATCTGCTGGATGACGATGTCCCCGTTGCCGCACCGCTAAAATTCAATAACCAAACGCTCCTTACGCACGAAGGGTATTACTACGCAGTATTCCCAAGTCTGGGTGGCCGTCAGTTTGAAGCGGATAATATCGATCAGATGGAGTGGGTTGCCCGCTATCTTGGGCGTATACACCAGACGGGACGCAAAAAAGCCTTTATTGCCCGCCCGACTATGGGGATTCAGGAATACCTTCTTGAACCGCGCACATTATTCGAAACGTCTGCAATGATCCCCGCAGCGCTAAAGGATGTTTTCCTCAACGCCACCGATAAGCTTATTGCTGCAGTGAAAACCTGCTGGCGCGATGATATTTCCGTCCTGCGTCTGCATGGCGATTGTCACGCCGGGAATATTCTCTGGCGTGACGGCCCGCTGTTTGTCGATCTTGATGATGCGCGTATGGGGCCAGCGGTTCAGGACCTGTGGATGTTGCTCAATGGCGACAAAGCCGAGCAGCGCATGCAGCTTGAAACCATTATTGAAGCTTATGAAGAATTTAGCCCGTTTAATTCAGACGAAATTGCCCTGATTGAGCCTTTACGTGCGATGCGTTTTGTTTATTATCTCGCATGGTTAATCAGGCGTTGGGACGATCCGGCATTTCCTCGTAATTTCCCGTGGCTTACCGGAGAGGATTACTGGCGTAGCCAGATATCTACATTTACTGAGCAGGTTAAGGTTCTTCAGGAGCCCCCTCTGCAATTAACGCCGATGTATTAATGGACACACCCAGGAGAGAGTTAATCATGAAAAAAATTTGGCTGGCGCTGGCAGGTATGATTCTGGCATTTAGCGCTTCTGCTGCACAGTTTACCGACGGCAAACAGTACATCACGCTGGAGAAGCCGGTCGCTGGCGAGCCACAGGTACTGGAGTTCTTCTCGTTCTATTGCCCGCACTGTTACCAGTTCGAGCAGGTGTTGCATGTCTCTGACAACGTGAAGAAAAAGCTGCCGGAAGGCACAAAAATGACCAAGTACCACGTCGAGTTCCTGGGTCCATTGGGTAAAGACCTGACTCAGGCATGGGCGGTGGCGATGGCACTGGGCGTAGAAGATAAGATCACTTCGCCAATGTTTGAAGCCGTACAGAAAACCCAGACCGTTCAGACCACTGCGGATATCCGTAAAGTGTTCGTTGATGCCGGCGTGAAAGGTGAAGAGTACGATGCCGCATGGAACAGCTTCGTGGTGAAATCACTGGTTGCCCAGCAGGAAAAAGCGGCTGCTGACCTCCAGCTTCAGGGCGTTCCGGCGATGTTTGTTAACGGCAAATATCAGCTGAACATGCAGGGCATGGACACCAGCAGCATGGATATTTTCGTACAGCAATATGCAGATACCGTGAAATACCTGGTTGAGAAGAAGTAATTTCGTTGATGTAAAAACGCCGGTCACTGACCGGCGTTTTTGTATGAAGATTTTATCTTGTCTATCTGTTCGTCTTTCTCTTTCCAGAGCGTATTAAGCCACTGCTGGAAACGACGTTTGAAGTTCTTATCGTTTACGTAATCACCGTGCAGTTCAGCGTCAATCGGGACCAGGTCGACGTGCACGACAATACGCGTCAGTTTGCCGCTGAGCATATCGAAGAACGGCGTCTTATCGTTTTCCGGATAGCAGAGCGTGACGTTAAGAAGTTTATCGAACTGTGCTCCCAGCACGTTAAGCGCCATCGCAATCCCCGCTGCCTTTGGCGGCAACAGATGCAGATACGGAGAGCGAGTTTGCTGGCGCTTCTCTTCCGTAAACCGGAAGCCTTCAACAAAGTTCACGATGGTCGTCGGATGCGCACGAAACTTTTCACAGGAGCGGCGCGTGGTCTCCACATCCTTACCGCGACGTTCCGGATGACGAATCAAATAGCTGCGCGAATAGCGTTTCATAAACGGCATATCGAGCGCCCAGCAGGCCAGCCCGATAAAAGGCACCCAGGCGAGCTGCTGTTTCAGGAAATATTTGTTCATCGGGATGTGTTTACGAAAAAGCACGCATAACACCACGATGTCCGCCCAGCTGTGGTGATTGCAGATCAGCAGGTACCAGTTCTTTTTGTTAAGGTTCTCCAGCCCTTTGACATCCCACTTCAGGTGCGGGTTAAGGCGCAACAGGATCGCCAGTCCTTCGCACCAGCAATACATCATGAAATTACAAAATGCGGACACGGCTCGCCACACCACGGATACAGGCAGCAGCAGTTTAATGATCCCGGCGAGAATGATCGGTACGGAACAGGCGATCGTCACCAGGATAGTTAAAATGATGCTTAGCAGTAATGTTATTGCAGCGAGCAATCTCGACATGATGAGCTTTTTCAGGTGGTTAGCTGTAAGTGAGCGACCGGATAGTCGACGCTGGGCGCTGATTTTACCAGAAAACAGACAAATGAATGGCGCTTTCACAGGGTGATTTGGCGGCTTTTACCCCGGCGCAGAAGATTTCGCTGTTGTTCTGCGTAAATCAAGGCTTATATCCACATAGACTAAATTGTCATCAGTTGGCCATATAGAGGCGATCTCATAACATAACAATCTGATAATTAAGATCTAAATATTGCCTTATATGTATTTTTTACGTCTGTTATTCATGTGAAGTGAAAATACTCACAAACTTATCCACAGTTTGATTTTTACGAGCGATCCTCACGATCGCAAAATCTTTTCCTGTATCGGGCCTGAATAACTGATGTTTTCATCCTTCTGTGGCATCCTTGACGCATAAATTGATTAAAGGCACGGACATTATGGTTCAGATCCCAGAAAACCCTCTTATTCTCGTCGATGGCTCTTCTTACCTGTATCGGGCGTACCATGCGTTTCCTCCTCTGACCAACAGCGCAGGGGAACCTACCGGCGCAATGTATGGCGTGCTGAATATGCTGCGCAGCCTGATCCTTCAGTATCAGCCAACCCATGCGGCCGTCGTGTTTGATGCGAAAGGCAAAACGTTCCGCGACGAGTTGTTTGAACATTACAAATCCCACCGTCCGCCAATGCCTGACGATCTGCGTGCGCAGATAGAGCCGCTGCATGCGATGGTGAAAGCGATGGGTCTGCCGCTGCTGGCCGTTTCTGGGGTTGAAGCGGATGACGTCATCGGTACGCTGGCGCGTGAAGCCGAAAAGATGGGTCGTCCGGTACTGATTAGCACCGGTGATAAAGATATGGCGCAGCTGGTGACGCCAGGGATTACCCTGATTAACACCATGACCAACACCATTCTTGGGCCGGAAGAGGTGGTCGCAAAATATGGCGTGCCGCCAGAGCTGATTATCGACTTCCTCGCGTTGATGGGCGACTCCTCGGATAACATTCCTGGTGTCCCTGGCGTCGGTGAGAAAACCGCGCAGGCGCTGCTTCAGGGGCTGGGCGGGCTGGATACGCTCTACGCGGAATCAGACAAAATCGCCAGTCTCTCCTTCCGTGGTGCCAAAACCATGGCTGGGAAGCTGGAAGAGAACAAAGAGGTGGCTTATCTCTCTTATAAGCTGGCCACAATCAAAACCGATGTCGAGCTCGAACTGGGCTGTGAACAGCTGGAAGTGCAGCAGCCTTCTGCGGACGAGCTTCTAAGCCTGTTTAAGAAATACGAATTTAAGCGCTGGACCACCGACGTGGAAGCCGGTAAATGGCTGCAGGCAAAAGGGGCAAAACCTTCCACAAAGCCGAAGGAGACGATTGTCGTTGATGCAGAAGAGCAGGCGGAAGAAGAAGCCGTGGCGCTTTCCTTCGACAATTATGAAACTCTTCTTGAAGAGTCACAGCTCATTGCCTGGATCGAGAAACTGAAAAAGGCGCCGGTCTTTGCCTTTGACACCGAAACGGACAGTCTCGATAACATCTCTGCCAATATGGTAGGCCTGTCATTTGCGACAGAGCCAGGTCATGCGGCCTATGTTCCCGTGGCGCACGATTACCTGGATGCGCCGGAACAGATCTCCCGTGAACGCGTGCTTGAACTGCTGAAGCCGATTCTGGAAGATGAAAAGGCGCTCAAGGTTGGGCAAAACCTCAAGTACGACCGCGGCATTCTGCAAAACTACGGCATTGAACTGCGCGGGATCGCCTTCGACACCATGCTTGAATCCTACATTCTGGACAGCGTCGCGGGCCGTCATGATATGGATTCCTTATCTGACCGCTGGCTCAAGCACAAAACCATCACCTTCGAAGAGATTGCCGGCAAAGGGAAAAATCAGCTCACCTTTAACCAGATCGCTCTTGAAGAAGCAGGACGCTACGCGGCGGAAGACGCTGACGTTACGCTGCAGCTGCACCTGAAGATGTGGCCAAAACTGCAAAAGCACGAAGGTCCTCTGAATGTGTTCCAGCATATTGAGATGCCGCTGGTACCCGTGCTGTCCCGCATTGAACGCAACGGCGTGAAAATCGATCCAACGGTGCTGCATAACCACTCCGGGGAGCTGGCGCAGCGCCTGACCGAGCTGGAGCAGAAAGCGCATGAGCTTGCAGGCGAGCCGTTTAACCTCTCTTCTCCGAAGCAGCTGCAAACCATTCTGTTTGAAAAGCAGGGCATCAAGCCGCTGAAGAAAACCCCTGGCGGTGCGCCTTCAACCTCTGAAGAGGTGCTGGAAGAGCTGGCGCTGGATTACCCGCTGCCAAAAGTGATTCTGCAGTACCGTGGTCTCGCGAAGCTGAAGTCTACCTACACTGATAAGCTTCCGCTGATGATCAACCCGAAAACGGGCCGCGTGCACACCTCATATCATCAGGCTGTCGCGGCGACCGGTCGTCTCTCGTCAACCGATCCCAACCTGCAGAACATCCCGGTACGTAACGAAGAGGGCCGCCGTATTCGCCAGGCTTTCATCGCACCAGAGGATTATCTGATTGTCTCTGCTGACTACTCGCAAATTGAGCTGCGCATTATGGCGCATCTGTCCCGCGACAAAGGCCTGCTGACCGCGTTTGCCGAAGGGAAGGATATCCACCGGGCAACCGCGGCGGAAGTCTTCGGCTTGCCGCTGGACAGCGTGACCAACGAACAGCGCCGCAGCGCTAAAGCGATCAACTTCGGTCTGATCTACGGCATGAGCGCGTTCGGCCTTTCACGCCAGCTCAATATTCCGCGTAAAGAGTCGCAGAAGTATATGGATCTCTACTTCGAGCGCTACCCGGGCGTGCTTGAATATATGGAACGTACCCGCGCGCAGGCGAAAGAGAAAGGCTACGTTGAAACGCTGGACGGCCGCCGTCTCTACCTCCCGGACATCAAATCCAGCAACGCGGCGCGCCGCGCGGGCGCAGAGCGTGCCGCGATCAACGCCCCCATGCAGGGGACCGCGGCGGACATTATTAAGCGTGCAATGATCGCCGTGGATGCCTGGCTCGAGAAAGAGAAACCGCGTGTGAAAATGATCATGCAGGTACACGATGAACTGGTATTTGAAGTGCACAAGGACGACCTCGACGCCGTGTCGAAGAAGATCCACGAACTGATGGAAAGCAGCATGACGCTGGACGTGCCGTTGCTGGTGGAAGTGGGAAGTGGTGAAAACTGGGATCAGGCTCACTAACGGTTCTTCGCATAACGCGCTTTTTATGTAAGTTTGCAACATGGTAACGCGCGTTTTGTGACGATCATTAGAATTCCCTATGTAAAGAATGAAAAAAAACTACAAAAAGTGCTTTTTCTGCAACACAAAAAGGGGTAGAGTTATCGGCGTAGGGTACAGAGGTAAGATGTTCTATCTTTCAGACCTTTTACTTCACGTAATCGGATTTGGCTGAATATTTTAGCCGCCCCAGTCAGTAATGACTGGGGCGTTTTTTATTGCGGCAAAGAAATGTTCAGGCAAAAAAAAGCGCGGCCATTGCCGCGCTCGGTATCACTCTTCTTCCGCTTCCGTCGCGGGTTCCAGCTCGCTAAACCAGGTGTCGAGCTTCTGACGCAGCTTGTCCACGCCCTGCTTTTTCAGCGAGGAGAACGGCTCAACCTGCACATCGCCGTTGAACGCCAGCACCGCTTCACGAACCATATTCACCTGCGCTTTACGCGCACCGCTTGCCAGCTTATCGGCTTTCGTCAGCAGCACCAGCACGGCGATATCGCTTGCCACCGCCCAGTCGATCATCTGCTGATCGAGATCTTTCAGCGGGTGGCGAATATCCATCAATACCACCAGACCTTTCAGGCACATGCGTTTTTCGAGGTATTCACCCAGCGCACGCTGCCATTTGATTTTCATCTCTTCGGGTACCTGCGCATAACCGTACCCCGGTAAGTCGACCAGGCGTTTGCCCTCTGCGACTTCAAACAGGTTGATCAGCTGGGTACGGCCAGGTGTTTTTGAGGTACGAGCCAGGTTCTTCTGATTGGTCAGCGTATTCAGGGCGCTGGATTTCCCCGCATTAGAGCGGCCAGCAAAGGCCACTTCAATACCGGTATCAGAGGGGAGGTGGCGAATATCGGGCGCACTGGTGACAAAATGCGTCTGTTGGTAGTTCCAGGTAGTCACGTGGTCGTCTCCAAAAATCGTAATCTGAGGGGGATTATACCTGAATGCGGGCAAAAGACTTTTTTCATTGCACTCAGCCTGTAGGCTTAAGCCCTGGCCGCTGTGAGAGATTGGCTATACGTACTATGGGAGATTTCAGAGAAATCGCAGGAGCAAGAAAAAGGCAAACTGTTTTAAATCATCATCTTATTTCCAGGTAATTATCTGAAAATCCGTTTTTGTACCGTTTCGTTGCTTGTTAGTTTAAGCGAACACGGTAAAGTATGCGGCAAGGCGAGGAAGCCAACAGGATGATGACTTAAGGATAAGGGTCAGGAGCGCCAGGAGGCGAAGACGCAGGATTGTCAGGACGACCAGCGCCTGGAGGCGTTTTAACAGGAAATGGAACCGTATCACGGACGGTATTAGCCAAGGGATAAACAGGGTTTGTTGTTGGCAAACATGGAATGTCTGACCCGTTAAGGGTTGTGAGTCAGGAAAAAAGGCGACAGATTGCTCTGTCGCCTTTTTTCTTTGCTTGCTTTCTGCTAGATTTCGCCGCAATTCTATACTGAAGAAAACGACTTAAAGATAAAACATCATGAAAAAACCAACCTCCGCTGCGGGCGCGAAACGCCCTGCAAAAGCACGCCGCAAAACGCGCGAAGAACTGAACCAGGAAGCGCGCGACCGCAAACGCGACAAAAAACATCGCGGTCATGCTGCGGGTAGCCGTGCCAACGGTGGTGGTGCAGCGGGCGCTTCTGCAAAAAGCAAGCAGCAGAAAGATCCTCGTATCGGCAGTAAAACTCCCATTCCACTGGGCGTGACAGACACCCCGGTCACTAAGCAGCACAAACCAAAGAGCGAGAAACCTATGCTTTCACCGCAGGCTGAGCTGGATTTGCTGGAGAACGATGAGCGCCTGGACGCGCTGCTGGAACGTCTTGAAGAGGGTGAAACCCTGACCGCCGAAGAGCAGTCATGGGTGGATGCCAAACTGGATCGCATCGACGAGCTGATGCAGAAGCTGGGCCTGTCTTACGATGATGAAGACGACGAAGAAGAAGACGAGAAGCAGGAAGATATGATGCGTCTTCTGAAGGGTGGAAACTAACATTTGCACCCGGCAGGCTCGATAGTCCTGCTTATAACCCTTCCGGTTATATGTTATCTGGTGTGGTTATTCGTTAAACTACGGCGGTTGTCGCGGCGACAGAAGTGGCTGCGCACCCGAATGATGGCCCGCAATGGGGTCAGAACGGGCCGCCGTATACGAACGCGACACCAACGGAAGGAGTGAGCATGTCAGCACCAACTATCGACTGGGATTTGGCCCTAATCCAGAAATATAACTATTCCGGGCCGCGTTATACGTCATACCCCACCGCGCTGGAGTTCTCCGATGCCTTCGGCGAGGAGGATTTTCAGCAGGCTGTCGCGCGCTATCCTGAGCGTCCGCTGTCGCTCTACGTCCATATTCCGTTCTGCCACAAGCTTTGCTACTTCTGCGGCTGCAATAAAATCGTGACCCGCCAGCAGCATAAAGCCGACCAGTATCTTGACGCGCTCGAACAGGAAATTGTGCATCGCGCGCCGCTGTTTAAAGGCCGTCACGTCAGCCAGCTTCACTGGGGCGGCGGTACGCCAACCTATCTGAACAAAGCGCAAATAAGCCGCCTGATGACCCTGCTGCGCGGCAATTTCAGTTTTAACGACGATGCTGAAATCTCGATCGAAGTCGATCCGCGCGAAATTGAGCTGGATGTGCTGGATCACTTACGCGCAGAAGGCTTCAACCGCCTGAGCATGGGCGTGCAGGACTTCAATAAAGAGGTTCAGCGTCTGGTGAACCGCGAGCAGGACGAAGAGTTTATCTTCGCCTTACTCAACCACGCACGTGACATCGGCTTTACCTCGACCAACATCGACCTGATTTACGGCCTGCCAAAGCAGACGCCGGAGAGCTTCGCCTTTACGCTGAAGCGCGTGGCTGAACTCAGTCCGGACCGCCTGAGCGTCTTTAACTACGCGCATCTGCCGACGCTCTTTGCCGCCCAGCGCAAAATCAAAGATGCCGATCTGCCTTCTGCCCAGCAGAAGCTGGATATCCTGCAGGAAACCATCACCTCGCTGACCGACACCGGCTATCAGTTTATCGGCATGGATCACTTTGCCCGTCCTGATGACGAGCTGGCCGTTGCTCAGCGCGAAGGGGTACTGCACCGCAACTTCCAGGGCTACACGACCCAGGGCGATACCGATCTGCTCGGCATGGGCGTCTCTGCCATCAGCATGATTGGTGACTGCTACGCGCAGAACCAGAAAGAGCTGAAGCTCTACTACCAGCAGGTAGATGAAACCGGCAACGCGCTGTGGCGCGGCATCGCATTAACCCGTGACGACTGCATCCGTCGCGATGTGATTAAGGCGCTTATCTGCAACTTCCGTCTTGATTTCAGGGACGTGGAAGCGCAGTGGGCGCTGAACTTCAGCGATTATTTCGCGGAAGACCTGAAGCTGCTGGCGCCGCTGGCGAAAGACGGGCTGGTGGACGTGTCGGATAGCGGGATTGAGGTCACGCCGAAAGGGCGTCTGTTGATCCGCAATATCTGCATGTGCTTCGACGCATATCTGCGTCAGAAAGCGCGTATGCAGCAGTTCTCGCGGGTGATTTAAACGGTAATGCCGGGTGGCGGCTTCGCCTTACCCGGCCTACAAAAGTGCGAAATGTAGGACGGGTAAGCGAAGCGCCACCCGGCTTTTCATCGCCAACTCGCTAGCTAAACAGCCCAACCAGCGCCGCACACAGCACCGCCGCAACGGCGGTTTGTGGCGTGTGGCTTTCAGCGGCTCCGCTAGAGAGCATATTCACGAATGTTTCCAGCATGATGTTCACCCCCAATTTCCGGGCACGATCATACAAAACTCATCGGAACAGTAAAGCGCAAAATAACGGCAATTTGCGCTCAATTAATAACCTTTACACAAGCGCGGATATTACTCCATTCCCAGCTCTTTCAGCTTGCGCGTCAGGGTATTGCGTCCCCATCCTAACAGGCGAGCGGCTTCCTGCTTATGACCCTGGGTATGACGAAGCGCGGTGGTCAACAGCGTACGCTCCATCTCAGGCTGAGCCTCAGACAGCAGGTTTTGATGACCGGAACGCAGCGCGCGGTCGGCCCACTGCGCCAGCAGCGTCGCCCAGCTGTCCGGCAGCGCGTGTCCGCTACTGCTTTCCGGCGCGGTCGCCTCAAACAGCTCGGCCGGTAAATCCTGAATCAGCACTTCCTGACCGGCAGCCATCACGGTTAACCAGCGGCAGGTGTTTTCCAGCTGACGCACGTTGCCCGGCCACGCCAGACGCGTCAGAGCGGCATCGGTTTCGGGATGAAGCTGCTTAGCTTCCACACCCAGCTCGCGGGCAGCCACCTGCAGGAAATGACGCGCCAGGCGGGGAATATCTTCCCGGCGTTCACGCAGCGGCGGCAGATGAACGCGAATGACGTTCAGACGATGGAATAAATCCTCACGGAATTTGCCTTCCTGCACGCGCTGCTCCAGGTTCTGGTGGGTCGCGGCGATAATACGCACGTCCACCTTCACCGGCGCATAACCGCCCACGCGATAAAACTGCCCGTCGGCCAGCACGCGCAGCAGACGGGTCTGAACGTCCAGCGGCATATCGCCGATCTCATCCAGGAACAGCGTGCCGCCGTCAGCCTGTTCGAAGCGCCCCTGGCGAATGGTATTTGCGCCGGTAAACGCCCCTTTTTCGTGCCCGAACAGTTCGGATTCAATCAAGTCCTTCGGGATCGCCGCCATATTCAGGGCGATAAACGGCGCTTTTGCCCGCGGGCTGTGGCGATGCAGGGCATGGGCCACAAGCTCTTTACCGGTCCCCGATTCGCCGTTGATCAAGACGCTGATGGACGAGCGGGACAGACGGCCAATAATGCGAAACACGTCCTGCATCGCCGGCGCTTCGCCGATGATGTCGGTGGTTGGCCCAAAATCGGGCGCGTGGCGCGGCTGCTGCTGCTCCTGGTAATGGCTAATCGCGCGCTCAACCAGCGCCACCGCTTCGTCGATATCAAACGGTTTGGGCAGATAATCGAATGCCCCTTGCTGGTAAGCGCTCACCGCGGCATCCAGATCGGAATGAGCCGTCATTATGATGACCGGAAGCATAGGGTGGCGTTGTTTGATCTGCTTTAACAGCGCCAGCCCGTCCATGCCCGGCATGCGAATATCCGACAGCAGAACATCGGGCGTTTTAGTGGTGAGTGCGTCGAGCACTTCGCTGCCGCTCTCAAACGTCGTGCAGCTTAATCCTGCCCCTGTGAGCGCGCGTTCAAGCACCCAACGGATGGAGCTATCGTCATCGACTACCCAGACTATCCCTCGTTGCATAAACGTCACCTTTATTTTTTAATCGGCAGGAAAACCGAAAACTCGGTATGTCCCGGCCAACTGGTAAATTCAATTTTTCCAGAGTGTTGGTCGATCAAACTGCGGGCAATGGATAAGCCCAGGCCGGTTCCGCCTTCGCGGCCGCTGACCATCGGGTAGAACAGAGTGTCCTGAAGATGCGATGGAATACCGGGGCCGTTATCCTCGACGTCGATACGGGCCGCAAGCCGATAGCGCACGCCGTGTAACGTGAGCTGGAAGGCGGTACGGGTGCGTAAAATAATCTCGCCCCCTTCCGGTCCAAGCGCCTGCAGGGCATTGCGCACAATGTTCAACAGGACCTGCTCAATCTGATCCGGGTCATGGGCCAGTTCCGGCAGGCTTGGGTCGTAATCACGCACCAGCGTGACGTTCTCTGGCAGCTCCATCGAGACGAGCTTCACCACCCGCTCGGCCACTTTATGGATGCTTTCTGTGACGTGCATTCCCGGCTGCTGTGGCCCGAGAAGACGGTCAACCAGATTCCGCAGGCGGTCCGCCTGCTCGATGATGACGTTGGTATACTCCGCCAGCGCAGGGTCGGGCAGCGCCTTGGTCAGAAGCTGCGCCGCGCCGCGTAACCCACCCAACGGGTTTTTGATTTCATGCGCCAGGCCGCGCACCAGGTCTCGGGCGGCAATTTGCTGCGCATGCTGAAGCTGCTCCTGGCTCAGGCGACGCTGATTATCCATCGGCGCCATTTCCAGCAGGATCAAGCCTTCGGGAAGACGTTGCGCGGTCAGCGACAGAATGTGCGAGCGCCCGTCGATCACCAGCGTCACTTCGTTATCGGTGAAACCCTGGCCCGCCTGTAAACTTTCCTGCATCAGGCCAATATTCAGCGAAAAATAGCTCAGAAGTTCCGGAAGCGGGGTGCCGAACAGTTTGCGTGCGCTTTGGGCGAGCAGCTGCTGTGCCGCCGGGTTGGCGTAATGAACGGCCAGCTCGTCATCCACCAGCAAAATGCTGTTAATCAAAGAATTGAGGATCTGCCCAGCATCGGGCAGCGTGCCAGTTGCCATTCAGCAGTCTCCTGGAGTCGTTTGCACTAATTTAGTGCAGTATAGCGTTTTCGGCGTCAAAAGCGCGTGAGATCAGGTTGTTGGTGGAGAAAAAAGCCCATCCGGAGATGGGCTAAAAGTTTCCACGGCAACTACTCCCGGCGCTTGTCACGCCGGGTAAAACAACTTAATTAAACGCTGTAGTACAGTTCGAACTCAACCGGATGCGGCGTCATACGCACGCGGTCGTTCTCTTCAGTACGCAGGGCGATGTAAGCATCGATAGCGTCGTCAGTGAATACGCCACCTGCGGTCAGGAACTCGCGGTCTGCGTCCAGCGCCTGCAGGGCTTCTTCCAGAGAGCCAGCAACCTGTGGGATCTCTTTCGCTTCTTCTGGCGGCAGGTCGTACAGGTTTTTGTCCATCGCTTCGCCTGGGTGGATCTTGTTCTTGATACCGTCCAGACCGGCCATCAGCAGTGCTGCGAAGCACAGGTATGGGTTAGCCGCTGGATCCGGGAAGCGAACTTCGATACGACGCGCTTTAGGAGACGCCACCACCGGGATACGGATAGAAGCAGAACGGTTACGCGCAGAGTAGGCCAGCATCACTGGCGCTTCGTAGCCCGGGACCAGACGCTTATAGGAGTTGGTGGTTGGGTTCGCCAGGGCGTTGATCGCTTTAGCGTGTTTGATTACGCCGCCGATGTAGTACAGCGCCTGCTCGGACAGACCGGCGTATTTGTCGCCAGAGAACAGGTTGGTACCGTTCTTGGACAGAGACATGTGGCAGTGCATACCGGAACCGTTGTCGCCAAACATTGGTTTTGGCATGAAGGTCGCGGTTTTACCGAAACGGTGCGCAACGTTGTGCACAACGTATTTGTAGATCTGAATTTCGTCCGCTTTTTTGGTCATGGTGTTGAAGCGGGTAGCCACTTCGTTCTGACCCGCAGTCGCCACTTCGTGGTGGTGAGCTTCAACAACCAGGCCCATCTCTTCCATCACCAGACACATGGTGGAACGAATGTCCTGTGCAGAATCGACCGGAGGAACCGGGAAGTAACCGCCTTTCACGCCTGGACGGTGACCTTTGTTACCACCTTCGTATTTGGTGGAGGAGTTCCATGCGCCTTCGATGTCGTCGATAGCCACGTGGGAGCCAGAGATAGAGGCACCAAAACGGATGTCATCGAACAGGAAGAACTCTGGCTCTGGCCCGAACAGAACGGTGTCCGCGATGCCGGTAGAACGCAGGTACTCTTCAGCGCGTTTCGCGATAGAACGTGGGTCGCGGTCGTAGCCCTGCAGCGTGCCTGGCTCGAGGATGTCGCAACGGATGATCAGGGTAGGTTCTTCGAAGAACGGATCAATGACCGCAGTGGTTGCATCTGGCATCAGAACCATGTCGGATTCGTTAATGCCTTTCCAGCCACCAATGGAGGAGCCGTCAAACATTTTGCCTTCTTCAAAGAATTCGGCGTTCACCTGATGAGCAGGGATTGTGACGTGCTGTTCTTTACCTTTGGTGTCGGTGAAGCGGAGATCAACAAACTTCACTTCATGTTCGTTCAGCATCGTCAAAACGTGTTCAGCGGACATACTTAACTCTCCAGATTGGTCATTGTCGTCGTGGTAACGAGGTCTTCAGTTTCTGTTTGTACTGGCTGTTGCCATGTAATTTTTATAAAGCGAAATCTGTGCCAACTTTTAAAACACCCCAAAAAGGCGTTATCATGCGCACCATAGTGCAAAAGGGCTGCACCACAATGGTAATGTTGCACCAGTATAGTGCTTCAGTGTGAACACCGAGCACCATATTGGTGCAATTTTCGTTAAAGTGCCCTTTTTCGCTCCGTGAAAGCGATCACAAAGCATCTCTGCGATACTTGTTTGCGGAGGATGTTTGTGATCCTGTTTTGTAGTGCGATTAATCCGTGTACAATAACGCGCTATTTCTAATGCCTGAGGCAAAGTTGTGATCGAAAATTTGCGTAACATCGCCATCATCGCGCACGTTGACCATGGTAAAACTACCCTGGTTGATAAGCTGCTGCAGCAATCCGGTACGTTTGATGCACGTGCCGAAACTCAAGAGCGTGTGATGGACTCCAACGATTTGGAGAAAGAGCGTGGGATTACTATCCTCGCGAAAAACACCGCTATTAAATGGAATGACTACCGTATCAACATCGTTGATACCCCAGGGCACGCCGACTTCGGTGGTGAAGTTGAGCGCGTGATGTCCATGGTGGATTCCGTGCTGCTGGTGGTTGACGCATTTGACGGCCCAATGCCGCAAACGCGCTTCGTGACCAAAAAAGCATTTGCCCATGGCCTGAAACCAATTGTTGTTATCAACAAGGTTGACCGTCCTGGCGCACGTCCTGACTGGGTTGTTGATCAGGTATTCGACCTGTTCGTTAACCTCGACGCGACCGACGAACAGCTGGACTTCCCTATCATTTACGCTTCGGCGCTGAATGGTATCGCGGGTCTGGACCACGAAGATATGGCGGAAGACATGACCCCGCTGTATCAGGCGATTGTCGATCACGTACCGGCACCGGATGTTGATCTGGATGGTCCACTGCAGATGCAGATCTCCCAGCTGGACTACAACAACTACGTTGGCGTCATCGGTATCGGCCGTATCAAACGCGGTAAAGTGAAGCCAAACCAGCAGGTTACTATCATCGATAGCGAAGGCAAAACCCGCAACGGTAAAGTTGGCAAAGTGCTGACTCACCTGGGTCTGGAGCGTATCGACAGCGATCTGGCTGAAGCGGGCGACATCATCGCGATCACCGGTCTGGGCGAGCTGAACATCTCTGACACCATCTGCGACCCGCAGAACGTGGAAGCGCTGCCAGCCCTGTCTGTTGATGAACCAACCGTTACCATGTTCTTCAACGTCAACACCTCTCCGTTCTGTGGTAAAGAAGGTAAGTTCGTTACCTCTCGTCAGATCCTTGACCGCCTGAACAAAGAGCTGGTGCACAACGTTGCGCTGCGCGTTGAAGAAACCGAAGACGCTGATGCCTTCCGCGTATCCGGTCGTGGTGAGCTGCACCTGTCTGTTCTGATCGAAAACATGCGTCGTGAAGGTTTCGAGATGGCGGTTTCCCGTCCGAAAGTTATCTTCCGCGAAATCGACGGCCGTAAACAAGAGCCGTTCGAAAACGTGACGCTGGACGTTGAAGAGCAGCACCAGGGTTCTGTGATGCAGGCGCTGGGCGAGCGTAAAGGCGACCTGAAAAACATGAATCCAGATGGCAAAGGCCGCGTACGTCTCGACTACGTGATCCCAAGCCGTGGCCTGATCGGCTTCCGTTCTGAGTTCATGACCATGACCTCTGGTACCGGTCTGCTGTACTCCACCTTCAGCCACTACGACGACGTGCGTCCGGGCGAAGTGGGCCAGCGTAACAACGGCGTACTGATCTCCAACGGTCAGGGTAAAGCGGTTGCGTTTGCGCTGTTCGGTCTGCAGGATCGCGGTAAGCTGTTCCTGGGTCACGGTGCTGAAGTTTACGAAGGCCAGATCATCGGTATTCACAGCCGTTCTAACGACCTGACCGTAAACTGCCTGACCGGTAAGAAACTGACCAACATGCGTGCGTCCGGTACTGACGAAGCAACGGTTCTGGTTCCACCGATCAAGATGACTCTGGAGCAGGCTCTGGAATTCATCGATGACGACGAACTGGTAGAAGTGACTCCGCTGTCTATCCGTATCCGTAAACGTCACCTGACCGAGAACGATCGTAAACGTGCTATGCGCGGTGCGAAAGAAGAGTAATTCGGTTATGCCGTAGGCCGGGTATGCGCATGCGCCACCCGGCAACGAAAAAGCCGCTGAGCGATCAGCGGCTTTTTTTATTAGAACGAATACCGTAGCCCTAAACGGATCCGGTACTGCTCCCGGTTGTAATCATTCCATCGGTCCAGCCACTGCAGTTCGAGGTACGGCAGCCAGTTTCTGTCGATCTTATAGCTAAACTTATTGGTAATTTCCCAGTGATGGTCTTTGCCATTTTTGCTGTGATAATCATTCACCCGCTGGAAAAAGTGCGGTTCAAAGGTGTAGAAAAATGCATCCGTTACTTTGAAATTCCAGTAGTTGGCAAATTCGTGCGTGTCGTTCTTATCCATCCGCCCGTTATAGTCCGGCGTATCGTAATTGTTATGGTTATAGCGATAGCGGAACGTCAGGTTGAACCAGTCCGTAAATTTATAATTGGTATCCAAATAAACCGCGCCACCCGAACCTGCGCTGCTGTCGTTAATCAACCCGCCGGGCTGGAAGGTGAGTTTATCGGTCGGCTTAAAGAGCGGATACCACCCCTCGATTTCGTTATAGCTGTGCTTAAGTTCATCCCATTTACCCACGTTATAGGCGTTGGTGAACATCAGTCCCGCGCCCATATCGAAGTTATAGCCCGCACGCAGGATCACCTCGTGCATCTCTGAGGCCGTATTGTAGGCTTCACGCGTTTCGACATAGGCCCCGGCAAATACCGGGCAGGACACAGACGACACGATCAGTACAGTGATGATTCTTTTCATAATTTGTCCATGTATCAGGTACAGAAAGGCCTCCCTCCTGATAAACAGGAAGGACATAGTGGCCGGATTTATTGTTATAAAGTGACTGCTGACGCTTTATTGTTGGCGGTTATCTCAGGGGTATTCGCGGTTTGTTTCTTCCGTTTTCCAATCTCCTCGATAATAAAGGCGAAGCGCGCTTCGTTGAGTTTATAAAACAGCCCCATGGTCACGGCAGCAATAATCGCCAGGCCGCACGGCCAGAGGAAAATCAGCTGACGCAACCCAAGCAGCGTGCCCGCGCTCTGCACGGCATGGGGAACGTAGCCAATCTGGGTCAGCATGATGCCGGGCAGGAAACCGGCGAGCGCGGCGGAGATTTTGCGCGAGAAGGTATAGCCGGTATACACCGACCCTTCGGCGCGAATGCCGGTTTTCCACTCGCCGTAATCGACGGTATCCGGCACCAGCGCCCAGTTCAGGCTATTAACAAACGCCGTGCCGAAGAAGGCCATGCAGGAAAACAGCACGAACAGCAGGGAGCTGGTCCCCCAGAAGAAATTCAGCACGTCGCCCACCGCCCACAGCGCCAGCCCGCCCAGATAGACCGGTTTCTTGCCAAAGCGCTTTACCGCGCCGGGCACCAGAAACACACCAATCAGAATGCAGCCCATGCTGAAAAAGCCCATCCACGACAGCAGATGCAGATCGTTCAGCACGTACTGGGTGTAATAGACCTGAATCGCCAGCTTGATGTTGAAGGCGGCGAGGGTACACAGGTTGGCGATGCACAGCACCAGCAGCGGTGGATTGCGGAAAATCGCGCAGAATGATTTCAGAATGCCGGGCTTATGGTGATCGGGCGTAAGCTCGACGTAGCGTTCTTTCACCCCGCTGTAGCACCACCACATGCAGAACAGGCCGCCGGTAACGAACACCAGCGCGGCCACCAGATAGCCGAGGGAGGGCTGGTGGACGAACAGCGCCTGAATGGGCATAAAGCCGACGGTGCAGAGCAACAGTCCTACCGTTGCGCCGCCCTGACGCCACGCCGCCAGCTGCGCGCGCTCGTTCGGGTTTTTGGTGATGGCCGGGACCATCGCACCGTAGGCGCAGTTCATCAGGCTATAGCAGAGGCCAAACATCATGAAGAGCACGGTGGCGAGGGCCGTTTTCACCGTCAGGCTAAAGTCGTTGGCCATAAACTGCGCCGTCGCCACCAGCGCCACCGGAACGGAGGCGTAAAGAATGAACGGCCGGAACTTCCCCCGCGCGCCGATATTACGCCGGGAGTCCAGCAGCACCCCGGTCAGCATGTCGGTAAACGCGGTAAAGAACTTGGCGACCAGAAAAATGATGCCGCCGTAGAACGCCGGCATGCCCAGTTCATCGGTGTAAAACTTCAGCAGATACAGCGTGCCAATACACAGCATCAGGTTCGAGCCAAAATCGCCCATCCCGTAGGCGCACTTCTCTCGCAGGCTCAATTTGAGGGTTAACGGATCAGTATTATGTGTCATGGTCGATCCTCAAAGCGCCCCGCAGGGCGCTCTATCACGTCATTATGCCGTACGTTTGCGCAGTTCGATCTCTTCGACGATGCGCACATACATCTTCTCGTTGAGGTTGTAGAAGCAGCCCATCGCCACGATGGTGATGACCGCCAGCAGGCTCGGGTAGATAAATATCAGCTGCCGCAGCCCTTCAACCGTGCCACTGGATTGCACCACGTTGGGTACATAGCCGATCTGCGTGAGCATGATCCCCGGGAAGAAGCCCGCCAGCGCCTGGGAGACCTTCCTGAAGAAGGTAAAACCGGTATACACCGTTCCTTCGGAGCGCACGCCGGTGCGCCACTCACCGAACTCCACGGTATCGGACACCAGCGCCCAGTTCAGGCTGTTCACGAACGCGGAGCCGAAAAAGGCCAGGCAGGAGAACGCCACAAAGCTCACCGAGCCGCCGCCGAAGAAGTAGTTGAGCAGATCGCCCGCCACCCAAATCATCAGCCCGCTGATGTAGACCTTTTTCTTGCCGAAGCGCCGCACCGCGCCGGGCATCATAAAGACGCCGATAAAAATGCAGCCCATGCTGAAGAAGCCCATGTACGACAGCAGGATCGGGTCGTTCAGCACGTACTGTGTGTAGTAGACCTGAATAGCGAGTTTGACGTTAAAGGCGCCCAGCGTGCACAGGTTCGCGATGCACAGGATAAACAGCGGGCGGTTTCCGGCGATGGCGCGAAACGACTGCAGCAGCCCCGGTTTTTGCGCCGGGTTGGCGGGCTGCGCCTCGACGTAACGCTCGGTCACCCCCTTGTAGCACCACCACATAAAAAACAGTCCGAACAGCGAGAAGAGGGTGGCGGCAAAGATATAGCCAAGCTGGTCATTGCCTTCAATCAGGTTCATCACCGGAACAAAACCCACGGTACAGAGCAGCAGGCCCAGCGTAGCGCCGCCCTGGCGCCAGGCGGCCAGCGAGGCGCGCTCGTCCGGGTTTTTGGTAATGGCCGGTACCATCGCGCCGTAGGAGCAGTTCATCATGCTGAAGAACAGGCCGTACAGCATGAACAGCACCGTCGCCATCACCGTTTTACCGGTGATTTCAAACGGCGTGCCGACGAAGTTGGCAATCGCCAGCAAGGTCACCGGGAACGCCGCATAGAGCACGAACGGGCGGAATTTCCCTTTCGGGCCGATCTTGCGCCGGGAGTCGAGCATGATCCCGGTGCCCATATCGGTGAAGGCGGTAAAGAACTTCGCAATCAGGAAGATAATTCCGCCGTAGGTGCCCGGCAGGCCCAGCACGTCGGTGTAAAACTTCAGCAGATAAAGCGTGCCGATATCCAGCAGGATGTTTGAGCCGAGATCGCCCATCCCGTAGGCGAGTTTTTCTTTAAACGGCAGGCGTAGGGTTGCCGGATCGGAAGTATGTTGACTCATTATTGTTCTCCGTCTGCCCGCAGGTGGCCCCGCGGGCGAGCCTTATCAGATATGACGTAAGGTGCTAAACAGATCTGCCCATTCGCTGTGCTGGCGGTAGAAGACCGGCGGCTTGCCGAGCGGGGCATCAACGGTGACGTCACCGCCCTGGCAGATTTCCCCGGTCCACGCATTCACCCAGCTGTCCTGCGGCAGATAGAGCGACCAGTCGCGGCGCCCCTCTTCATGAACCGGCGCTACCAGCAGATCGCGGCCAAACAGGTACTGGTATTTCAGCGTGTAGGCGCGCGCGTCGTCTTCATAGTGCAGGAACAGCGGGCGCATCACCGGCAGGCCGCTTTTCGCGTTCTGCGCGACCGCGGCTTTGATGTACGGCTTCAGGGTGGTGAAGACGGTGGTCATGCGCGCGAAGTGCGCGATGGTTTCCGCGTCGCCGTCGAACTGCCAGTTATCGCCTGGACGGTTGCCCTCATGGGTACGCATCATCGGCGTAAAGGCGCTGAAGTCGCACCAGCGCAGCAGCAGCTCCTTGCTTCGCTTCATCTCGAACAGGGTGGTGTAGCCGCCGATGTCGCTGTGGTGCAGGCCGTGCCCGGTCATCGCCAGCGACAGCGCCGCAGGGATGACGGACGCCAGACCGTCGTCCAGGCTCCAGTCGACGTTCTGATCTCCCGCCCACATCATTACCGAGTGCTTCTGGCTACCGGTGTAGCCCGCGCGCATGAAGAACAGGATCTCCCCAAGCTTGCCGGTCTCCTCCAGCGCTTCGTAGTTACATTTCGCCCACAGGGCAGGCCAGGCGTTATGCATGATCTCCGCGCTCACGCCGTTGTGCAGGAAGGTATCGGTCGGCAGGTACTCCCCGAAATCGGCCATCCAGCCGCCGCAGCCCAGTTCGATCAGGTTCTTTTTGATGACATCTTTGTACCAGTCGTAGGCTGCCGGGTTGGTCAGATCGATTACGCCCGCGTAGAACTCGCCGAACTCGACGTGGTAGTCCTTGCCGTCGGCGTTTTTGGTCAGATAGCCGCGTTTCGCGGCCTCTTCGCAGAGATCTTTATCGCTGGCGACGTACGGGTTGATATAGGAGAGGAACTGCACGCCTTCCTCTTTCCACTTCGCAATACGCGCATCAAGCTGCGGATAGAGCGCGCTGTTCCACTTCCAGTTCCACATTACGCGTTTGCCAAAGGAGGTCATGCGAATGCCGGACCAGTCCTGCGCCCAGATGCCGTTGACCTTCACGCCGCCCTCGCGCATGGCGTCGAGCTTCTGCTGACACACCTCGGTGCCGCCCTGAATGCCCAGCGTCACGCCGTCGTACACCCAGTCCGGCAGCTCCGGCTGACGCCCCAGCAGGCCGGTCAGTTTTTCCAGCAGATCGACGTACGTTTGCGTACATTCGAAGCGCAGCGTGGCGTTATCTTCCCAGAACGCCAGCTCGTGGAAGTCCGGCGCGCTGAAGTCAAAGTTCATATAGCAGCTGTTATCCACGTGGCAGTAGTACTTCTGGGTGCTCACGAAGGTAGGCTGCGGGAAGAAGGTCCAGTAGTAGTCGCCGCCCGCGTTCTCTTTGCAGTCGGCCTGCCAGGTGACGTAGGTCTGCTTATTGCGGCCAACGCCCTGCTCGCTGGTCCACAGCGGGAACGGCTTGCCGCGCAGGTCGAAATACGAGAACTGCTCGCCGCAGCCGTAGATATGATCGTCTGGCTGAGCTGCCAGCCGCAGCCAGATGCGGTTATGGCTGGCGGCGTCATTTTTCAGCTTCAGCTCCAGACGGCCTTCCGCATCCACGCCCACCAGCAGCGTCGCGCTTACGGCATCGCCGCGGGTAAAGCGGATCGCCCAGCCCGCGCTTTGCTGCGTGACGGTCGCGTCCGTCAGGGCAATCTTTTCGTTGAGCTTGTCTTTGATGCTGAAGTTGCCGCGAAACATCTCGATATCCGCCTCGCCTGCGCCAATCCACAGGCAAGGGGCATCCGCGGTGTGGGATAAAATCAGACGGTCCTGCCAGCGCAGGGTGAAGCCACTTTCGTTATTTTTCAGGTCAATATTGTGTAGGGTACGCATAAACACTCCGTCTTAATTATTTGGCCTGGCTATCCAGTAATCCGGCGGCGACGGCAGGGGCTAAGCCCGGGGCCAGCGGCAGGCGGGGGATCACCAGGCAGTGCAGCAGATGGTAAATATCCTGCTTGCCGTCCCAGACTTTGGTGGTCACTTCGTTATTGGTGTCCAGCTCCTGCCACCACGAACCGTTTTCGTAGTCCATCAGGTACTTGATGCAGTAATCCCACCACTTCTGATACCAGGCTTCGTACTGCGCTTCGCCGGTCACGGTATAGAGGGCATAGGCCG
The DNA here is from genome assembly GCF_945957325.1 of Enterobacter sp. PL1. Taxonomy (NCBI): domain Bacteria; kingdom Pseudomonadati; phylum Pseudomonadota; class Gammaproteobacteria; order Enterobacterales; family Enterobacteriaceae; genus Enterobacter; species Enterobacter sp. PL1. The sequence continues at coordinate 23,597 of NZ_CAMFKT010000014.1, forward strand.
TGCCCATCGCCTCGACGATTGGCCAGCGTACGCGTTCACGCACAATAGGCTTGCCGTCCCAGCCCACGGAGTAGACAAATCCATCGGCCCCGTCGGGTGCCCAGGCGTCGCGGATGGTGGCGTGGAACAGTCCTTTCGCATCTTCCAGCAGCCATTCCGGCGGGGTCTCAAAGCGCGCTTCCAGCGCGGCGCGCAGGTGCAACATCAGGCGGCCCCATTCAATCCAGTGTCCCGGCGTGCCGCCGTAGGCGCGGAAGCGGTGAGCAGGGTTATCAATGTTGTAATCGCGGATCGGGTTCCAGCTGGTGTCGAAATGCTCGTTAACGCGGTACTCCCCTTTGCGCGCCACGTCGTGAATAATTACCGACGCGATGCGCAGGGCGCGGTCGAGCCATTTACGGTCGTGGGTCACGTCATAAACGATCAGGAAGGCTTCCACGGCGTGCATGTTGGCGTTACCGCCGCGATAGTCTTCCGTTTTGCTGAAGGCCTCATCCCAGGACTCCAGGCACATCTGCTCCTGTTCGCTCCAGAAGTAGCGCTCAATCACCTCGATGGCATCGTCCAGCAGCTTACGTGCCTGCGGGTGACCCGTGGTCACGGCGCTCGCTGCGCCCAGCAGAACGAAGAAATGCTGATAGCCCTGCTTGGACGCATCAATCACGCCTTCATCGTTAACGCAGGCGTACCAGCCGCCGTGCTGTTTGTCGCGCAGCGGGCCGTTCAGGGCATTAATGCCGTGCTCAACCAGCGCATATGCGCCGGGGCGTCCCATGTTCGCCGCCACCGCGTAAACGTGCAGCATACGCGCGGTGATCCATAGATGCGTGCCCATATCGCTGCGCACCTGGCCGTTATTGCCCAGCCAGCCAAAGCCGGTCGTCACGGCGGCGTTTTTACCGAAATCGAGAATGCGGTCGGTCTCTTGTTCGAGCCAGCGGTTATGGCTCAGGGTGTTAAACCATTTCATGTTCGGATCCTTTCTTAACGGCGAGCCATCATTTCGTCGACGATCTCACCCAGACGCTGAAGTTTGGGGACGGAGATATCACGCAGCATCAGCTCGGTGTCCGGCAGGCCAATCACAGAGGACCAGACGGCGCGACCGGCTAAAAAGCCCGATGCCCCCGCCTGCATGGCGACGCTTACGGCGCGCGGGAACAGCTTATCGTCCACGCCGGACGAGAGGATCACCCACGGCATGGCGATGTTCTCGTTCAGCTTTTGCGAGGCCGCCAGCAGCGCCTGCTGCGTGCCCTTGCCAAACAGCGGCATCTCCACTTTGTAGAGGTCGGCACCGCTGTCGCCCAGCTCTTTGGCCGCGTCGATAATCGCCTGTTCGCGGTTAAACGCGGCACCGCGACGTGGCGGACGCACCACCGGCTCGATAATGCTCAGCAGACCGTTATCGTGGCACAGCGTATTGAACGCTTTCACCATCTCCAGGCGCTGCTGCGGATCTTCATCGCTGCGCCACAGCACCAGCAGCTTCAGTGCTTTGCCGCCATCGCGTTTAACCGCCTGCGCGTCGACGTTCTTGTCGATCGCCACGCTGTCGACCGGAATACCGTTCCCCGGAATAAACTCGTCGGCCGCCACAATCATCGCGCAGCTGTTGGCCACGGCCTGCTGCTCGACAATCTGGCGATAGCAGAACTGCTGGTCGACGAGAATGGCAGAGGCGTACGGCGACAGAATTTTTGCCGCGTTGACCTTAAAATCGGTCAGGTGCTGGTCGGTTACCGGCACCGGCGCGCCTGCGGCAGCAAACATCAGGCGCATCGCTTCGCGCTGATCCACGGCCAGCATCGCAAAACCGCCGGAAGGTCGGGTGATATCTTTCAGGGTGTACATCGTCATTCCTCAGTCCTTTCGTATCAGTGTGTTTTTTTCAGCCCGGCAGATGCGCGAACCTGTTCAAGAATGGCCGTCCAGTCTTCGCGCCCGCGCCCGGCGGCGCGTGCCTGGTTGTAAACTTCGCGGGAAGCCGCGCCCAGCGGCATCGGAACGTGGAGCTGGTTGGCCACGTCGAGGGCGATCCCCAGATCCTTATGCGCAAGGTCGATCATGAAGGCGGGAGAAAGATCCCCTTTCAGCACCTTGTTCGGCCAGGATGTTGTGAAGTGGCCTTTACCCGCAGGCGTACCGCTCATGACCTTGAGCGCCACGTCAAAGGAGAGGCCAAGCGCTTCGCACAGCACGGCGGCCTCGGCGGAAAGGGCGTTCAGGGCGATGCTCATGTAGTTATTGATAAGCTTCACGCGGATGCCCATGCCTGGCCCGCCGGCGTTAATCAGCTCATTGCCCATCGCCATTAAGACCGGGGTGGCGCGCTCAACCTGCTGCGCCGTGCCGCCTGCCAGCAGGAGCAGCGTGCCGGCGATGGCATGGTCAGAGGTGCGCCCGACAGGCACGTCCATCAGGCTGAAGCCACGCTCAGCCATGTCGCGGATCAGCGCGTCGGTTTGCAGCGGGTGAATGGTGGACATATCAATGACCAGTGCGTCGCGGGATAACCCTTCGCACACGCCGTGCTCGCCGAACAGGACGCTGCGTACCAGGTCGCCGTTTGGCAGCATGGTGATCACGAATTCGGCGTCCGTTGCTGCCTGCGCGGGCGTTGCCGCCGCCCGAGCGCCGCTTTCAACCAGCGCCTGAATCGCCTGCGGGTTTACGTCAAAGACGTTAAGCTGGTGACCTTGTTTCAACAGATTCTTCGCCATTGGCGCGCCCATCTGCCCTAAGCCGATAAATGCGATTGCTGACATGCCTTTCTCCTGTCACATCGTGTCAATTTTTGCGCGTTTATGTTGTCTGTTTTTGATCGTATTTGTAATTTATAGTCAAAAAATTGACACGGGTCACTTTTTAAACATTTGATGAAATTAAAATGAAGGCATCAGAAATCGCAGAAGGAATCACCATGACTCGCATCGTTTGTGTCGGCATTACCGTGCTGGATCGCATCTGGTATCTCGATGATTTACCAAAGGAAGGTGGGAAATATGTCGCAAAGGACTATACGGAGGTGGGCGGCGGCCCGGCGGCAACGGCGGCAGTGGCGGCGGCGAAACTGGGCGCGGAAGTGGATTTTATTGGCCGGGTGGGTGATGACGATACCGGCAGACGGCTGCTGGCGGAGCTGGAATCCCTGGGGGTGAAGACCCGCTACACGCGCGAGTTTAAGGGTGCCCGATCGTCACAATCGGCGGTGCTGGTGGACGCAGGCGGAGAGCGCGTGATTGCCAACTACCCCAGCCCCGATCTCCCTGCGGCGGCAGACTGGCTGCATGAAATCGACTTCTCTCAGTGGGATATTGTCTTAGCCGATGTGCGCTGGCATGACGGGGCAAAACAGGCATTTACCCTGGCCCGTCAGCAGGGCGTTCCGACGTTGCTGGATGCAGATGTTACCCCGCAGGACATCGCGGAGCTGATCGCCTTAAGCGACCACGCGGCCTTCTCCGCGCCGGGGCTGCGGCGCCTTACGCAGCGGGACGAAACAGAAAATTCCCTGAGAAAAGCACAAACGCTCACAAATGGACATGTGTATGTTACGCAGGGGCGAGACGGGTGCTTCTGGCTGGAAAACGGCGCATTGTGCCATCAGCCCGGCTTTGAGGTGAACGTGGTGGATACCACCGGGGCGGGCGACGTGTTCCACGGTGCGCTGGCGGTCAGTCTGGGGCAACAATTGCCCGCCGCAGACGCCGTGCGTTTTGCCAGCGCCGTCGCAGCGCTGAAATGCACGAAGCCCGGTGGACGCGCGGGTATACCTGACTGTGATCAAACCCGCTCTTTTTTGTCACTTTTTGTATAAAATGCGGGGCGTGATGGTTTTCAGAGGACAGCCCATGAGCCTTACCGAACTGACCGGCAACCCGCGTCACGATCAGCTGCTGACGCTGATTGCCGATCGCGGCTATATGAACATTGATGAACTGGCGCAGCTGCTGGATGTCTCCACGCAAACCGTGCGCCGGGATATCCGTAAGCTCAGCGAGCAGGGGCTGATCACGCGTCATCATGGCGGGGCGGGCAGGGCATCCAGCGTGGTGAACACGGCGTTCGAGCAGCGTGAAGTCTCGCTTACCGAAGAGAAGCGGGCGATTGCCGAAGCCATTGCGGACTATATTCCCGATGGCTCGACTATTTTCATCACCATCGGCACGACCGTGGAGCACGTTGCCCGGGCGCTGCTCAACCATAACCACCTGCGCATTATCACCAACAGCCTGCGGGTGGCGCATATTCTGTATAAGAATCCGCGCTTTGAAGTGATGGTGCCTGGCGGCACGCTGCGCCCGCACAATGGCGGGATTATCGGGCCTGCGGCAACGGCGTTTGTGTCTGGTTTTCGGGCGGATTATCTCGTGACCAGCGTGGGGGCAATTGAGCACGACGGCGCGATGATGGAGTTTGACGTCAATGAAGCCAGCGTGGTGAAAACCATGATCGCCCACGCTCGCCACATTCTGCTCGCAGCCGATCATACGAAATTTACCGCATCCGCTGCGGTAGAGATTGGCAACGTGGCGCAGGCCACGGCACTCTTCACCGATGAGATGCCTGGCTCGGCTCTGCAAACTCACCTGAAATCCAGTAAGGTTGAAATCATCCTGGCCAGTACCAGCGATGATATTGCCTGAAGCAAAAAAAGCCGCTGAGCAAACAGCGGCTTAAATATTGTTATTTAAAGCTGTATTTCACCCCTAACATCCCCTGCGTATCGCTGTAGCCTTTATCGCCTATCTGCTGAGCCACGTTGCCCCATACGCTAAGCTGCGGCGTAATCTGCCCCTCTACGCCGGTCTTGAGTTCACCGATATTGCGCGTACCACGCATGTCATTGCTGACGTCATCCATGCGGATACGCGTGGTCTGGGTGTTGTGGATCCAGTTCGCTTCGATAAACGGCTGGAAGGTCCGTGATTTACCGTCGTCAATCGCGTTATGTCCGCTGATGTAGGCCTTCACGCCGAGACGTGTCATCAGGTTGCCCTGGGTTTCGTCTTTCACCCGCGTGCCGTTGCGCTCGCGATGATCGTCAGCCTGCACGTCCATCCAAACGGCCTGCGCTTTCGGCTGGATCCAGTAGCTGTTGCGGTCGCTTTCGCCCACCTTAACGCTATAGCCCGCTTCAACAGAGGCGGTCACGCCGCTGGAACGATAACTCTCAGTGGCCTGATCCTGCCCCATTACCTTATTGTCGAACCAGTTATACAGCACCCAGCTATCAACGTAGGTGCCACTTTTATCCGCCTCGTTTGCGTACCAGGTACCATACAGACCGACGCTATAGCCATTCACTTCACCGCGTGAGCGGTAGCCGGTCAGGCTGGAAGCGCTCCGGCTCTGGCTGTTGCCGTAGCCTGCCATCAGGCCAAGATGCCAACGGTCCAGGCCATCGGTGCTCCACTGGGCGACATCGCCACCCAGCTGCAGCACGTAGCGATTGGCGGTCGTTTTTAGCTGGCCGCTGCCGTCGTTAAAACGCGTATGACCGCCGACGTTACGCATCCACAGGCTCGTCACTTTCTGCTCGCCCGTAAGCATGTCGGTGTATTGCGTTTCACCCAGACGATCGTGCAGACGGGTCATAAACAGCGTATTGGCCGCATAGCTGTTTGCCAGATAGCTGCCAAATTCCGGGCGATACTGGTGCTCGCTTTTCGGTGGTGCGGCTGGGGGGACCGGCTCTTGCGGCGGGATCACCGGGTCAACGGGCGGATCTACCGGGTCCACTGGGTCAACAGGTGGATCTACGGGGTCGACCGGTGGGTCTACAGGATCAACGGGCTCGACCAGGCTGGTCAAAAACCAGTTTTTACCTTTTTGCACAACGTTATAGTCATAGCCCCCCGCCACGATACGGCTGGCCTTCTCAAACGTCCCCTCAGAGTTGCCGCCAACGCTGACAATTTCAATCCCTTCTACGGTTTGCGCGCCGGCACCGCCAATGTTATTCACTTCCACCCCGGTATGACCGGAGGTGTTGCCTTCAACGATCAGTTTGTCCGTTTCCGAAGTGTCGTCAAACAGCACGGTATTGAAAGCCAGCTTGCCGCCGTTGCCGATAAAATCATCCTTGATGGTCAGCGTTTGCCACGCCGCGTCCTCTGCATGCTGGAAATTAATCGTGCCGCCCGCATTCAGCGTCAGGCTGGTCAGCGTGGAGCTGTCGCGCAGATTCCAGACGGCATCATTCATCGTCAGTGCGATAGTACCGGTACCCGCGGCGTTGCTCTCAATGAAGGATGCCCCGTTCCACAGGGAGTTGTCATCCATAGTCAGCGTAATGGTACTGTTTTGTGCCGGAAGCGCGCTGGTGGCCGCGACGCCGCCTGCGGAAAGGATATCGCCGTTGAGGATGAACTTGCCTCCTGCGGACGCATCAATCACCCCGCCGTTACTGGCGTTCAGGGCATAGCTACCGCTGTCGCGCTGGCCTGCGGTGGTAATGGTTGCACCACCCGCGAGCGCTATCACGCCGCGCGACCAGGCATACATCCCGTGCGGCGCCTGCGCGGAGCTGCTGGTTTTCTCGCTGCTGTTTACCGCAATGGTGACGTTATCTCCCAGATTCACCGCACCGGTGTAAGCGTAGACGCCGTGCGCACTGGCACCGTTGGTCGTAATGGTGGCGCCTTCATCAAGGGTGATGGTTGACGAGCCGGTAGAATAAACCCCGGAGGCACTGGCCGCGTCGGTGGTAATCGTCGCGCTTTTGCCTAGCTCAATTTTTGACGCAGAACCCGCGTACAGGCCATAGGCCGATGTGCCGTACGTTTCGATGGTCGCCTCATCGCCCAGCCGGACGTAAGAGCCGCTCTGGTTGGTACGAATGCCCTCAGCGTAAGTCCCGCGCGTCACAATATGCGCACGATCGCCGACGATAACGTTATTTTTTGCCTTTGAGGCATCATTCAGTGCATAAGCGCTAATCCCGCGCCCGGTGCTGCCCGTGGTTTCGATATAGAGATCGTCACCCACATAAATATTGGCGGAGCCGAGAGAACCCTGACTGAAGGAGCTGTACCCGGCATTGATGCCGTCACCGCTTTGGCCATTAACGTAGATGTGGGTGCGGTCGCCGGTAATGATAAATACCGGGTTGGCCGGCGTGTTCATCCCGTGGGTACGAATACCGTCGACGTCTTTACCATTATTGGCAGCCACTTTTGACTGGGTGCGAATAGTCAGATCGTCACCAAATATCACCCCCGGGCTGCCGGATGTGGAGTTCTGAATAACGGTAACGGAATGCTCAAAGGCTTCCGCCCCAGGCCCTTCGAGGGTGATCCCATCTCCGTAAATCGGGATATTCCCCGGGCTGTACTGGTAGACATAGTTAGGATCGCCGGTATTTTTGCTAAAGTTCGCGTTTGCCGTTGCAGGTATCAGTGCCTGTATTTCTGCAGGTAAATCCGTTACCGCTCCGGAGGCAGCTAAATTAGCAAAATCTATTACCGCTGCATGTGTGGTAAATAGTGCTGACGTTAACGCCAGTGAAATCGCAGCGGCGACTGGTGAGTGTTTCATTAAATATGGCATGACTGCCCCCTTTCTTTCAGGCGTAGAACATCCTCCACACCATTAAATGTGGGTAGGTAAACAGGTTGAAATTACAAAATAGAAACGAGAATTTTATGAATACTGGTGCCTAACTTCCTCTCAAGTCGTATTTTATGAACATAAATTTTTTTAACATCAATGCCGTCTGATTTTATAATCTCCTGGAGGCAAGCACCTGACAAAAATCTGTTCAGTAACGTAAATTCAACAGCGTTCAACATGCTGCCGCGTCTGCTCTTTAACCGTCTCCCGGAGAAAAGATGGCTGATTTTTTCCTTTAATATAATGTCGTTGTCATTCGAGTAAATAATTCCCTTTATTTCACTGCGCTGCATGAAAAAATAATTGGCCAATGCTTCCAGCTTGCGGTCTGTGATAATCACGATGTTCATGTTAGTTCTCACCAGACGTTCAATCCATTGCGGATCGGCAAGTACGCGCAGGTTGCAAAACGAAAAGTCTACAAATATAAAGCCGCGTAATAAGTGATTCTTGTTTCCTTGCAATATTTTATTTTCTACTGCAATCTGCAGGAAATGGTTACCACCAGGCCAAACTGCGAATGAGGCATTTCCACAATATTGTGAACGTACTGCGTTATCTGGAAATAACTGACAGGACAATTCACAGCTCATACAGCGGACAACCTTATGCGACGATGTCATCATCCAGTCCACTCCTGTCTTATTTTCACTGTCAATATTTCACTGCCATCCAAATGTGTCAATCTTGAAACATATCCCGTGCCCCTCTCTTGTTTATGATAAATAGTGATGAAGAATATAAATTCCTGGTGATGTCTATTTTTTCAGGCCGTAGCCATAGCGAAAGGACATACTTTGGCCATCGTATTCCAGGACTATTCTTCAGCCCCTTAAGATTATTCGACAAAAAAAATCCCGGAGGACGATTTACGAAATAGCACTAATAGCTAAAGATTCGTTTCTTAAATCGGCTGTAACGACAGTCTTTTCGCGACTTGGGGCTCAATATAATGAGTGGGCCGGGCGAAGTGTAATGAAATCTCATTATGTCGTTTTAGATGAGAGAAACCTAAGAAAACTGCCTTTTAACTGATTGAAAAACAATGTGTTATTCTTAATCTTAGTTGGGGTGGTATCGCGTCCTGATCCTTCTGACCTATACTGTTGTTAAATATACGTATATCTTTCTGGTGTATATAGTTAAGGGTTGTTATTGCTGAGGAAAGGAAAATTGTATCTTATTAACAAATTGGTCGAGTATGATCCAGAAAACAAAAACCTGGTAAATCATATTACCGGGCGCTCGATACAATTGCAGCTTCCTGCCAACCTCTGTTTTCTTTATCTCATCACCCATCCCGGAGAAATAATTTCGCAAAACCAGTTAATGGTGGTGGGATGGGGGGAGCGCAATGACGTCACTACGCCGAATACCTTTTACCAGGCTATTTTGACATTACGCAATGCCCTCGCTGAGGTGGGCTTACCGCGCGATACGGTAAAAACGATTTCGCGTCGCGGGCTTATGCTTTCCGAGGCTACCGAGGTTGAGTTATTTTTTCCAACCGCTGAGCCAGTCATAGCCAATAAAGACGTGCTCGTTGCCAATGGCGCCGCGAGGCAGAGGCCAGCCTGGCTGATAATAACGACCGCAACGCTTTTGTTGATCGCGCTTATCAACGGGGGAATATTATATAAAAAGCACCAGAACATGCCGTTTAGTCACTACATTCCCCTTTCAGCGGGCAGCACGACCCAGGCCTGCCAACTTTTTTATGCACCTAACGAACATATTCAGGATCATTACGTGCGCCTGCTAAACAATAATCCCGGTCTGTGTGCCGAAAAACGATACGTTTTTCTCGTCGGCTATAGTAAAACGGAGCGAATCGCGGCGTTTGTCTGTAATAACGATGCGCGAAGGGACGCGACGGCGTTATGTACCACCCATTATTTTTGGGCGCACGAAAAATGATGACTCTCCGGAACCGTATCATTTTGCTGGCGGCATTTCTGGCGGCCGCTGTCAGCAGTGGCTGGTTAGCTTATTCGCATTTATCGAGTACGCCGATACGCTGTACGGGAGATGTGGAATGGACGATTGGTAAAAACCGATTTGTGGGTACGGTTTCCTGGCGGATGCAGCATCGGGAGGGGTCTACGGTTATTAACGGTAAATTATTTGGTCAAACGGTTACTGAAGTTAATCGTACCATCTATTTTCACTACAGTGACCATGAGAACGCGCGCGTGTTAAATAACAATCGTATTGTTAAAACCTTTGCCGATAATGCGGATGAGGCTGATATCAACGCAACGCTACCGGGTTTTTACCGCACGCCGGGTAGGGAGCTGAGCCTGATGATCGATGAGTATCGGGGGGCCTGGATTTTTGCCGCGTCAAACGTCCCTTCGCTTTACTGTCGTAAAAACGCGCCGTAAAAATCGATCGCACACCTTAGACCGCATCCATAGTCAAATCTCTTTATTCCCGCTACAGTTACCTCTCCACGGCGAGCAGGAGATAAACATGCTTTATATCTTTGATTTAGGAAACGTCATCGTCGATATCGATTTTAATCGCGTGTTGGGTGCATGGAGTGATTTTAGCCGCGTGCCGCTGGCGACCTTAAAGCAGAACTTCGCGATGGGCGAGACCTTCCACCAGCATGAGCGCGGTGAAATCAGCGATGAAGCATTCGCTGAACGTTTCTGCCAGGAGATGGGGCTTTCGTTAAGCTATGAACAGTTTTCCCACGGCTGGCAGGCGGTATTTGTGGCGGTTCGCCCTGAGGTGATCGACATCATGCACAAACTGCGCGAGCAGGGGCATCGGGTCGTTGTGCTGTCAAACACCAACCGTCTGCACACCACGTTCTGGCCTGAGGAGTACCCTGAAGTTAAGGCGGCGGCAGATAAGATCTACCTCTCGCAGGAGATGGGGATGCGTAAGCCTGAAGCGCGAATCTATCAGGCTGTTCTGCAGGTAGAGGGATTCACCGCGGCCGATGCGGTCTTTTTCGACGACAACGCCGATAATATAGAGGGAGCTAACCAGTTGGGTATTACGTCAATTCTGGTGACCGGAAAAGAGACGATACCAGACTACTTTGCGAAGCAGCTATGCTAAAAACCGTTCATCAAAAAGCCACGCACCATACTCGCCCACTGCGGGCCTGGCTGAAACTGCTCTGGCATCGGATTGATGAGGACAATATGACCACGCTGGCGGGTAACCTCGCCTACGTGTCGTTGCTCTCATTAGTGCCTCTGGTGGCAGTCATCTTTGCCCTGTTTTCCGCCTTTCCGATGTTTGCGGATGTCAGCCTGCAGCTTCGTCATTTTGTCTTCGCGAATTTCATTCCGGCAACCGGGGATGTCATCCAGAACTACATTGAGCAGTTTGTTGCTAACTCCAGCAAGATGACGGCAGTGGGGGCATGCGGTCTTATTGTCACCGCGCTGCTGTTGATGTACGCCATCGATAACGCGCTGAACACGATCTGGCGGAGTAAAAAAGCGCGGCCAAAGGTCTATTCCTTTGCCGTGTACTGGATGATCCTCACGCTGGGGCCGCTGCTGGCCGGGGCGAGCCTCGCGATCAGTTCGTATCTGCTCTCCCTGCGCTGGGCGAGCGATTTAAACGGCGTGATTGATAATGTGCTTCGCATCTTTCCGTTGATCCTGTCGTGGCTCTCGTTCTGGCTGCTCTATAGCGTGGTGCCGACCACGCGCGTGCCTAACCGCGATGCGGTCGTGGGGGCGCTGGTGGCGGCGTTGCTCTTTGAGCTCGGTAAGAAAGGGTTTGCCCTTTACATCACCATGTTTCCGTCCTATCAGCTGATTTACGGCGTGCTGGCGGTGATCCCCATTTTGTTTGTCTGGGTCTACTGGACCTGGTGTATCGTCTTGCTTGGTGCTGAAATAACTGTCACTCTCGGTGTATACCGCGAACTTAAAAAAGCAGCAGAAGCTGAAAAACAACAAGAAGCAGACCAACCATGATTGCATTGATACAGCGCGTAACCCGTGCCAGCGTCACCGTGGAGGGAGAGGTGACGGGTGAAATTGGCCCAGGACTTTTGGTGTTGTTAGGTGTCGAAAAGGATGATGACGAACAAAAAGCCAACCGCTTGTGTGAGCGCGTGCTGGGCTACCGTATTTTCAGCGATGCGGAAGGCAAGATGAACCTGAACGTCCAGCAGGCGGGCGGCAGCGTGCTGGTGGTTTCCCAGTTTACGCTGGCAGCGGATACCGAGCGCGGCATGCGCCCGAGTTTCTCGAAAGGCGCCGCGCCGGATCGTGCAGAAGCACTTTACGAGTACTTTGTTGAGCGTTGTCGCCAGCAGGAAATGAATACGCAAACCGGACGATTCGCTGCAGATATGCAGGTATCGCTGGTGAACGATGGCCCCGTCACATTCTGGCTCCAGGTATGAGCATACTTACGGCATGGCCGCGGGTAACAAGAGAGAGTACAGCTATGTATCACCTTCGAGTACCGCAAACGGAAGAAGAGTTAGACGCTTATTACCAGTTCCGCTGGGAAATGCTACGCAAGCCATTACATCAGCCAAAAGGCTCTGAGCGCGACGCCTGGGACGCGATGGCCCACCATCAGATGGTGATGGACGAAGAGGGCAACCTTGTGGCCGTCGGGCGTTTGTATATCAACGCCGATAACGAAGCGTCTATTCGCTTTATGGCGGTTCATCCCTCCGTGCAGGACAAAGGTCTGGGGACGCTAATGGCGATGACCCTGGAATCCGTCGCCCGCCAGGAAGGCGTTAAGCGCGTCACCTGTAGCGCCCGCGAAGATGCCGTGGAATTCTTCGCTAAACTCGGTTTTGTGAATCAGGGTGAAATCACAACCCCGCAAACCACCCCGATTCGTCATTTTTTGATGATCAAACCCATCGCCACGCTGGACGATATTCTGCATCGCGCCGACTGGTGCGGACAGCTGCAGCAGGCCTGGTATCAGCACATTCCGCTCAGCGAAAAAATGGGCGTACGCATTCAGCAGTACACCGGACAAAAATTTATTACCACCATGCCGGAAACCGGCAACCAGAATCCGCACCACACCCTGTTTGCCGGAAGTCTTTTCTCACTGGCCACGCTCACCGGCTGGGGGCTTATCTGGCTAATGCTGCGCGAGCGCCATCTGGGCGGCACCATCATTCTGGCCGATGCCCACATTCGCTATAGCGCGCCGATAAGCGGCAAGCCGACCGCCGTGGCCGATCTGGGATCACTGGGTGGCGATCTTGACCGTCTGGCACGCGGTCGCAAGGCGCGCGTACAAATGCAGGTCGAACTGTTTGGCGATAAAACGCCGGGCGCGGTGTTTGAAGGCACCTACATTGTTCTTCCGGCGAAGCCTTTTGGCGCGTATGAAGAGGGCGGGAACGAGGAGGAGTAATCTCCTGTTTACGCTCCCCGGGCGTGCTGAATCCGTCCGGCGATATCCCGCATAACATCTCGCGCTGATTGGCTAATTCCACCAAGCTGGAAGAAGCCATGTATTACTCCCAGCCATCGCTGAGCGGTACACGTCACTTCTTGCTCCGTGAGGCGTTGAAACAGCGCCTCTCCTTCATCGCATAACGGATCGTACTCAGCGGTAACGATATGGACAGCTGGCAGGCCGCTGAAGTCTTCTCGCCACAGCGGGCTAACCTCAGGATGCTTACGGTCGGCTCCAGCCAGATATATTTCATAGCCGCTCAGCAGGGTATCGCGAGTAATTACGTAATCCATGCCGTTGAGGGTATAGCTTTCAAAACTGGCCGTGGCGTCGAGCATGGGGTAGATAAGAATAAGCTGTACAGGCTGCCAGAGCCCTTTAGCCTTAAGCCGCAGCGCCGTTACCAGCGCAAGATGTCCCCCCGCGCTGTCTCCACAAAGTGTAATCCGGTTTTTATCCACGCCCAGTTTGTCCGCATATTGCCAGACCAGATCTGCACCTCTTTCCGCATCGTCATGTGCGGCGGGGAAGGTATGCTCCGGCGCCAACCTGTATTGAATCGCAACCACCCGGCAATTGCCGTAGCAGGCTAACTGACGGAGCTGGTTGTCATGGGTATCAAAGCCGCCGCTGATAAAGCATCCGCCGTGGTAGTAGATGGCAGCAGGCAATAGTTCAGGCGCATTGAGAGGTGAAAATACCCGAATGGTAAGACCCTCAAGAACAAGCGTCTCCACCTGAACGCGCGTTTCGGTCTCCCCGGCAAGCCCTGTGCTGGCAATATAGCCTGCTCGTCGCACCTCAATGCTTTGGCGACGTGACGAGGGCCGCCCTGCAGCGATAAATCCCTGAACCAGCTGTGCAATACCCTTTTCCAGCGCCATGAATAATCCCTTTTACTGTATGGATAAACAGTTTTATAGCCTGGTTTGATTCAAAAGAAAACAAGAATAGTGTTGAGGGCAACAACCTGGAAAGCGGCTCGCAAAGGCGATAACGCGTCTCTCAACGAGAATGGAGAGTATCTGGCATGAAAGGCGGCGGGTATTGCTGTCGAATTACAGGCCGGGCAAGCACGCGCCGCCCGGCACTGTCACAGGGAATTACTCCCCTTCACCCGGGAACAGGAACGGGTTGATCGAGCTGCGGGCAAAGCCCTCCTGCTCCATCTTCGCGTCCAGAATCAGCGAGGCGAGATCGTCGGCCACCGCTTCGACTTTCGGGTCCTTTTCCTGATAGAGAATCTTCAGGTAGGTGCCGCAGTCGCCGCAGCTTTCGGCTTTCACCGCCGCGTCTTCATTCTCCAGCGACCAGTAGTTCAGATCGCGGGTCTGCTCGCAGTTGCTGCACTTAATGCGCACCACGTGCCACTCGGTTTCACACAGGTTGCAGTGCAGGTAGCGCAGCCCCTGAGTGGTACCGATTTGCACCATGCTCGATACCGGCATAGAGCCGCAGACCGGGCAGAACTGGCGCGCCTCGCCGTATTCGGCGCGAGCTTTGCCCGGGATCAGGCTGGCCATTTGTGCCCAGTAGAGCGACAGGGCTGCCCAGATAAACGGCGCCTTATCGCTGCTGACCAGCGAGAAGTCGGACGCGAACAGCGCGCTCGCCATCTCTTCAAGCTCTTGTTCGGACGCTTTTTCCAGATTCTCAATGACCGCCAGCGCGGTGCCGCTCATTTCCGGCTTCAGCTCGGCAATCAGCGAATGCAGCAGCTTTTGCCAGTGCTTGTCGCGCGGCAGGACGTGAATGTCCAGCGGCGGCTTACCCTGCGCGTTGGCTTCTTTGATCCGCGCGGTCAGGTCCATTTGCAGCGGGTGGTCGTACAGCACCACTTCCTGCGCGTGGGCGACCAGCGCGGCAAAACGCAGAAAATCGCCCAGCGGGTTGTTCTCTGCCAGCTCGCGCAGACGCTCTGCGCGGCGGTTGTAGAGGTTCTTGAGTCTGGGGAATAACAACGGCGGAATATAATCCGCCGTGCGTTTCTCGCTCGACCCCAGCTCATCTTGCGGGATTATGCGAATACTCATTCAGATGACTTTTCCTGTTTCTGGCGGACTTCACGGTACCAGCGCGGGTGATGTTTCTTCGCCCACGTGCTGGTGACCCATCCCTCCACCATCGCGGTAATGGTGCCTTTCACCCAGAGGGCGGCGTAGATATGCACCATGATAACCACAATTAACGCCACTGCGGCAAATGAATGCAGCATCAGCGCGAATCGGATCACCGGGATTGAGAAAGCAGGCGCAAAGTACGGACGCCAGATGCTCACGCCGCTCACCAGCAACAGGACCAGGAAGATAATCGCCGCCCAGAATACGCATTTCTGGCCGAAGTTATAACGCCCGGTGTCACCCACTTCCTCGTTGACGACGATCTTACGAATATTCTTCGCCCAAAAGATATCATCCCGATTGATTAGGTTATGGTGCCAGTAGCGGAAAAACATGATGATGAACGACGCGAACATGATGACGCCCACAAACGGGTGCAGGATGCGCGCCAGCTGTGGTGTCCCCATGATCTGCATCAGCCAGTTAAAGGACGGGAAGAAGAACCCCAGCCCGCTTATCGCCGCCAGCATGAAGCAGAAGGCGGTGACCCAGTGGTTGATGCGTTCCGGCGCGGTGTAGCGCACGATGGTGTCACGTTTTCTCATTTGCGCACCTCGTCTTTCTCTTCATGCAGGTTGTCGTCTTCCTCTTCCGCGCGGTTCGGACCGACGCCGACGTAGTGGAAGATGCTCGCTGCAAAGGTGGCAGCAAAGCCCACCGCTGCCAGCGGTTTCCAGATGCCTTTCCAGAACTTCACGGTAGCGCTGATTTCCGGGTTCTCCGGCAGGCCGTGATACAGATTCGGCTTGTCAGCGTGGTGCAGCACGTACATCACGTGCGTACCGCCAACACCGGCCGGATCGTACAGGCCCGCATTGTCGTAACCACGGGTTTTCAGCTCGCCCACGCGCTCTGCCGCCAGCGTTTTCATATCCTCTTTAGAACCAAAGTGGATGGCGCCGGTTGGGCAGGTCTTCACACAGGCAGGCTCCTGGCCGACGGTAACGCGGTCCACGCACAGGGTGCATTTGTAGACGCGGTTGTCTTCCGGGTTCAGGCGCGGTACGTCGAACGGACAGCCCGCGATGCAGTAGCCGCAGCCAATGCACTGCTCGGACTGGAAGTCGACGATGCCGTTGGCATACTGAATGATAGCCCCTTCTGACGGACATGCCTTCAGGCAGCCCGGATCCGCACAGTGCATACAGCCGTCTTTGCGGATAAGCCATTCCAGCTTGTCGTTCTGCTCCACTTCCGAGAAACGCATCACCGTCCAGGACTTGGCGGTCAGGTCCGCCGGGTTGTCGTACACCCCGACGTTGTGACCCACTTCGTCACGCAGATCGTTCCACTCAGAGCAGGCCACCTGACAGGCTTTACAGCCGATACAGGTGGTCACGTCGATAAGCTTCGCCACTTCCTGCTGGTGGTCCCGCGCCTGAGGCGCGGGCGTGAAACCGTTAGTCGCGGAACGACGGATAATGTCTTGAGATTGATAAGCCATAAGTCGTCTCCGTTACACCTTTTCCACGTTCACGAGGAAGGCCTTAAACTCCGGCGTCTGCGTGTTCGCATCACCGACGAATGGCGTCAGGGTGTTCGCAATGAACCCTTTCTTCGCCACGCCCTCATAGCCCCAGTGAATTGGGATGCCGATGGTATCCACCTGCTGACCGTGAACGTTCAGCGTGCGAATACGCTTGGTCACCACCGCCTTGGCCTTGATGTAGCCGCGGTTAGAGGAGACCTTCACGGTATCGCCATGGGCAATGCCGAGCTTGTTCGCCAGCTTCTCGCCGATCTCCACAAACTGTTCCGGCTGCGCGATGGCGTTAAGCAGCGCGTGCTTGGTCCAGTAGTGGAAGTGCTCGGTCAGACGGTAAGTGGTGCCCACGTACGGGAACTTGTCCTTTTTACCCAGCGCTTCAAAATCGCTCTTGAAGATACGGGCTGCCGGGTTAGAAACCACGTTCGGGTGCAGCGGGTTGGTGCCCAGCGGCGTCTCAAACGGCTCATAGTGTTCCGGGAACGGACCTTCCGCCATCTTATCGATAGCGAACAGACGTCCCATCCCTTCAGGCTGCATGATAAACGGCCCGACGTCGCTGCCTGGTGCGGCAGTGCTGTAGTCCGGAATATCCACGCCGCCCCATTTCGCACCGTCCCACTTCAGCAGCTGACGCTTCGGATCCCACGGGTTGCCCTGCGGGTCAGCGGACGCGCGGTTATAGAGGATACGGCGGTTGAGCGGCCATGCCCATGCCCAACCCAGCGTATTGCCCAGACCCGACGGGTCGGCGTTATCGCGGTTGGCCATCTGGTTGCCTTTCGGCGTCCAGCTACCGGCAAAGATCCAGCAGCCGCTGGAGGTGGTGCCGTCGTCACGCAGGTGCGCGAAGGTACTGAGCTGATCGCCTTTCTTCGCCAGCACGGTGCCGGTGGCCGGGTCGATAACGTCCGCCAGCGCCTTACCGTTGCTCTCCATCGCCACTTCTTCCGGCGCTGGGTTTTCCGGCGTCGAGTAGTTCCAGGTCATGTTCAGCACAGGCTCAGGGTTCGCGCCGCCTTCAGCCGCATACATCTTACGCAGGCGTAAGAAGATACCGGCCAGGATCTCGCCGTCGTTCATGGCGATGCCCGGGGCGTCCGCGCCTTTCCAGTGCCACTGCAGCCAGCGCCCGGAGTTGACGATAGAGCCGTTCTCTTCCGCAAAGCAGGTCGATGGCAGACGGAACACTTCGGTCTGAATCTTCGACGGATCGACGTCGTTCGATTCACCGTGGTTCTGCCAGAAGGTCGAGGTTTCGGTATTGAGCGGGTCAATCGTCACCAGGAACTTCAGTTTCGACAGCGACTCAACAACCTTGTTCTTGTTCGGGAACGAGGCAACCGGGTTAAAGCCCTGGCACAGATAGCCGTTCACTTTGCCCTGATGCATCATCTCGAAATATTGCAGAACGTCGTAGCCTTTGTCCCACTTCGGCAGCCAGTCAAAGCCCCAGCTGTTTTCCGCCGTCGCTTTATCCCCGAAGAACGCTTTCATCATCGAGACGAAGAACTTCGGATAGTTGCCCCAGTAGTTCACCTGGCCTTCGAGCAGCGGTTTAGGCGTGCTGGCCGTCAGGTAGGTCTGCAGGTCGGTCTGTTTCTCGCTTGGCAGGTTCATATAGCCCGGCAGGCTTTGGGACAGCAGGCCGAGGTCGGTCAGACCCTGAATGTTAGAGTGACCGCGCAGGGCGTTCACGCCGCCGCCTGCCATCCCCATGTTGCCGAGCAGCAGCTGAACCATCGCCATGGTGCGGATGTTCTGCGCGCCGATGGAGTGCTGCGTCCAGCCGAGGGCGTACAGGAACGACGCGGTTTTGTCTTTCGCGCTGGTTTCGGCGATCAGCTCGCACACCTTCAGGAAGTCCGCCTTCGGCGTACCGCAGATGTTTTCGACAACCTCCGGCGTGTAGCGGGAGACGTGCTCTTTCAGCAGGTTCCACACGCAGCGCGGGTGTTGCAGGGTGGTGTCACGCTTCGCAAAACCTTTCTCATCCAGCTCGTAGTTCCAGCTGGTTTTGTCGTACTTGCGTTTTTCGGCGTCGTAACCGCTAAACAGACCATCTTCGAAGTGGTAATCCTCACGCACGATCAGGCTGGCGTTGGTATAAGCTTCGGTGTATTCGCGGTTGTATTTTTCGTTGGTCATCAGGTACAGCAGTACGCCTGACAGGAAAGTGATGTCAGTACCTGAACGAATAGGGGTGTAGAAATCCGCCACTGACGCAGTACGCGTGAAGCGGGGATCGATCACAATCAGTTTCGCACCGTTGTGGATTTTGGCTTCCATCGCCCAGCGGAACCCGACAGGGTGCGCTTCAGCGGCGTTACCGCCCATCACCACAATGAGGTTGGCGTTCTTGATGTCGACCCAGTGGTTGGTCATCGCACCGCGACCAAATGTTGGAGCAAGACTTGCTACCGTTGGTCCGTGTCAGACACGCGCCTGGTTGTCGACCGCGAGCATACCGAGTGCGCGCGTAAATTTCTGGGTTAAATAACCGGTTTCGTTGCTGGAGGCAGAGGCACACAGCATCCCGGTGGAGAGCCAGCGGTTGACCGTGACGCCGTCGGCGTTCTTCTCAACAAAGTTGGCATCGCGGTCTTCTTTAATCAGTTTAGCGATGCGGTCAAACGCCTCTTCCCAGCTGATTTGCTGCCATTTGTCGGAGCCCGGCGCGCGGTATTCAGGGAATTTCAGGCGGCTTTCGGAGTGGATAAAGTCCACCAGACCGGCCCCTTTCGGGCACAATGCGCCGCGGTTAACCGGGTGATCCGGGTCGCCTTCGATATGGAAAATAGACGCTTTGGCGTTTTTAGCACCGTCGCCGAGGCTATACATCAACAGCCCGCAACCGACAGAGCAGTACGTACAGGTATTACGGGTTTCACGGGTGCGCAGCAGTTTATACTGCCGCGTTTCCGCCAGCGCTACGCCGGGCGCAAAGCCCAGTGCCGCTGCCGTGGTGCCTGCCATACCGCCAGCGCAGATCTTAAAGAACTGCCTTCTGCTGACCTGCATGGGTCACTCCTTGTTTCGACATTGCTTACATATGTAGTTTTGACTTCGCGGTTGAAGAATGGCCGCAAAGGAAAAAATTTGCGTTAATCCCTCAATTCCACGAGGGATATCATCAGAATACCACATTGTCGGTACAGCTGTTCTAATGGCGTTAATACAAAGTGAACGTATTATCACCATGTTGATTATAAAGTGTGATATTGATCACGTTAACAGCTCTGCATGTTAAAGCGGTGTAGCCGGTGGCAGGTTGCACCCCTGCTAAATGAGTAGGAGAATGGTTGTCGAAAAGTTGATCCATACTATGCGTACAGCCTGTGGTTTATGCTGCAATAGCACGCTCGCTTCCGTGGTTGTTCAGGAATACCGCTGTGTCTAAACAAAACCGTGATCCCCACTCGTCACCCCTGCCTGCCGGCATTGTGGAACTGTCGGTACACCGACCGCCCCACATAACCAATGCCATACCCGATTTTCTGGCCGAAGAAGTGCCCGTTGCGCTCGTTTACAACGGCATCTCGCATGTGGTGATGATGGCGTCTCCGAAAGATCTTGAGCTGTTCGCCATCGGTTTTTCCCTCTCGGAAGGCATCATCGAGCATCCGCAAGATATCTATGGCATGGACGTGGTGCAGGCCTGCAACGGCCTGGAAGTGCAAATCGAGCTCTCCAGCCGCCGCTTTATGGGGCTGAAAGAGCGTCGCCGCGCGCTGGCCGGGCGTACCGGCTGCGGCGTGTGCGGCGTTGAGCAGCTCAACGATATTGGCAAACCTGTTTCACCACTGCCGTTTACTCAGACCTTTAATCTGGCGCACCTCAACCCTGCGCTTGAGCACCTCAACGATGTACAGCCTATCGGCCAGCTCAGCGGCTGCACGCACGCGGCGGCGTGGGTATTGCCGTCGGGAGAGATTGCCGGTGGGCATGAAGACGTGGGCCGCCACGTGGCGCTGGATAAGCTGCTCGGTCGTCGTGCACGTGAAAGTGAGGTTTGGCAGCAGGGCGCCGCGCTCGTTTCCAGCCGCGCCAGCTATGAGATGGTGCAAAAATCGGCGATGTGCGGGGTGGAGATCCTGTTTGCCGTGTCGGCGGCAACGACGCTGGCGGTGGAGGTGGCCGAGCGCTGCAACCTGACGCTGGTGGGTTTCTGCAAGCCGGGAAGGGCGACCATTTATACCCATCCACAGCGATTAATAGTTAATCAGTAATTTTGAATGATAATAGCAAATCCTTCCGCTTTTAGTTGTTCGCGATGAGGTCTAGTATTTATCTCATCAAGGCACGGTGCCTTACCTGAACAACTTAATGAAAGGGTTTATATTATGAAAAGCATCAAAACTTTTGTCGCTGTAATCGCTCTGGCTACTTCTTTCGGTTCTTTCGCTGCACAGACCGTAACCGCAACCGCCTCTACCATTGATGGTGCAGAAGCGAAAATCGCGGCTCAGGCTCAGGAAGCGGGGGCGTCATCATACAAAATTACCCAGGCATTCTCCGGTAACCGCGTACACATGACTGCTGAACTGAACAAATAAGCGAGTCACACCGTCGAAAGAGCGCCCCCGGGGCGCTTTTTTAGTTTATGCCCGCCACGCGCAGCAATGCCGTCACCACTGCCGCGGCCACAATGACCACGATTAACGGCATTTTCCGCCAGGCCAAAAACACCGCAAACGCCACGCCCAGCACGCGCGCCATGCCCGCGAAGTGGTCTCCCTCATAAAAGGTGGTCGCCAGCGCGACGGAGAACAGCAATACCGTTGCCGCATCTGACAGCAGCGCCTGAGAACGCTCCGACAACGCCAGCCGGTTGCCGAGTTTGGCGCCGCCAAGGCGCATTAAATAGGTTCCGGCAGAAAGAATGGCGATGCCGAGAATAAAGACCGTCATGTTTTCCATTATTTTTTCCTCGCGGCAAGACCGAGTAAAGAGAGCAGTACCGGTAATCCCACCGGGGCAAACGGCACGGCGGCCAGCGATAACACGGCGCCGCTGCAGGCGCGGATCAGCGTGGTACGGTTTTTAAAAGCGGGAACCACTAATGCCAGCAGAATGGCCGGAAATACCGCATCCAGCCCGATGGTTTCCGGGTCGGGCAACAGTTTGCCGACCATAGCCCCCAGCAGTGCGCCAAGCGGCCAGACGAGGGCGACGCCTAAGCCGCACAGCCAGTAGGCGGCTTTACGCTGCTCGGCGGTTTTTTGCGACAGGCCAAACACCACGCTTTCATCGTTCATGATGTGGCAGCCCAGCAGGCTCAGACCGCGCTTGCCCACCAGCTCTCGCACCGTCACGCCAAACGGCACGTGGCGCGCGTTGACCAGCAAACCTGCCGCCGCGGCCGCCAGCGGATTGCCGCCGCTCGCCACGATGCCGATAAACATGAACTCAGACGCGCCCGCCAGCACGGTAATGGAGAGCACAAACGGCACCCAGACCGGGAAACCGTAGGCCATCGCCAGCGAGCCGTAGGACATCCCGACCACGCCCACCGCCAGGCAGACCAGAATGATTGCTTTTATGGTGTCGCCTTTCAGACAAGAGAGATGATGCTTCATACAATTTTAGCCATATCGAACGTGTATCCATTATAATGAACGCAACGAAACTGATTTTCAAGGCGAACGATTCGTTCGTTTTATAGAACAAGAGGCCGTTATATGACGCAGCCGATCAGCCTGATCGCCAAAAGTCTGGTGCGAGAACGCCTGCGAACCGGGCTTTCACTGGCGGAAATTGCCCGCCGTGCCGGGATCGCAAAATCCACGCTTTCCCAGCTGGAGTCCGGCAACGGTAACCCTAGCCTGGAAACGCTGTGGTCGCTCTGCGTGGCGCTGGATATTCCTTTCGCCCGCTTGCTTGAGCCGCAGCTACCGACCACGCAGGTGATACGCCGTGGTGAAGGGACGAAAGTGGTCGCCGGAGAGGCTAATTATGAAGCCATTTTGCTGGCGGCATGCCCTCCCGGCGCGCGCCGCGATGTCTATCTTCTGATGACCCAACCGGGTGCAGACCGTCTTTCTCAGCCGCATCCGCCGGGCTCGGTGGAACATATTATTGTGACGCAGGGGCGGGCGCTGGTCGGCCTGCTCGACGCGGCGGAAGAGCTCGGCGCAGGGGATTACATTTGTTATCCCGCCGACCAGCCGCACATCTTCAAGGCCCTGGAGCCAGACACTTACGCGCTGCTGGTGGCGGAACAAAACTAACAGAGATACGGAAACTCATGTCGCTTAAAGCCATTGCCAAAGAACTGGGGCTGTCGGTCACCACCGTCAGCCGCGCCCTCAACGGATATGACGACGTCTCCGCCGAGACGCGCGCACGCGTGGAAGCAGAGGCCCAGCGCCGTGGTTACCGACCGAACACCTTCGCCCGTCGTCTGAAGATGGGCAAAATCGACGCCGTTGGGCTGGTGTTCCCGGTCCATCCTGTTCCGCTCAATAACAGCGTATTTATGGACATGGTCGGCGAAATTAGCCACGAACTGGCGAGACATGAAATCGATTTGTTGCTGATTGCCGATGACGATCTGGCCGATAAACACAGCTATATGCGCATGGTGCAAAGCCGCCGCGTGGATGCGCTGATCGTGGCCCACACGCTGGATCGCGATCCCCGTCTTGAGCAACTGCAGGCCGCCGGTTTTCCTTTCCTGGCGCTCGGGCGCAGCCAGCTACCGCAGCCGTACGCGTGGTTCGACTTCGACAACTATGCCGGTACGTACAATGCGACCCGCTGGCTGATCGGAAAAGGCCATCAGCGCATTGCCCTGCTGGGCGAAAGCAACAATCAGGCATTCATCACCCAGCGCCGTCAGGGCTATCTGGACGCGTTGCGGGAAGCCGGGCTTTCCAGCGAATGGCTGCGCGCCATGCCCCCTTCACGCCGGGTGGGGTATGCCACCACGAAAGAGCTTCTCTCGCTATCGCAGCCGCCCACGGCCATCATTACCGACTGCAACACCCACGGCGACGGCGCGGCGATGGCGCTGGCGGAGCTGGGCCGCCTGACCGGCGAGAACGCCGTTGCGCTGGTGGTTTATGACGGGCTTCCGCAGGACAGCATCGTCGACGCTGACGTGGCGGCAGTGATCCAGTCCACCCGTCAGGGCGTCGGGAAACAGATTGCCGATATGGTTCGCCAGCTGATCAACGGCGAGGCGATTGAGCAGCTCCAGGTGCTCTGGCAGCCCGAATTCTCTCCCGGCCAGACGGCCTGAATCTCTCCATTTTCTAAACCCGATCACAAATCCGAAACGTTTTGGTTTGTATCCGAAACGTTTCGGATCAAAACTCAAGGCATCCCATGACAGGAGATGTCTGATGCAAGATTCCATTTTACGACTCGAAAGCGCGACGGTGGATGTGGTGATAAAAACGCACCCGTTCGCCGAAATTATCTACTGGGGGCCGCATCTTCAGTACTTTTCGCCGCAGAATGCTGAAACCCTTTCCCGGCCAGTTGCCAACGGCAGGCTGGATGTGGATTCTCCGGTCACGCTGATGGCCGAGCTGGGGCACGGCCTGTTTGGGTCACCCGGTATTGAAGGGCATCGTCTGGGCCTGGACGGTTCGCCTGTCTTTGGCACCACAGACGTCCAGCAGCAGGGGCAAACCCTGACGATTACGGCAGAAGATGAACATGCGGGCCTGCGGCTGACCAGCGAGCTGGCGCTGGACGCCAGCGGTGTGCTGGCGGTGCGTCACGGCTTAACCAACCTGAAAGCGCAGGCGTGGCAGGTGGACCGTTTTGCCATAACGCTACCCGTGGCCGAACGCGCGCGGGAGGTGATGGCCTTCCACGGACGCTGGATCCGGGAATTTCAGCCGCACCGCGTGACGCTTGAACACGACAGCTTTGTGATTGAAAACCGCCGGGGTAAAACCTCCCATGAACACTTCCCGGCGCTGATTTCGGGTACGCCGTCGTTCAGCGAAATGCACGGCGACGTCTGGGGCGTGCATCTGGGCTGGAGCGGCAACCACCGCCTGCGTGCGGAAGCCAAAACCGACGGCCGCCGCTATCTGCAGGCTGAAGCCCTCTACCTGCCGGGCGAAATGGCGATTGAGGAGGGCGACACGCTCTGGACGCCGCGCCTGTATGCAAGCTACTCCGCGCAGGGCCTGAACGGCATGAGCCAGCAGTTTCACCATTACCTTCGCGACAACGTTATCCGCTTCCCCGAAAACAAACCGCGCCCGGTCCACCTCAATACCTGGGAAGGCATCTACTTTAACCACGACCCGGACTACATCATGCGCATGGCCGACGAGGCGGCCGCGCTGGGCGTGGAGCGCTTTATCATCGACGACGGCTGGTTCAAAGGTCGCAACGACGACTACGCCGCGCTGGGTGACTGGTATCTGGACGAGAAGAAGTACCCGAACGGCCTCACGCCGGTCATCAGCCATGTGAAACAGCTCGGCATGGCGTTTGGCATCTGGGTTGAGCCGGAGATGATTAACCCGGATTCCGATCTTTATCGTGCGCATCCCGACTGGGTGCTGGCGTTGCCCGGCTACAGGCAACATACCGGGCGGCACCAGCTGGTGCTTAACCTGAACATTCCGCAGGCGTTTGATTACCTGGTGGAGCGCATGAGCTGGCTTCTGGGTGAACATGAGGTCGACTACGTGAAGTGGGACATGAACCGTGAGCTGGTACAGCCGGGGCACGACGGAAAGGCCGCCGCCGACGCGCAAACCCGCCAGTTTTATCGCCTGCTGGACGTGCTGGGCAAGCGTTTCCCGCACGTCGAATTTGAATCCTGCTCCTCCGGCGGGGGGCGAATTGATTATGAGGTGCTGACGCGCTGCCACCGCTTCTGGGCCTCGGACAACAACGATGCGCTGGAGCGCAACGCTATCCAGCGCGGCATGAGCTATTTCTTCCCGCCGGAGGTAATGGGGGCGCATATCGGTCATCATAAATGTCACGCCACCTTCCGCCAGCACAGCATTGAATTTCGCGGTCTGACGGCGCTGTTTGGCCATATGGGGCTGGAACTGGATCCCCTCACCGTTGATGAGCAGGAGCGCGAAGGTTATCGCCGTTACGCCGCGCTGTATAAGCAGTGGCGCGAGGTTATCCATCAGGGCACCCACTGGCGCGTGGATATGCCGGATGCCACTACGCTGGCACAGGGTATTGTGAGCGAAGATAAAACGCAGGGACTGTTTATCGTGAGCCAGCTCGCCATGCCGGACTACACGTTGATGATGCCGCTGCGCATGCCGGGGCTTGAGGCCAGCGCGCAGTATCGTATTTCGCTGCTCGATCACCCTGAGATTCGCATCACCGGTGAGGGAGGCCATACCATGCGCAAGCTGCCGGCATGGATGGAAACGCCGCAAACGGCGAGCGGTGAGTGGCTGATGCAGGCGGGCATTGCGCTGCCGATTCTCGATCCGGAAAGCGCCATCCTGATTGGCGTGGAACGCGTGTAAAGGTGACGGGCCGGGAAACTGGCCCTCCGTTGAGGATAAAAATAATGAACACAACAACCTGTACCCACAAAGACAACCCTAATTTCTGGATTTTCGGGCTGTTCTTCTTTCTCTACTTTTTCATCATGGCCACCTGCTTTCCGTTCCTGCCGATCTGGCTGTCGGATATCATCGGCCTCAATAAAACCCATACCGGCATCGTCTTCTCCTGCATCTCACTCTCGGCCATTGCCTTCCAGCCGGTGCTTGGGGTGATCTCGGATAAACTGGGGCTGAAAAAACACCTGCTGTGGATCATCTCCGTGCTGCTGTTCCTGTTTGCCCCTTTCTTCCTCTACGTCTTTGCGCCGTTACTGAAAGCTAACATCTGGCTGGGCGCGCTGAGCGGCGGCATTTATATCGGCTTTGTCTTTTCGGCGGGCTCAGGGGCCATTGAGGCCTACATTGAACGCGTGAGCCGTAACAGTTTCTTTGAGTACGGCAAGGCGCGCATGTTTGGCTGCCTCGGCTGGGGGCTGTGCGCCTCCACGGGCGGGATCCTGTTCGGCATCGATCCGTCGTATGTTTTCTGGATGGGTTCGGCGGCGGCGCTGCTGTTGATGCTGCTGCTGGTGGTCGCAAAGCCTAGACCCAACCAGACGGCGCAGGTAATGAATGCGCTGGGTGCCAACCAGCCGCAGATCACGGCGAAAACGGTTTTTAGCCTGTTCCGCCAGCGCAGAATGTGGATGTTTATTCTGTACGTGATTGGCGTGGCCTGCGTCTATGACGTCTTCGACCAGCAGTTTGCTACCTTCTTCAAAACGTTCTTCGCCACGCCGCAGGAGGGCACTCGCGCCTTTGGTTTTGCGACCACTGCCGGGGAAATCTGCAATGCGATCATCATGTTTTGTTCACCGTGGATCATTAACCGCATCGGCGCGAAAAACACGCTGCTCATCGCCGGGGTGATTATGGCGACGCGCATTATCGGCTCGTCGTTTGCCACCACCGCCGTAGAAGTGATTGCCCTGAAGATGCTGCACGCGCTGGAGGTGCCGTTCCTGCTGGTGGGGGCCTTCAAGTACATCACCGGGGTGTTTGATACGCGTCTTTCGGCGACTATCTATCTGATTGGCTTCCAGTTCGCGAAACAGTCGGCGGCAATCTTCCTCTCCGCGTTTGCCGGGAATATGTATGACCGGATCGGTTTCCAGGAGACGTACCTGATGCTGGGCTGTTTCGTGCTGGCGATTACGGTGGTGTCGGCGTTTACGCTCAGCAGCAGGGAGGAGAATGCGGCAGGCAATAAGGCGCTAGAAGTCCATTAACGCCCTGAACCCACTCACTATTCCGGCGTTGGTCAAAAAATGAATAACCTTATAAAAACTACGGCATTGATAATCATTTTCAATATCATTTAATTAACTATAATGAACCAACTGCTTACGCGGCATTAACAGCTGTGCCGCCCGACAATAATGGAGAGGATTATGAGTTATACACTGCCATCCCTGCCGTATGCCTACGACGCACTGGAACCGCATTTCGACAAGCAGACGATGGAAATCCATCACACTAAACACCACCAGACCTACGTGAACAACGCGAACGCCGCGCTGGAAAGCCTGCCTGAGTTCGCTAACCTGCCTGTTGAAGAGCTGATCACCAAGCTGGACCAGCTGCCAGCGGACAAGAAAACCGTGCTGCGCAACAACGCGGGCGGTCACGCTAACCACAGCCTGTTCTGGAAAGGCCTGAAAACCGGTACTACCCTGCAGGGCGACCTGAAAGCGGCTATCGAGCGCGACTTCGGTTCCGTTGACAACTTCAAAGCGGAATTCGAGAAAGCCGCTGCAACCCGCTTCGGCTCTGGCTGGGCGTGGCTGGTACTGAAAGGTGACAAACTGGCCGTGGTTTCTACCGCGAACCAGGACTCCCCGCTGATGGGTGAAGCGATCTCTGGCGCATCCGGCTTCCCAATCCTGGGTCTGGACGTGTGGGAACACGCTTACTACCTGAAATTCCAGAACCGTCGCCCGGACTACATTAAAGCGTTCTGGGACGTGGTGAACTGGGACGAAGCAGCAGCGCGTTTCGCCGCTAAAAAATAAGGTTGCATTGACGCCTGTGAGAAGCGAGTCTGATGGCTCGCTTTTTTTGTATCTGCGTAATGGAGGCAGCGATGCATTATCCGGTGAATGTATTTACAGGCAAGGTAAGGGAGTACGACGGCAGCCGCCCGAGCGCCATCGCCAAAATTCAGGTCGACGGTGAGCTGACGTTAACCGACCTCGGGCTTGCGGGTGACGAGCAGGCCGAAAAGAAGATCCACGGCGGGCCGGAGCGCGCGCTGTGCCACTATCCGCGCGAGCACTATCAGCACTGGAAGGCGGAGTTCCCCGAGCAGGCGGATCTCTTCGTTGCTCCCGCGTTTGGTGAAAATCTCTCCACTGAAGGGCTCACCGAAAAGAACGTGTTTATTGGTGATATCTACCGCTGGGGCGATGCCCTGATTCAGGTGACGCAGCCGCGCTCGCCGTGCTTCAAGCTCAACTACCATTTCGGCATTCATGACATGTCGGCTCAGATGCAAAGCGCGGGTAAAACCGGCTGGCTGTACCGGGTGGTGCTGGCTGGGCAGGTTTCAGCGGATGCGCCGCTTGAGCTGGTATCACGCCTGAGTGAGGTGTCTGTTTACGACGCCTGCGCCATTGCGTGGCATATGCCGTTTGATGACGAGCAGTATCATCGCCTGCTGTCGGCGGCGGGGCTGTCGACCAGCTGGACAAGAACGATGCAGAAACGGCGTTTAAGCAGCAAGATCGAGGATAATTCGCGGAGGTTGTGGGGTAAATAGACCTCCGTAAAAAGTAGGCCGGGTAAGGCGAAGCCGCCACCCGGCACTAACAGCTACGAACGCTTATACAACGGTAGCCACAGCGTTAACCGCAGCCCACCCAGCGGGCTGTCGTCGGCTTTCACCCAGCCGCGGTGCTGCTGCATGGCGGTTTCCACAATCGCCAGGCCCAGCCCCGTACCGCCCGATTCCCGGTCGCGCGCCTCGTCGGTGCGGTAGAACGGACGGAAGATCTGCTCGCGGTCTTCCGGGCTGACGCCAGGACCGTCGTCGTCGACGATGACGGTGATCCCGTCTTTATCCACCGAGAACGCCACCTCAATCTTCGTGTGCGAGTAGCGCAGGGCGTTACGCACGATATTTTCCAGCGCGCTTTCCAGCGCGTTGGGGTTACCGTACAGCGGCCATGGACCCGGCGGGAAGTTAACGGTGAAGGATTTGCCCATCTGCTCCGCTTCGAACGCCGCGTTATCCAGCACTTCATGCCACAGATGATTGGCTTTCACCGTTTCGCTCACCAGCGCGTTTTTCTGCTGATTGCGCGACATGACCAGCAGATCGTTGATCATGCTGTCCAGACGATGCGCTTCGGTTTCGATGCGCTCCAGCTCTTTGCTCTCACCGCTGCGGCGACGCAGCAGGGCGGTACCCAGCTGTAAGCGCGTGAGCGGGGTACGCAGCTCGTGCGAGATATCCGACAGCAGGCGCTGCTGGGCCGTCATCATGCGATCGAGCGCGCTCACCATCTGGTTAAAACTGGTCCCGGCGGCCAGGAACTCCTGCGGTCCGGACTCCAGTTCCGGGTGCTGCCTCAGGTTGCCCTGCGCCACTTCGTCGGCGGCGTTTTTCAGCTTACGTGCGGGTTTTGCCAGGCTCCACGCCAGCCATAACAGCAGCGGCGAGCTGACCAGCATCGTGACAATCAGCAGCAGGAGAGGGCGGTCAAACAGCAGGTTGATAAAATCGGACTGGGAGCTGCTCGCGGGGCGAATCAGGTAGAGCTGATAGTTATCCTCGCCATCTCTGACGGAGAACGGCCCCACCATCTCTACGCGGCCATATTTTTTCTTCTGGGGGTGATCGGCATTATCTGCCTGGCCAATGAAGTTGCGGATGATCTGCATTTCATTGCGATCGGCGCCAATCACGCGGCCTTCGCTGGTCACCAGCAGCAGGCGTTGTCCGGGCGGCGCCCACTTGTCGATAGCGCGAAACAGTCTGCGCCACCACATCAAATCGTTTGGCGGATCGTTTGCCAGCTCGGCTTCCACGTGCTGCTCGATCATCACGCCCTGACGTTGCTCGCTGTCGAGCAGCTCCGTCATCTGGCGTGAGTCGAGTTTTGGCAACATCAGTACGAGCATTAAAACCAGTGCCAGCGTCAACCAGAAGATGGCGAAGATGCGGGCGGTTAAGCTTCCTATCATGAAGCGGAAACCATCAGATAACCGCGACCACGCAGGGTTTTAAACCATGGGTGACCGTCTTTACGCTCCGGCAGCTTACGGCGCAGGTTAGAGATGTGCATGTCGATGGCGCGGTCAAACGGGGTCAGACGTTTGCCCAGCACTTCCTGACTTAAATGTTCACGCGAAACCACCTGGCCGAGGTGCTGTGCCAGCAGATACAGCAGGGTGAACTCGGTGCCGGTGAGTTCGAGCGTCTGGCCATCAAAGCTCGCTTCCTGGCGGCCCGGATTCAGGCTCAGGGAGTCGACTTCAAGGGTCGGTGAACTGTTGTCTGTATTCTGCTGCTGCTCGCTCCAGTGGGAACGACGCAGGATCGCGCGAATACGGGCGACCAGTTCACGGTCGTTGAACGGCTTCGGTAAATAGTCATCCGCACCCAGCTCAAGGCCGAGAACGCGGTCAAGCTCGCTGCCGCGGGCGGTCAGCATGATAACGGGGGTCTGGTGTGTCTGGCGAAGCTCTTTCAGCGTATCAATGCCGTTTTTCTTCGGCATCATCACGTCGAGCAAAAGTAAATCGATGCTGTCGTCAAGGAGACTCAGCGCCTGCTCGCCATCATGGGCAACCAGGACGTTGAAACCTTCCATGTCGAGCAACTCCTTTAAAAGGGATGTGAGCTCTCGGTCATCATCAACTAACAGGATTTTATTCATTGTTTAAATACCTCCGAGGCAGAAATTACGACATCAAGGCTGTCTAATCCATGACTTTACGTTGTTTTACACCCCCTGACGCATGTTTGCAGCCTGAATCGTAGACTGTCTCTCGTTGAATCGCGACACGAAAGATTTTGGGAGCAAGTGATGCGCAAAGTTACCGCTGCCGTCATGGCCTCAACGCTGGCGTTCAGTGCGTTTAGCCAGGCTGCTGTAGCTATCATCAGCGATAACGGTCCCTTACAAGAGGGCGCAACGCAGCACAGTAGCCAAAGCCATATGTTTGACGGCATAAGTTTAACCGAACATCAGCGTCAACAGATGCGAGATCTGATGCAGAGGGCGAGACACGACCAGCCCCCTGTTAATGTTAGCGAAATGGAGACAATGCATCGCCTTGTCACCGCAGAAAATTTTGACGAAAGCGCTGTGCGCGCTCAGGCCGAAAAAATGGCACAGGAACAGGTTGCTCGCCAGGTAGAGATGGCGAAGGTCCGCAACCAGATGTTCCACCTGCTAACGCCGGAGCAGCAAGCGGTTTTGAACACCAAACATCAGCAGCGTATGGATCAGCTGCGTGAGGTTGCACGGATGCAGCGAAGCTCAGAAACCTCGTTTTTCAGTAGCAATAGCAGTACCCGTAGTAACCAGTAAACCCTGTTTTCCTTGCCATAGACACCATCCCTGTCTTCCCCCACATGATGTGGGGGTTTTTTTTATCAATCACTTACCTCTCAATCTAAGCAAATACAGCCACTTAGAAAAAGCTGTAACGGTGTGGAGCGGTTTTAAAATTCTCTGAGTGTGGACACTATGTGGACACTCAGAGAGGTAATTTATAACGTCACTCCACCGTTAAGAGGATTCAGTGCGACGGCGTTCTGCAGGTAGTCAGGCGCAAGGTGAGCGTAGGCCATCGTCTGCTGAATGCTCGCATGCCCTAGAATCTGCTGCAGCGCAATTATGTTGCCCCCGTTCATCATGAAATGACTTGCGAATGTGTGTCGCAGGATGTGAGTTGCCTGATTGGGTGGTATGTCAGGTTTCACTCTGCGTAAAATCCCGCAAAACTTCTCATAATCGACCTTGAACAATTTAGCGCTAGCCTCCTCTTTAACTTTTTTCTCCAGTTCCGCAGAAATCGGTACAGTTCGCTTTTTGCCGTTTTTGGTTTTCAAAAAGGTAACCCTGCAGCTTGTTATCTGTGCTGGTTTCAGTGTGGCAACTTCCGTCCATCTTCCGCCTGTGCTCAGGCACAAAAGCGCGACCAGCAAGTCATCACCAACCAAAACGCTTAACAGCTTCTCGATTTCTGATTTCTCCAGAAACGTCATTTCCGGGTTGGCTTCCGCCAGTGGCGGCAGTCCGTGAATAGGATGTTGCCCGGAAAACTCATCCAACTGGATTAGCTTGGTGAACATGCCCGATAAGCGGTACATGTCACGATTTATCGTCGCGGCGCTGATGCCATCACGCAGGCGCGTAGAGCGATAATCCATCAGAGCTCTTTTGCTCACCCGGCTCACCGGCATAT
Source organism: Enterobacter sp. PL1 (assembly GCF_945957325.1). Lineage (NCBI taxonomy): Bacteria > Pseudomonadati > Pseudomonadota > Gammaproteobacteria > Enterobacterales > Enterobacteriaceae > Enterobacter > Enterobacter sp. PL1. The sequence goes on from NZ_CAMFKT010000014.1 coordinate 56,200, forward strand.
CACCTATGCCGCTGATAGTCTTGAGCAGGTGATTAAACTCTTTTGTGCCGTGTTCGTGGTTTTGACCGTGATACTTCCACCAGACGTCAAGCAATTCCGCTAAAGTTCGACGGTCTGCTCGCTGGCCTGCCCATTCTTTCTGGCTGGCATTGGCGATGGTGTATCGCTCAAATGCTACCGCCTCAGCCTTTCTTTCAAACTTCCTGCGGATGCGTTTTCCATCGCGACCGCGAGGTCTAATGTCCACTTCATAGCGACCATCATCGAGCTTCTTAATTGCCATAAGAAAGCCCTCCGGCGCTGTGCTCACTATCTTGGTAACAAATAGTGAAAATGTAATGTTTGTAAAGTGTTAACCAGTCTGCTTCTCGGAGTGGTCTGATTCCGTTGATTCTTGCCCAATGTGTGCGAAAGCCGGTGCTATCTGACCAGCTTGCGGGGCTGTTTTATCTGTCATTAGCCAAAGTGTGTATTTCTGAAACTGAGGAGTGTTTGTGATTTTCATCACCACCCCCAAGCCGGGCTCTGCATGTCCTCCCTCGTAATTTTTTAATGTACTGAGCGCTAGTCCGCTGATTTCACAAAACTTTACTTGAGTTAAACCCTCTGCTTTACGTATTGCCTTAATTTTCTCGGCTACGTTCATTTGACATGGTTCCTACTTTGAGACTATATTTGCCTGAAAAGGTCTAAAGGTAAGAACCTTTTCAGAGTGGAAACCAACCGAGCAGAAACGAGCTTGAACGGTTTCTAAAGGGTTGGATCTAGTGAGGGTATCACAAATGGAACCAAACGATTATTTGTTGCAGTACCCGCTCGACGCGGTTCATGTAGAAAAGTTTGCTGAGTTATTAGGCAAGCCCAAAACGGCTGTTGCAGAAATGGTGAAAGCTAACAAGCTACCGGTAATTGAGCTTCGGGATCCATGCAAACCGAATGCTCGCGCCGGTGAAAAGTGGGTTTTCATCCCGGAATTTAATCGCGCAGTTCGTGAGGCGTTCTACAACCGACCGGTAGAACAGCGTGACGCGTGGCTGCTTTGGATGGGGCTATGATTATGAATGAGCCTCGCTGCATTGCTCAGTTATTGCGTAACGAGAGCCCGAGGGCGATGGATTTCACTATCACCCACGGCAGAGGGCGCAAGGGCATCATCATCCGCACCAAAAAACCGAGCGCTATTAGCGCCGTTTTTGCTTTTCTGAAATCCCGGAGGTTCTGGAAATGCCTGTAATGACGCTTGGTATCGTGGAGAAACAGCCTGCAGCTCTGCGCGGTCTGATTGGTAAATATCTGGCCGCGCCTCGCTGGCAGGATAGTTGCGATTTTTACAATCAGATGATGGAACGTGAGCGCCTGACCGTTTGTTTTCATGCTCAGTTAAAGCAACGTCACGCGACGATGCGTTTTGAAGAAATGAACGATGTAGACCGCGAGCGATTAGTTTGCGCTATTGATGAGCTGCGTGCTGCATTTTCCAGACGTCGACAGGTTGGCGCGAGCGAGTATGCGTATATTAGTTTTTTGACGGTCAGCCAACGCCGCACTTTGTTTATGCATGCTGGATTAACTGAAAAAGAATTTAATCAGCCTTACTGTCGTATTAATGAAGATTCCTGTTATTGGCGTGATGCCTTATTTCGTGCGTTGCGGGAGCTTTTTAATTTATTTGAATATGCACCAACAATATTAACCTCGGTAAAGCCTGAGCAATATCTGCATTAAATAAACAACCGTAGTTTTTTACGCACTTAATTGTGCGGGGCTTCTTTTTGTCTGGAGAAAGTCATGCATACAGTAACAGGAAAGCAGCGCGGTAACTTCTCATTAATACTGCAACAGGCGCGAGCCGAAGCGCAGGCCGATGCGGCGGTGCGCTTTTCCTCTCATCTCGACGGTTTAATCCGTCATATAGCTGGCGCTGAGTTGTCGCGCGTGGAGATTGTCGAGTTACTCAGTCAGGAATCCATCAAGTTTCATAATATCGGCCTTTCTCGCGGGGAGTCTCTTTCATGTCTCTGATGCACTCCGTATTACTTAATAACTGGCTAAAGATTGCGGTTATGAAAAACGGTGAATTATCGCTTGCTGACATTAAGCGCGATAAAGAAACCGGAGCAATGACGGAATCAACCATCGCTATTTATTCGAGTGAGTTAAACCTCCTGACGGATGTGGTCAATTTGCTTGTGAAACGCGCCGTTTTTCATAAGCAAATCACCACCGTCGATGAATTATCGAAATTAACCATTGAGCTGACCGGTTACTGCGCCGGTGAGTTTAAAAAGCTGAACAAAGAGAGGAGCTAAATCAATGCCGGATTATATGGATCACATTCAGGAGCGACAGACGGAATCACTGACTCGCCAGATTAACGCCGCTCGGGTGAAGCCGTGCGGCGCTGCTGCGTTGGTTTGCGAAGAATGTGACGCACCAATCCCTGCCGACCGCCGTGCGGCATATCCGTCGGCGACACGCTGTGTCTACTGTCAGTCAGCGCTTGAGTCAAAAGTTAAACACTTTCGGGGGCAGGCATGAGCATTCGTATCGAGATTGGCGAGCGCTATGTCGTCACAAGTGACCGTTTTCAGTTCATTTTGCAGGAGAAAAAGACCGCCGAAACAGGGAAGAATGCCGGTAAAGAGTGGCTGGATGTTGTCGGCTATTACCCCAAATTAAACCAGCTCGTTTCCGGTCTGATTCATCACGATATTTTGAGCGGCAGCGCTGTCTCTTTTGAAGCGTTGAGCACTCAGGTTGAACTGCTCGGTCAGCAGTGTTTACGGGCTTTTGACACAAATGGCCGTTGATATTCGGGGGCGTTCTGCCCCTACACCGCCACCATTTGCAAAAGGCACCGGCAAAGAGTTTGCCGGTGTTTACTCATGGAACGCGCCGCGTGAGGCTATTGGGCGCGAGAGACCCCTTACACGTGACGAGCTGCGTCAGGTGCAAGGCGTTTTATCCAAAATTGACCGCCTGCCTTACTTTTTAAGTTCTCTGTTTGCCTCGCGTTATGAATATATCAGGCGTAACAAAAGCCCTGTGCATGGGCTGTATTTCCTCAAGTCGACATTTCTGCGCCGGTTGTGGCCGCGCATTGAGCGGGTTAATCAGCGTAACGAAATGAATAGGGAGGCGTCGCTGCTGTTTCTTGCTGAAAGTGAGAATTACGCGCGCCTGCCGGGGATGAACGATAAAGAGCTGAAAAAATTTGCGTCTCGTATCGCCTCGCAGCTTTTCATCATGTACGAGGAGTTAAGCGACGCATGGGCTGAGGCGCACGGTGGCAAAGAGTCGCTTTTTACTGATGAGGCTCAGGCTCACCTGTACGGTCATGTTGCTGGCGCAGCTCGGGCTTTTAATGTTGCCCCGCTTTTCTGGAAGAAATACCGCAAAGGCCAGATGACAATCCGACAGGCATTTTCCGCCGTAGCTCGCCTGATTAACGATGAATGGTGGACTAACCAGCTCAAGGCGCAGCGCATGCGCTGGCATGAAGCGCTGCTGATTGCTGCAGGCGAGGTGAATAAAGACCGCTCGCCGTATGCCAGTAAAAATGCCGTCCGTGATGTACATGCACGCCGTCTGGCAAATCTTGAATACCTGAAATCCTGCGAGCTGGAAAACAAAGTTACCGGCGAACGTATCGACCTTATCAGCAAAGTGATGGGAAGTATTTCCAATCCTGAAATTCGCCGCATGGAGCTGATGAACACCATCGCGGGGATTGAGCGTTATGCCGCTGCTGAGGGTGATGTCGGTATGTTTATCACGCTGACTGCACCGTCGAAGTATCACCCGACACGTCAGGTCGGAAAGGGTAAAGATAAGACTGTACAGCTCAATCATGGCTGGAATGGTGAGGCTTACACCCCGAAGGATGCACAGCGTTACCTTTGCCGTATCTGGAGCCTGATGCGTACCGCTTTCAAAGATAATGATTTGCAGGTCTACGGTATGCGTGTTGTCGAACCGCACCACGACGGGACGCCGCACTGGCACATGATGTTGTTTTGCAAGCGCCAGCAGCGCAAAGAAATCACCGAAATTATGAGTCGTTATGCTCTCAAAGAGGATGGCGACGAGCGCGGTGCAGCTCGCAACCGCTTTCAGGCTAAACACCTGAACAAAGGCGGTGCGGCCGGGTACATCGCGAAATACATCGCCAAAAATATCGACGGTTACGCACTTGATGGCGAGCTCGATAAAGATACCGGCAAGCCGCTCAAAGATACCGCCGCAGCTGTTACTGCATGGGCGTCAACGTGGCGAATACCTCAGTTTAAGCCGATTGGCCTGCCGACGATGGGGGCTTACCGTGAGCTGCGCAAGCTGCCTCGCGGGGTAAGTATTGCTGATGAGTTTGACGAGCGTGTCGAAGCAACACGCGCCGCGGCTGATGGCGGTGATTTCGACCTGTATATCACCGCTCAGGGCGGCGCAAATGTCCCGCGCTACGGCCAGACCGTCAGGGTCGCCCGTAGCGTCAGTGACGAGGTTAACGACTACGAGGAAGATATCGAGAGGGTGGTCGGTATTTACGCGCCTCACCTCGGCGCGCGTCACGTTCACATTACCCGGTCATCAGAATGGCGCATCGTTCCAAAGGTTTTGGCCGTTGAGCCTTTGACCTTAAAAAGCGGCATCGCCGCGCCTCGGAGTCCTGTCAATAACTGTGGAAAGCTCACCGGCGGTGACGTTCCGGTTATGACCCCTACACCGTCTGAGCATGCCGCTGCGGTGTTAAATCTTGTTGATGACGGGGTTATCGCATGGGATGACCCCGAAGTCGTGACGGCGCTCAAGGGCGCACTAAAACACGACGCGCCGCAGCAAAATCGCCAGCAAAGCAGCGGAGAGCCATTAAAACCGCATGACGTTGCCCCATCAGGCAGGCTGACTAAATCCGAACGCGCGCAAATACCGCATATCCGCTTTGACCTTGCGCAGCATGGCATCACCCCGAAGCGCTGGGAGCTTGAGGCGCTGGCGCGTGGTGCGACCGTGACATACGACGGGCAGAGATTCACATATCCGGTCGCTGATGAGTGGCCGGGGTTTACTGGTATATCTGAATGGGGGTAATTGTGAGAAAAATCTGTGTGATTGTTGGGTGGATTGCTGGGCTGTGGCTTTTCTTTCTGCTTCTTGGTTGGGCGGGTGAACAAGACCGCAAAGACTGTGAAGAACGGATAGCAACAGAGCTGAAAACCACGGCTGTTTTTATAAACAATAAGTGCATGGTGAAGGGGTATGGTCGCTTTGACGGGAGGTGACCTATCTGACCCAAGCAAACGCCGCCGGCGCTGAAACTCGCTTTCAGTGCTGGCGGGGTTGAACAACGAGCCCCGCGAGGCGTTAGCCTGCCCCGCAGAGACGCCCCACAACCGGCACTATTAAAGCCGGTTTTTTTATGCCAATTCTCCGCGAATTTCCCGTTTTTTAGCCGTGCATGCAACAGGTGCATTGTTTTGCATGCGTCAGGCTTGCCCGTCTTGGCCGTGTGCCGCCAGAGCTGGCGCGGATCCAGAGTGGTCATGCAACTGCATTAAAACCGACCCGTAAAGCGGGCAGGCGTGGCGGGGAAAGCATTGCGCGCCAGCGGTGGTGCGTAATAATAAAAATTATCGTCTGAGCGCGTCGTGATGGCGCGGTCGTGGTCGCTGTCGGTTCGTTGGTGGTCGGGTGTGGTGGTGCGCGCGTGGCGCGTCTGAGGCGTGATGGTGGCAGGGCAGTAAAAAGCCGCCATGATGGCGGCTTGAGGGGGATTATTCCGGGTTGCCGAGGGTGTACTCTTTGAACCTGATGACCTCCATGCCGAGCCAGTCGTTTACCTCCCTGAACCTGTCCTGCAGGGGCGACAGCTCGTTACGCACGAATACCCTTGCCACCTTCTCAACGTCACCGAGTGAGCCGATATTCTCAGGCTTACCGCCCATGAGCTGGAACGGTACGCGGTGTGCGTCCATCAGGTCGGCGGCGCTGGCTTTCTTTATGTTGAAAAAGTCATCCTTTGTGGCGACTTCGCTCAACGGCACGATTTTGATGCCGTCCGGTTTTCCACCGGGAGCGTAGAAAAACAGGTTCTTAAAGTTGCCGAGCCCTTTCGAGTTGCGCATCGCCTCGCGCAACGATTCGACGTCGGTCGCACTCTGCGCCGGGTCAGTCACATACATGATGTAACCCGCGTGCGCGCCGTTCTGGTAATACTTGCGGCGGAACAGCGTCGCGGCTTCATTCAGCCAGGCGGAATTAAGCGCGCTGAGATATTCGGGCAGGCCGTAAATCTCCTGATTAATATCGGGCTCCAGCAGGTGAAACACGGTATCAGGCGCGAACTCGTGCGGTAGAGTGAAGTTTTCCACAAACCAGAATATAGAATCGTCGACCCCGCGCCGGGTGTATTTGGCCGGTGAGGCCAGCAGCTTGATTAACTGGCCGGTGACGCTGTGGCGCTGCTCAAGAAAGGCGTTGCCGAATACCAGATAGTCGAGCGCAAAGCGGCTGAAATCCTGACGGGACAGCAGCGGGTGCGGAATGTAGGTGCTAGCGAGCACGTTGCGTTTAACGTAAATCGGGGAGCTGTGATGTACAGCAGAGCGCAGGCTCTTTGCCAGCCCGGAGAAGCTGACCGGCGGCTCGTACCATTTACCGTTACTGATGCACTCGACGTAATCCAGAATGTCACGCTTATCGAGTACCGGCACCGGCTCGCCGAAGGTGAACGCCTCCATTTTTTGCGGGGCGCTGGCGGTCGTGGCGACTGTTTTGCGTGGTTTGCGCTTGCTCATGCTGCCACCTCACCCGCTGCAACAGCGAAAGACCAGTCGCAGCCAAACAGCAGACGATAATCATCGTCGCTGTATTCGCGTTTAATTTCCTCAGGCGCAAAGAGATTGCACCCGCGCTGACATGCTGCATCCAGAGTGACCGACTGACGCCAGACACCATCAGTGCAAAATACGCTGTCGCCGGTATTGATCCGCGGTGACGGTCGGTGATTGCGGAGCGTGCCATTCCATACCCGGAAAGCGTCATGATTATAAGAGGGAGAGGTGAACATCGTCAGGCTGTGGCGTTTATGGCAGGCGATAGCCGCCGCGACTTTTGCCGCTCTTAGCGGGTTATTGAACCATCCGAACTCATCAAGGTAGACGTTACCCGCCAGCGCGGCGCAATGGGATTCCTCGCCGACAAATCTAATGACCGCCCCGCCGTCGAGCTGCAGGATGTGGCCGTTACTCGTCAGGCGGACGCCGACGCGCGCCGAAAGGTTGTTCATGTACATCAGCGCCACGCGCGCATGCTCAATGGTGTGAGCAAACCAGACCTGATTATCGCCCGTTGTCAGCGCATCGAGCAGCGCCTCGCGACTAAAGAGCTGCGTTGCGCCAATCTGGCGCGATTTGGTGATGCTGCGGTCGATATTGAGTTTCCCGACACGCAACCATGTTGCCTGATAGTCAAAGCTGTCATTGTGCAGAATATCGGCCATTGCCTGAATCTGGCTTTGTGAGAAAACGTTATTTTTCATTAATTAAACTCCAGAATAGATTTAGGCTGCATGCCGCTACCGGCGGAAAGCGGTTCGTTTAACAGGGCGTGCATGGTCGCCCATGCGATATCGGCGTGACTGGCTTCCTCGGTGCGGCTGGCCTCGTAGGTGGCGCTGCGCCCGCTGCTGGTCATGGTTTTGCGGATGGACATAAACGACTGCGTGACGTCGGTTGCCCCGGCGTCGTACTCCAGACAGCCGCGGCGAATGGTGTCTTTTGCCTTGAGCACCATTGCGGTTTTCATCTCAGGCGTGTAACGGATGCCGCGTGCCGCCGGGTAGAATGAGCGCACCAACTGGAACACGCCGAGACCGAGGCCGGTTGCGTCAATGCCTATGTATTCGACGTTGTATTTCTCGGTCAGTTTGCGGATGCCCTCTGCCTGCGCGGCAAAGTCCATGCCTTTCCACTGGTGGCGCTCCAGCATGCGGAACTTGCCACCCGAGACCACCGGCGGCGCGAGTACGACGCACCCGGCGCTGTCGCCGGTGTGTGACGGGTCGTAGCCAATCCAGACCGGGCGCGAGCTGAACGGATGGTCGGCGAACGGGGCAAAGTCCTCCCATTCTTCCATCACGTCGACCATGCAGCGCTGCAGCTCCTCGAACGGGAATACCGACGCTTTATCGTCGACAAACTCGCACATAAACAGGTTTTTAAAGTCCTCATCACTGTTTTCGCGTTTGAGCTGGTCGAGGTCGAACAGGGTGCAACCACCGGCAAGGGCATCCTCAATGGTGACAATCTGCCGCCACTGGCCATCGTCGCAGAGCTGGCCACCGGCGAGCGCGCTGTGACTGATGTCGATTTCGATGCGGTCGGCAATACGGCTGCGCCCCTTGTTGAACAGTTCGCCAGACCAGAAGGGGTAAGCGCCGTGCGCCAGCGTGGAAGGTGTCGAAAAGTAGGTTGAGCGCAGGTGCTTCTGCGAGGCCATGCCCGACGCGACTTTGCGCAGCTTCTGAAAATTCGGGATCCAGAATATTTCATCGACATACAGGTCGCCGTTATGGCTCTGCGCGGTGTTGGAATTGGTACCGAGAAAAATCAGCTTTGCGCCGTTGTTGCCGATGACAATCGGGTCGCCGGTCAGGTCGACGTCGACCAGCCGCGCAAACTGGATGATGTACTCGCGGAACACGTAAGCCTGCGTTTTACTGGCCGACAAAAAAATCTGGTTATGTCCGGTCTTGAGCGCGCGCAGCAGCGCCTCGCGGGAGAAATAGAACGTTGCGCCAATCTGGCGGGATTTGAGAATGTCGCGAATACGGTGCGCCAGCCCTGCGCGGTACCACTGCAACTGGTACTCGAAAGACTGGTCGAAAAATAGTTCCTCCAGTTTCTCGATAGCCTCGTCGCTGAAAAAGTTCTTTTTCGGCTTTTTACGCTCGCCTTTGTTGCGGTTGGCGACATTGGGGTTAAGGTCAACCTCGTTGCCGGTCTGGCTGTAGCGGTTAACGCGCGCCAGTCGCTCAATCTGCCGCCCGAGCAGGTCAATTTCTTTGAAGTCGCCGCCTGACTTTTGCGGCTTGGCGATGAGCTGAATCAGGCGCGCCTCAAGACTGCTTTCGACGCGGGAAATCGGTGCGATGCCGTCCCAGCCGTCGCGCTGCTTCCAGCTCTGCACGGTCGGGCGCTTGACCTGCAGCATTTCGGCAATCTGTGGCACGGAAAAACCCTGCCAGTAAAGCAGCGATGCCTGCCGTCGCGGGTCATGCAACAAGGTTGTATCGGTGGAAATGGTCATTGATGCCTCGCCGTAGTGGATTCAGGGCAAGGCTACTTAATGGCCGTCAGTGATTCGCTAATGTGCTGTTGTGTGGGCGGTTGTCCAGTCGTCATTGGTGGTCTGGCGTGTCCTGAGTCTGGAAACTGGCGGTGACCAGTAACCCCAACCTCAGGACTCCTGACAATGGCAAAAAAAGTCTCAAAGTTCTTTCGCATCGGCGTCGAGGGTGATACCTGCGACGGGCGCATTATCAGCGCCAGCGATATTCAGGAAATGGCCGAAACCTACGACCCGCGCGTCTACGGTTGCCGTATCAACCTTGAACACCTGCGCGGCCTGCTGCCCGATGGCGTATTCAAGCGTTATGGCGATGTGGTCGAACTGAAAGCCGAGAAGATTGACGACGATTCTGCGCTTAACGGCAAATGGGCGTTGTTCGCTAAAATCACCCCGACCGATGACCTTATTGCGATGAATAAAGCCGCGCAGAAGGTCTACACCTCAATGGAAATTCAGCCGAATTTTGCCAATACCGGCAAATGCTACCTCGTTGGTCTGGCCGTCACAGATGACCCGGCGAGCCTCGGCACTGAATACCTCGAATTCTGCCGCAACGCGAAGCACAACCCTTTGCAGCGCTTTAAGGCCAACCCTGAAAACGTCTTTTCCGCTGCCACGCTGGCCGAGCTGGAATTTGAAGACGTTCCCGACACGGTGCTCAACAGCCTGGCCGATAAGGTGAAAGCCATTTTCAGCCGTAAGCAGGTCAGCGACGATGCGCGTCTGAATGATGTGCATGAAGCGGTGACCACCGTCAGCGAACATGTGCAGACCAATCTGACCGCGCAGGATAAGCGCATTTTCGATATGGAAACCGCGTTTGCCACTTTCAAACAGGAAGTGACCGGCAAGGTTGACGAAACCAGCCAGGCATTTTCCGCCCTGAAAACCACCCTCGACAAAACCGAAAGTTTCAGCCAGCCGCGACGCGCGAAAGCCAGCGGCGGTGGCGGCGATGAGCTGCTGACCGACTGCTGATAAACCGCAGACCGAAACCGGGCGGCAACCCCGCCCGATGCTGTGACTAACCGATTAATTCAAACAGGAAATACTATGCGTCAGGAAACCCGTTTCAAGTTCAATGCCTATCTGACCCAGCTCGCCAAACTGAACGGCATCAGCGTTGATGACGTCAGCAAAAAATTCACCGTCGAGCCGTCCGTCACGCAAACGCTGATGAACACCGTGCAGGCGTCATCCGCATTTTTGCAGACGATTAACATTCTGCCGGTCGCAGAAATGAAGGGTGAGAAAATCGGCGTCGGTGTGACCGGCACCATCGCCAGCACGACCGACACCTCGGGCGACAAAGAACGCCAGACCGCAGATTTCACCGCGCTTGAGTCCAACAAGTACGAGTGCAATCAGATTAACTTTGACTTCCACCTGACCTATAAACGCCTCGACCTGTGGGCGCGTTTTCAGGACTTCCAGCGCCGCATCCGTGACGCCATTGTCCAGCGTCAGGCACTGGATTTCATCATGGCCGGGTTCAACGGTACCACTCGCGCTGATACCTCAGACCGCAGTAAAAATCCGATGCTGCAGGATGTGGCCGTCGGCTGGCTGCAGAAGTACCGCAACGAAGCCCCGGCGCGCGTGATGAGCAAAATCACCGATGCTGACGGCAACGTCGTTTCTGCTGTCATTCGTGTTGGTAAAAATGGCGACTATGAAAACCTCGACGCGCTGGTGATGGACGGTACCAATAACCTGATTGATGAGATTTATCAGGATGACCCGAAACTCGTTGCCATCGTTGGCCGTAAGCTGCTGGCCGACAAATATTTCCCGCTGGTCAACAAGCAGCAGGAAAACACCGAGTCGCTCGCGGCGGATATCATCATCAGCCAGAAGCGCATCGGTAACCTGCCCGCCGTGCGCGTGCCGTACTTCCCGGCGAATGCGGTATTCGTCACCACGCTGGAAAACCTCTCTATCTACTTCATGGATGAGAGCCACCGCCGCAGCATTGATGAGAACCCGAAAAAAGACCGCGTGGAAAACTACGAGTCGATGAACATCGACTATGTGGTCGAGGCGTATGCCGCCGGGTGTCTGCTGGAAAACATCACCCTGGGCGATTTCACCGCACCAGAAGTACCGGAAGGCGGAGTGTAAGCCCATGACGAGCCCCGCACAGCGTCACATGATGCGGGTCTCGGCCTCTCAAGCCGCGCAGCGGGAACAAGCCCCGCTGCGCCATGCAACCGCCTACGAGCAGATGCTGGTAAAGCTGGCCGAAGACCGCCGCACGTTAAAAAACATCCGTTCAAACGAACTCAAAGCCGCGAAAAAGCGCGAGCTGCTGCCGTTCTATGCGCCGTGGGTCGCGGGTGTGCTGGCTGATGGCCGTGGTGCGCAGGATGACATTGTCATGACCGTCATGCTATGGCGTCTCGATGCCGGTGATATCGCTGGCGCGCTGGAAGTTGCACCCTACGCGCTGAAATACGGCCTCACCTCAGACCATCGTCGCACCACGCCTTACATGCTGGTTGAGGAGGTGGCACTTGCCGCACTGCGCCTGCGCGATGCCGGTGAGCCTGTCGACCTCGCATTACTGCTGACCACCCTCAGCCTGACCGACGGCGCTGACGTTCCCGATATGGTGCGCGCCCGTCTGCATAAGGTGACTGGCCTGACCCTGCGTGATGCCGGTCAGAACGCCGACGCGCTGGCGCAGTTTCAGCGCGCGATGCAGCTCGACCGCAATGCCGGTGTGCGCAAAGAGATTGAGCGACTGGAGCGCGCATTGAAGCCAAAGCCAGAGGCAGCACCCCGTAAAACGACTAAACCGCGCACGCGCAAACCTGCCACCAAACCGGCGGCAAAGCGCGGGCGTCCACAAAAGGCGGTAAAAACCGCCGGTTAACTGAACGCTCCCCGAGCCGGGCGGCACGCCGGTCAAAGCGGGTTTTGACCCTGACGGCGACCGGCGTCCACCGCCCAACCTAATGAGGTTGTCATGACGACAGTAATACTGAATCAGCCCGACGAACCGCAGGACGTACCGGGCGTGGTGATTCCCGCACCGGAGACGGGCGACGCAGTGATTAAAAATACGTTCTTTTTTCCTGATGTGGATCCGAAGCGCGTGCGCGAGCTGATGCGCCTTGAGCAGACGGTTTCCGATGCGCGCCTGCGCAACGCCATCAAGACCGGCATGGCGGAAACCAATGCGGAGCTTTACGACTACCGGCTGCGCCAGATTGCTGCCGGGTTTAAGACACTGGCCGACGTGCCTGACGCCGAGGAAATCGACGGCGAGAATGTGCGCGTTTTCCACTACCTCAGCGCCGTGACGGCGATGGCGACCGCCACCCTGTATGAGCGTTATCGCGGGGTTGAGGCCACCGGCAAGGGTGACAAAAAAGCCGACAGCGTCGAAACCACCATTGATGACCTGTGGCGGGATATGCGCTGGTCGGTCTCGCGCCTGCAGGATAAGCCGCGCTGCATCGTGGGTCAGCTCTGATGAAAGTCTACGCGATGCAGGGCGATACCCTCGACGCGCTTTGCGCCCGGTATTACGGGCGCACTGAGGGCGTGGTCGAGACGGTGCTGCAGGCTAATCCCGGCCTGTCTGAGCTGGGCGTCATTCTGCCGCATGGCACGGCGGTTGACCTGCCCGACGTTGAAACATCACCCACGGCGGAGACCCTGAACCTATGGGACTGAGTATGGAAAAAATCACCACGTTTATCGCCTACTGGCTGGCCGTGGGGCTGGCGTATTTCGGGGCAATGTCGCCCGAAAAACTGGCGCTTTATGTGGGTAGTCTGTGCGCCATTTTTACGGCGGCGGTGAATTTCTGGTACCGGCGCAAAACCTTTCGTTACCTGACCGAAATGGGAATCGACAAAGGGGTGACCCGTGAGCTCAATCGTTAAACGTTGCAGTGTGGCCGCAGTGCTGGCGCTGGCGGCACTGATGCCTGATTTTCGTCTGCTGAATACCTCGCCTGATGGTCTGGCGCTGATTGCCGACCTTGAAGGGTGTCGCCTGACACCTTACCAGTGTAGCGCGGGCGTGTGGACGTCAGGCATCGGCCACACTGCCGGGGTGGTACCGAAACGCGATATCACCGAGCGCGAAGCGGCGGTAAATCTGGTCGCCGACGTGCTGAATACCGAGCGCCGTCTCGCGGTCTGCGTGCCGGCCACCATGCCGCAACCTGTTTACGACGCGCTGGTCAGTTTCTCTTTTAACGTCGGCACCGGCGCAGCCTGTCGCTCGACGCTGGTCTCTTACATCAAGCGTCATCAGTGGTGGCAGGCATGCGACCAGCTTACCCGCTGGGTGTACGTCAATGGCACTAAAAACAAAGGGCTGGAAAACCGCCGCGCGCGGGAACTGGCGTATTGCATGAAAGGAGTAACCCAATGAAAAAATATTTACGTTCCCTGATGTTCGACGCCCTGCTGGCACTGGTGCTGCTTTGGGGGCTGGCATCGCCGCAAAGCGCCGCCGTCAACTTTGTTGCCGCGTGGGCGCTGTTTGGCAGTTTCATCTGCATTACGGCGAGCGTCGCCGGTGTGGTCGCTTATGAGCACTGGCTGCGAAATACGGGCAAAAGTATTCCCGTCAATCCAGACCTGATGAAGATATTTCGCGCCGTTTTTTGCCGTAAGCCCTCTCAGGGGCGGCGGGCATGGTCTCTCATTATTTTCTCTGTTACCACGGGCTGTCTGCTTGGGGCTGGCTGGATCCTTACGGCTCTGATTTACCTGATTTGTATGCTGACCTTTAAGGCCGTTCGCGAGACCTACCGCCAGCGCATTGAGGGGGCTGGCCTGTGTCCAGAGTCATTGTGATGTTTCTGGCCTCTGCGCTGGTGCTGGCTGTGCTTGGGCTGCTGTGGTTGCGCCATGAGAACGGCAATTTATCCCGCTCCTTTGAGACAGCAAACCGCGTCGCGAGCGAACAAAAGACGACGATTGGCATGCTGAAAAATCAGCTCAGTGTTGCCGGTCAGCTTGCCAGACGTAATGAATCTGCGCAGGTGGCACTGCGTGAACAGCTCGAAAAGGCTAGCGAGGAAGCCAGCCGCCGCGAGCAGACGATAACGAGGTTACTTAATGAAAATGAAGCCTTTCGCCGCTGGTATAACGCTGCTTTGCCTGATGTTGTGCGTCGGCTGCACACCCGCACCGCCTGCGCCAGCGCCGGTGATTGTGGTCAGCGGATGCCCGAGGGTGAGCCTTTGCCCGATGCCGGGAAGTGACCCGAAAACCAATGGCGACCTGAGCGCGGATATCCGCCGCCTTGAGGGCGCGCTGACCGCCTGCGCGCTGCAGGTTAAAACCGTCAAACACTGTCAGGATGAACTCGATGCAGAAGCACAAAAGCCTGCGCAAAGCGCTGATTAATGCCGTGCCGCAGCTCCGAAATAACCCCGATATGCTGCGCCTGTTTGCCGACAACGGCCATACCGATTCCCGACTGGCGAGCTCGCTGTCGTTTGAAAAGGTGTATGTGCTTAACGTGGTGGTGACCGACTTTACCGGCGACCTCGATTTGATATTCGTGCCGGTGCAGGCGTGGCTGCGTGAACATCAGCCGGACATTATGACCACCGACGACGGCCGGGAAAAAGGATTCACCTGGATTATTGATATCAATAACGACGATTCGCTTGATATCAGTATCAGCCTGAGGCTCACCGAGCGCACGCTCGTCAAAGAGGTCGACGGCGCGCTGCACGTCAGCTATGCCCCTGAGCCGCCACTGCCTGAGCCGGTGACGCGCCCGGTCGAGCTGTACGTTAACGGCGAACTGGTGAGTAAGTGGAATGAGTGAGTTAACCGCGCTGCAGGAACGTCTTGCCGGTCTGATTGCCAGCCTGTCACCGGCGGCGCGTCGGCAAATGGCGGCTGAGATTGCGAAAAAGTTGCGTACCAGTCAGCAACAGCGCATCAAGCGCCAGCAGGCACCCGACGGCACCCCGTATGCCGCGCGAAAGCGCCAGCCGGTGAAGAGCAAGAAAGGCCGCATTAAGCGCGAAATGTTCGCCAGACTGCGCACCAGTCGCTTTATGAAAGCCAAAGGCAGCGACAGTGCGGCGGTGGTGGAGTTTACCGGCAAGGTGCAGCGCATGGCGCGGGTGCATCAGTACGGGCTCAAAGACCGGCCAAACCGCAACAGCCGGGATGTGCAGTACGATGCCCGCCCGTTGCTCGGTTTCACCCGCGACGATGAGCAGATGATTGAAGACGTCATTATCAGGCACCTCGGCAAATAAATATTGTGTGAACCACCACCGGAGCCGCGCGAATTGGCGCGACTCCAGACCAGAGGCATCCTTGCACTATGAATACGTTATCCACGATACAGGAGCTCGCACGCGCGATTCGCAACCTCATCCGCTCAGGTGTGGTGACTGAGGTTGATACCGTGCAGGGGCTGTGCCGCGTACAAAGCGGCGGGATCCAGACAACATGGCTGAACTGGCTGACCACCCGCGCCGGTCGTTCGCGGACGTGGTGGGCTCCCTCGGTCGGTGAGCAGGTTCTGCTGCTGGCAATCGGTGGTGAGCTTGATACCGCTTTCGTGCTGCCGGGTATTTTCTCCGACGATAACCCCGCTCCGTCGGCCTCGGCGGATGCGTGGCATGTGGCTTTCCCTGATGGTGCGGTCATTGAGTACGAGCCCGAAACCGGCGCGCTGACGGTCAGCGGCATAAAAACGGCCGACGTGACGGCATCGGAGTCCATCACCGCAACCGTGCCGCTGGTACTGGTGAAAGCCTCGACCAGTATCACCCTCGACACCCCGGAGGTGATTTGCACCAATAAGCTGACGACGGCGACGCTTGAGGTGCAGAAAGGCGGCAAGATGAGCGGCAATATCGAACATTCCGGCGGGTCACTGTCGTCTAATGGCAAGGTGCTCCACACCCATAAACACCCGGGCGACAGCGGCGGGCAAACGGGGGCTCCGTTATGACGGCGCGCTATCAGGGGATGAACCGAAATACCGGCCTCGGCATCAGCGACACTGAGCACATCAGTCAGAGCATGCGCGACATACTGCTGACGCCGGTCGGCTCGCGGGTGATGCGCCGTGAATATGGCTCGCTTCTGTCGGCGCTGATTGATATGCCGCAAAACCCGGCGCTCAGGCTGCAAATTATGGTGGCGTGCTATTCGGCTATCCAGAAGTGGGAGCCGCGCATCCGGCTTACCGCCATCAGCTTTGAGACCGGCGACGCTGGCGAAATGTATGTCGATATTACCGGGATGCGTACCGATACCGGTGCGTCAGTTTCAACCACTGTTTCACTGAGTTAAATCACTATGGCAACCGTTGACCTGAGTCAGTTACCCGTTCCCGACGTGGTTGAGGAACTGGACTATGAAACCATCCTTGCGGAACGCATTGCGACGCTGATTTCGCTCTATCCCGAAGACCAGCAGGAGTCCATTGCCCGGACGCTCGCGCTTGAGTCAGAGCCGATTGTTAAGCTGCTGCAGGAAAACGCCTACCGTGAAGTTATCTGGCGTCAGCGGGTGAACGAAGCCGCGCAGGCGGTGACGCTGGCCTATTCCGCCGGTAACGACCTCGACGTCGTGGCAGGGAACAACAATACCGAACGCCTGACCATCGCCCCGGCGGATGACACCACCATCCCGCCGACACCTGCCGTTATGGAGTCTGATACCGACCTGCGACTGCGCACGCAACAGGCGTTTGAGGGATTGAGCGTGGCGGGTCCGGTCGGTGCATATGAGTATCACGGTCGCAGCGCCGACGGGCGGGTCGCTGACGTTTCGGTCGCCAGCCCGTCGCCAGCCTGCGTGACGATTACCGTGCTATCGCGTGAGGGTGACGGCACTGCCAGCCCTGAGCTACTGGCGATTGTTGATAAAGCGCTGAACGCCGAAGATGTGCGCCCGGTGGCTGACCGGGTGACCGTCCAGTCAGCCGAGATTGTGCCGTACCAGATTGACGCGACGATCTACGTTTACCCCGGCCCCGAATCTGAACCCATCAGGCAGGCGTCAGAGCAGAAGCTGCAGAGCTACATCAGCGCGCAGCACCGCCTCGGGCGTGATATCCGTCTGTCAGCCATTTATGCGGCGCTGCATGTTGAGGGGGTGCAGCGTGTCGAGCTGACATCACCGCAGGCCGACATAGTGCTGAGTAAGTCGCAGGCGTCGAACTGTACCGAGTACCAGATAACTATCGGGGGCTCGGATGAATGACCGGCTATTACCCGTTGGCTCGTCGCCGCTGGAAGTCGCCGCCGCCGCTGCGTTCTCTGAGATTCAGCGCGTGCCGGTACCGCTGCGCACCCTGTGGAACTGGCGCACCTGCCCGGTAAAGCTGCTGCCGTATCTGGCGTGGGCGCTGTCGGTCGACAGGTGGGATGAGAAATGGCCGGAGGCGACAAAGCGCAGCGTCTGCGCGTCCTCGTTTTTCGTCCATCAGCACAAAGGCACCATCAGCGCATTGCGTCGGGTCGTCGAGCCGCTCGGCTTTCTGATTGAGGTGCGCGAGTGGTGGCAACTCGACGAGGAGCCAGGCACATTCCGCCTCGTTGTTGGCGTCCTCGACAGCGGCATCACTGACGAAATGTATCAGGAGCTTGAGCGCCTGATTGAAGACGCCAAACCGGCAAGTCGCCACCTGACCGGGCTGGCTATCAGTCTGAGCTCGACCGGCGAACTGTATGTCGGCGCGGGATGCTATCACGGCGACGCGCTGACTGTTTACCCCTACACCCCCGAGGAGATTGTCGTCGGCGGTGAATATTACCCGGCCTCGGCCATCCATTTGATTGATAACCTGAGAGTGAACGCATGACCGCAAAATATTTTGCCATTCTGACCAATCAGGGCGCGGCGCGGCTGGCGAACGCGGCGGCACTCGGTACCAAACTCAACCTGACGCAGATGGCCGTCGGTGATGCGAATGGTACGTTGCCGACCCCTGACCCGTCGCAGACGAAGCTCATTAACCAGAAACGCATCGCGCCGCTGAACCTGCTGACCGTTGACCCGGCCAATACCAGTCAGATTATCGCGGAACAGATTATTCCCGAGAATGAAGGTGGTTTCTGGATCCGCGAGATTGGTCTCTATGACGATGATGGTATTCTGATTGCCGTGGCGAACTGTCCGGAGACCTACAAGCCACAACTGCAGGAGGGAAGCGGCCGCACGCAAACCATTCGCATGATTCTGATTGTGTCGAGCACATCGGCAATCACCCTGAAAATCGACCCGTCGGTTGTGCTGGCAACTCGTAAGTATGTCGACGATAAGGTTATCGAGGTGAAAGCCTATTCTGATGACCTGATGAAAAAGCATGTCAATGCTGATAATCCGCATACGCAATACCCGCTGATTGCGAACGCACTTAAAGAAATGGCCGACGCAGGATTGGTTGCTGAGGTTCTCAAAAACCTTCAATTGGGAGAAGCGGCAAAAAGGGACGTGGGAACCGGTAATAATCAACTCCCGGACATGTCCGCATTTGGTCTGTCACGAAACGGAAAAACTGCATGGGATATCCTCCCAAATGGCATGATCCGACAGGTTGGTACTGTGACACTGACACCAGTTGGTAACTTCAACGAGTATGTGCTTGGTGGGGTGAGATATTACACCCATTACTACAGGGTTAATTTCCCCAGACAATTCCCAAATGCACAAATAGCAACGCTGGCAACATTAGCGAGTTACGGCTTTTCGACCCAGGCATCAATGGCCGGAAAATCACTGGCAACGCATCGCGATACTGATTCTGGCACTGACGTATCAAGAACGCGATTCACTGTGGCGTATACGACACCCAATCTTGGCGAAATACCGACACTGCATTTTGAATCAATAGGATACTAAATATGGGGAATATCTATTTCAGCCCAACGACCGTTGGTTTTTATGTTTCTGAACAAGAGCGACCTGATGATGCGGTTGAAGTCTCGCCAGAAGTGGAATCATTCTTGAGGGAAACTGTTATCTGGGGAGCTGATACATTTACCGTCGAACGGGATAAGGCATCGGTGACATACCCGCCAGAGTTGCATGAGTATGTCACTGAATATTGCGCACCAATCAAATATCCAGCAAATGCAATATAGGAACCTTTGAAAGAATGGCGGGCTGATGCCCGTCTTTTTTATGAATTGTTTATGTGCCATCGGCTATCCATCGCCGATAAATAGCCCCTCACCAGACCAGTCAGGACAATAACACTCGCCCACTAACCACGGAGTTAACCGGATGAGTGATTTTCACCACGGCGTGCAGGTGCTTGAGATTAACGACGGCACCCGCGTCATTTCCACTGTTGCAACCGCAATCGTCGGCATGGTCTGCACGGCCAGCGATGCGGATGCCGAGACATTCCCCCTCAACGAGCCGGTACTGATTACCAATGTGCAGAGCGCCATTGCGAAAGCCGGTAAAAAAGGCACGTTGTCTGCCTCCCTGCAGGCTATCGCCGACCAGTCAAAACCCGTCACCGTTGTTGTGCGCGTTGCCGAAGGTGTCGACGATGACCCGGATGCAGCTCAGGCGCAGACCATTTCTAACATCATCGGCGGCACGGATGAGAACGGTAAATACACCGGCATTAAGGCGCTATTGACTGCCGAAGCGGTCACCGGCGTTAAGCCGCGCATTCTCGGCGTGCCGGGTCTCGATACCAAAGAGGTCGCAGTCGCACTTGCTTCGGTCTGTATCAGCCTGCGCGCCTTTGGCTATATCAGCGCATGGGGTTGTAAAACCATTTCCGAGGCGATGGCCTATCGCGAGAATTTCAGTCAGCGCGAGCTGATGGTCATCTGGCCTGACTTCCTCGCATGGGACACCACCACGAACGCCACCGCAACAGCCTACGCCACCGCGCGCGCACTCGGCCTGCGCGCCTACATCGACCAGACTGTCGGCTGGCATAAAACCCTGTCTAACGTCGGCGTGCAGGGTGTCACCGGCATCAGTGCGTCAGTCTTTTGGGATTTGCAGGCATCCGGCACCGATGCTGACCTGCTCAACGAGGCCGGGGTCACGACGCTGGTGCGTAAAGATGGTTTCCGCTTTTGGGGTAACCGCACCTGTTCTGATGACCCACTTTTCCTGTTTGAGAACTACACCCGCACCGCGCAGGTGCTGGCCGACACGATGGCCGAGGCTCACATGTGGGCGGTCGATAAGCCCATCACCGCATCGCTCATCCGTGACATTGTCGACGGCATTAATGCCAAATTCCGCGAACTGAAATCAAATGGCTACATCGTGGACGGTGAGTGCTGGTTCGACGAGGAATCGAACGATAAGGAAACCCTCAAAGCCGGGAAACTGTATATCGACTACGACTATACGCCGGTTCCACCACTGGAAAGTCTGACCCTGCGCCAGCGTATCACCGATAAATATCTGGTGAATCTGGCCGAATCGGTCAACAGCTAAGGAGCCTGAAACAACATGGCACTACCCCGCAAACTCAAATATCTGAACATGTTTAACGACGGCCTTAGCTACATGGGCGTTGTTGAATCCGTGACGCTGCCGAAGCTGACCCGCAAACTCGAAAACTATCGCGGCGGCGGCATGAATGGCGCGGCGGCGATTGACCTCGGCCTCGACGATGATGCGTTGACCGTCGAGTGGTCTGTCGGTGGCCTGCCTGATGTGGCGCTGTGGGCGCAGTACGCCGCGCCGGGTGCTGATGCCGTGCCGCTGCGTTTTGCTGGATCCTACCAGCGCGACGACACCGGCGAAATCATCGCGGTTGAGGTGGTCATGCGTGGCCGTCATAAAGAAATCGACGGCGGCGAAAATAAGCAGGGTGAAAACACCTCGACCAAACTGTCGACCGTCTGCACCTATTACCGCCTCACGATTGATGGTAGCGACGTCATCGAAATCGACACCGTCAACATGGTCGAGAAGGTGAACGGCGTTGACCGTCTGGAACAGCACCGCCGCGCAATCGGGCTGTAATTCCATGACCGGTCAGCACTGCTGGCCGGTTATTAATCCCCATTCAGAGCAGAGAAAAACATCATGGCAAAAGCACCACGTAAAACCGCTGAATTTGTTGATACGGCTGGCAATGAAATTGAGACCGCAAACCCGAACGTCGTGACCCTCGATAAGCCGATTAAGCGCGCCGGTCAGACGATTGATAAAGTCACCCTGATTGAGCCGAACGCCGGCACCCTGCGCGGTGTCAGTCTGGCGGCGGTGGCACAATCTGAGGTCGATGCGCTGATTAAAGTCCTGCCCCGCATGACCTACCCCGCGCTCACCACGCAGGAACTGACCGCGATGAACCTGCCCGATATGCTGTCGCTGGCCGCTAAGGTGATTGGTTTTTTGTCACCGGCTTCGGCGGAGTAGATTTCCCGCCTGACCTGTCGACCGATGACCTGATGGCGGATATTGCAGTGATATTTCACTGGTCGCCATCAGAGCTCTATTCCCTGAGCCTGACCGAGCTCATCACATGGCGCGAAAAGGCGCTGCAGCGTAGCGGAAACCACAATGAGTAATAACCTGAGGCTTGAGGTATTGCTGAAAGCGGTCGACCAGGCGACCCGACCGCTTAAATCCATCCAGACCGCGAGTAAATCCCTGTCGGGTGATATTCGCGACACACAAAAAGGGCTGCGTGACCTGAATGGTCAGGCGTCAAAAATCGACGGCTTTCGTAAGGCAAGCGCGCAACTGGCCGTGACCAGTCAGGCGCTTGAGAAAGCGAAACGCGAAGCCGGTGAACTGGCCGTGCAGTTTAAAAACACCACCAGTCCGACCCGCGCGCAGGCGCAGGCACTCGAAGCGGCAAAGCGTGCCGCCTCTGAGCTGCAGACGAAATACAACAGCCTGAGAACGTCTGTACAGCGCCAGCGCTCCGAACTGATGCAGGCCGGTATTAATACCCGCACCCTTTCTGCCGATGAGCGTCGGCTCAAAACCTCCATCAGCGAAACGACGGCGCAGCTTAATCGACAGCGCGAGGCACTGGCGCGCGTCAGTGCGCAGCAGGCGAAATTAAGCCGCGTGAAAGCCAGATACCAGTCAGGCAAAGAGCTTGCCGGTAATGCGGCAGCGGCTGGCGCTGCAGGTGTTGGCATTGCGGCTGCGGGAACGATGGCCGGGGTGAAATTACTGATGCCCGGTTATGATTTTGCGCAGAAAAATTCCGAGCTGCAGGCCGTGCTCGGGGTCGATAAGCAGTCGCCAGAAATGCAGGCGCTGCGCAAACAGGCGCGCCAGCTCGGCGACAATACTGCCGCCTCTGCTGATGACGCCGCGAGTGCGCAGATTATTATCGCAAAAGGTGGTGGTGATGCTGAATCTATAGCGGCCATGACGCCTGTGACTCTCAACCTGTCACTTGCGAACAGAAAAACAATGGAGGAAAACGCGCAACTACTGATGGGGACAAAAGCCGCCTTTCAACTCTCTAATGACGCGGCTGCACATATTGGTGATGTTCTTTCAACCACGATGAACAAGACCACTGCCGATTTTCAGGGGCTAAGTGACTCATTAAGTTACCTTGCACCTGTAGCGAAAAATGCCGGGGTGAGTCTTGAGCAAGCGGCGGCGATTACCGGCACACTTCATGATAATAACATCAGGGGGTCAATGGCTGGGACGGGCGGCGCGGCTGTTATAACGAGACTACAGGCACCAACAGGCAAAGCATACGATGCTCTCAAAGAGTTGGGTGTTAAAACCTCGGACAGCAAAGGCAATACGCGTCCTTTATTTACCATCCTGAAAGAAATGCAGGCCAGCTTTGAGCGAAACAAGCTCGGCACAGGTCAGAAAGCTGAATATGTGAAAACCATATTCGGCGAGGAGGCCATGAAGTCTGCAAGTGTACTGATGGCGGCAGCGGCCAGCGGAAAACTCGATAAGCTCACCGCTACGATAAAGGCCTCAGACGGTAAAACCGAGGAGTTGGTCAAGGTTATGCAGGATAACCTCGGCGGCGATTTTAAAGAATTCCAGTCTGCTTATGAGGCTGTTGGTACTGACCTCTATGACCAGCAAGAGGGCTCACTGCGCAAACTTACCCAAACGGCCACGCAGTATGTGTTAAAGCTCGACGGCTGGATCCAGAAAAATAAGGGGCTCGCGGAAACTATCGGCATCATTGCCGGTGGCGCACTGGCTCTGATTGGTATCATCGGCGGTATTGGTCTCGTTGCGTGGCCGGTTGTCATGGGGATTAACGCCATTATTGCCGCTGCTGGCGTGCTGGGTACGGTCTTTACTGTCGCTGGTAGTGCCATTGTGACCGCGCTCGGTGCGATTACCTGGCCGATTGTGGCAGTCGGGGTGGCGATTGTGGCCGGGGCGCTGCTTATCCGCAAATATTGGGAACCCATTAGCGCATTTTTCTCAGGGGTGATTGAGGGCATCATGAGTGCCTTTGCACCCGTCGGTGAAATGTTCGCCCCGCTAGCCCCCATCTTTGATGGCCTCGGTGAGAAGCTGCGCGGCGTCTGGCAGTGGTTTAAAGACCTGATTGCGCCGGTCAAGGCCACGCAGGAGACGCTCGATAGCTGCAAAAATGTCGGCGTCATTTTTGGACAGGCGCTGGCCGATGCGCTGATGTTGCCTCTGAATATTTTCAATAAGCTGCGCGGTGGTCTTGATGTAATTCTCGAAAAGCTCGGTCTCGTTAAAAAGGAATCGAGCAGTATTGATGCGGAAACAGCAAAAGCGCCGCCGGTTGGTCAGGGTGGCGGGTACATTCCGACAACCAGCTCGCTTGGCGGGTATCAGGCTTATCAGCCTGTCACGGCTCCCGCTGGTCGTACCTACATTGACCAGAGCAGCCCAACCTATCAAATCAACCTGCCGGGAGCTGGAGCTCCGGGCGGTCAGCTAGGGAATCAGTTGCAGGATGCGTTAGAAAAATATGAGCGCGACAAGCGAGCCAAAGCCCGCGCCAGCATGATGCACGATTAAGGAGGCTGATGATGATGCTTGCTCTTGGAATGTTTGTGTTTGAACGTCGCACCCTGCCTTATCAGTCGATGCAGCACTCGAAAGATTACCGCTGGGCGTCTAATGACCGGGTCGGTAAACCTCCTGCGTATCAGTTTCTCGGCGAGGGGGAAAACTCGATCCAGCTTGCCGGTACGCTTTACCCTGCTATTACCGGCGGCCGTATATCCCTGCTTGCTGTTGAGCTGATGGCCGATGAGGGCAGAGCATGGCCGCTTATTGAGGGAACCGGCAATATCTTCGGGATGTATATCGTCGATAAGGTGTCGACCACGCATACCGAGTTTTTCAGCGACGGTGCGGCCAGAAAGATTGATTTCACCCTCTCGCTGAAACGGGTCGATGAATCACTGACGGCAATGTTTGGCGACCTGAATAAGCAGGCCAGCGAGCTACTCGGCTCTGCCGGTAATCTGACTGATAAGCTGCAGGGTGTGCTCGGAGGGCTGACCGCATGATTACGGGCATGACCATTGACGCCGGTGCCAGCCTTGCACCGGCATTTATGCTGACGATGAACAGCCAGGACATTACCAGCAATTTTAGTGACCGGCTGATTTCTCTCACCATGACCGACAACAGGGGCTTTGAGGCTGACCAGCTCGACATTGAGCTCGACGACACCGACGGCAAAGTCGAGTTACCCCTGCGCGGGGCTGTGCTGACGCTGTGGCTTGGCTGGCAGGGTTCGGCACTTCTGAATAAGGGCGATTTCACTGTCGATGAGATTGAGCACCGGGGCGCGCCTGATACTCTGACTATTCGGGCTCGTAGTGCAGATTTTCGCGGAACGCTCAATTCACGGCGAGAGGAGTCATGGCACGACACCACCCTCAGTGAGCTGGTCAGCACCATTGCAAAACGCAATAAACTGACGGCCAGTGTCGCGGATTCGCTGAAAAAAATATCGGTACCGCATATCGACCAGTCGCAGGAGTCCGACGCCGTATTCCTGACCCGACTGGCTGACCGCAATGGGGCGGAGGTGTCAGTGAAAGCGGGTAAACTCCTGTTTCTGAAAGCCGGTAGTGCGATGACGGCCAGTGGCAAGCCCGTCCCGCAAATGACGGTGACCCGCAGCGATGGTGACCGTCATCAGTTTGCCATTGCCGACCGTGGGGCTTACACCGGCGTAACGGCAAAATGGTTGCACACAAAAGACCCGAAGCCGCAAAAGCAGAAAGTAACGCTGAAACGAAAGCCAAAAGAGAAGCATCTGCGAGCACTGGAGCACCCGAAAGCAAAGCCGGTCAGCAAAAAAACAAAGGCAAAAAAAGAGCCGGAAGCGCGCGAGGGTGAGTATATGGCCGGTGAGGCAGATAACGTGCTGGCGCTGACGACGGTCTACGCTTCAAAGGCGCAGGCGATGCGCGCCGCTCAGGCTAAGTGGGATAAGCTGCAGCGGGGCGTTGCGGAGTTTTCAATTACGCTGGCACTCGGTCGGGCTGATTTATTTCCTGAGACACCGGTGCGCGTGTCGGGCTTTAAGCGTGTCATAGACGAGCAGGCATGGCTAATTAGTAAGGTAACTCACAATCTGAGTAATAGTGGATTCACGACGAGCTTAGAGCTTGAGGTTAAGCTCTCTGACGTGGAGTACAAAGCGGAAGATGATGAAGGGTAGTTTTTTGTTTATCTGTTTGTTATATAAGGATTTATTGAGTAAAATTAACACATCAGCCAAACCGTTGAGGTGCTTAATATGTTTCATTGCCCGTTATGCCAGCATGCCGCCCATGCACGCACAAGCCGTTATATGACCGATACGACAAAGGAACGTTATCACCAGTGCCAGAACGTGAATTGTAGCGCCACGTTTATCACATTTGAGTCGGTGCAGCGTTACATTGTTAAGCCGGGTGAGGTTAATGCCGTCAGGCCTCATCCCTCGCCATCAGGTCAACAAACTATGTGGATGTAACCACAAACAAAAAGCCCCGCGAATTGCGGGGTTTTGTTTATTTTGACTTTGGCATTCCAAACATATGCGTTTTTGAGAGCATCACCACTTTAGCTCTGTCATCTGGCTCTTTACCCATCTCGTTACAAGTTGCGAGAGGCTGTTCGAGCACATAGCCAAATGCTTTATGTTTATTCAGTACGTGCAATTCTTTAGTTGTTTTCATGTAGGAATTCGGTACATCTTTTGTCCAAACATCCATGCAAATTCCTGAGCTTATTACCGCATCATAAATTTCAGGTGTAACTTGGTTTGCGTCCAGAACGACAGTGACGACATTGTTACTTTCTTTTATTTCAGTCGGTTGCCATAACTTTAGCTGCTTTTGCAAAGTTTTTACGGTATCCGTTTGGGCGTGGGCGGTGGTAGACAAAAGAATGGCGACGACCGCAATTATCGATTTGAGGTTGAGCATAGAGAACATCCTTATTAAACATTGGGTTAAAAATTGGTTATAACCTCTGAGGGATGAAAAACAAAGCCCCTGGCGGGCAGGGGCATTTTAGTCAATGTGGACGCTATGTGGACAGCGTATGATATAAATCCATTTATATCATTGTGTTAGGTGGTGTTTTCTGACACCATCCCTGTCTTCCCCCACATGATGTGGGGGTTTTTTTTGCCCCACATTCTGTTTGTTAACCGTTTATTCATCCTTCGACTCCACATGCTTCCGTTATACTAGCGGCATGACATGACAGGAGCGTTTATGAATCAATCCTATGGAAGACTGGTCAGCCGGGCCGCCATCGCGGCGACCGTCATGGCATCCAGCCTGTTACTGATTAAAATCTTTGCCTGGTGGTATACCGGCTCGGTCAGTATTCTGGCGGCGCTGGTGGATTCGCTGATGGACATTGCCGCCTCATTGACCAACCTGCTGGTCGTGCGTTACTCGCTGCAGCCAGCGGATGAAGAGCACACCTTTGGGCACGGCAAAGCGGAGTCGCTGGCCGCACTGGCGCAAAGCATGTTTATATCCGGTTCTGCGCTGTTCCTGTTTCTCACCGGCATACAGCATCTCGTCTCGCCGACGCCGATGAACGATCCTGGCGTCGGCGTCGTTGTGACGGTCGTTGCACTTATTTGCACACTTGTTCTGGTAACGTTCCAGCGCTGGGTGGTACGCAAAACGCAAAGTCAGGCCGTACGGGCGGATATGCTTCATTATCAATCTGATGTTATGATGAATGGGGCTATTCTTATTGCGCTCGGTCTGGCCTGGTATGGCTGGCATCGGGCCGATGCGTTGTTTGCGTTAGGGATTGGTATCTATATTTTATATAGCGCCCTGCGGATGGGGTATGAAGCAGTGCAATCGCTGCTTGACCGCGCCCTCCCGGACTCAGAACGTAATGAAATTTTTTCTATCGTGACCGCCTGGCCCGGCGTCAGCGGTGCACACGATCTTCGAACGCGGCAGTCAGGGCCGACCCGCTTTATTCAGATTCATATTGAAATGGAAGACAACCTGCCACTGGTTCAGGCTCACGTGATTGCTGAGCAGGTCGAGCAGGCGATTTTGCAGCGTTTTCCTGGTTCAGACGTCATCATTCACCAGGATCCCTGCTCGGTTGTACCCGGACATGTTGGGCTTTCGTAATTCGTTGTAAAAAAGTGAGCCAGGCCAGCATTTTGTGTATAAATTACCGCCATTTGGTCTGACCTGAATCAATTCAGCTGGAAGGGATTGATATACTATTTGCAGTATTCGTTGGTCGATAAGTTTCTTCCGGCAACAGATTTCAATTTTGCATTCCTAAGTTCAGAGGTAGTCATGATTAAGAAAATCGGTGTGTTGACAAGCGGCGGTGATGCGCCGGGCATGAACGCGGCAATTCGTGGGGTTGTCCGCGCGGCGCTGACGGAAGGTCTGGAAGTTTTTGGTATCTATGATGGTTACCTGGGTCTGTATGAAGACCGTATGGTTCAGCTCGACCGTTACAGCGTGTCTGACATGATCAACCGTGGCGGTACCTTCCTTGGGTCTGCGCGCTTCCCGGAATTCCGTGATGAACACGTTCGTGAAGTGGCTATCGAGAACATGAAAAAACGTGGACTGGACGCCCTGGTGGTTATCGGCGGTGACGGCTCGTACATGGGTGCAAAACGTCTGACTGAAATGGGCTTCCCGTGCATCGGCCTGCCGGGCACCATCGACAACGACATCAAAGGCACCGACTACACCATCGGTTACTTCACCGCGCTGGGCACCGTTGTGGAAGCGATTGACCGCCTGCGTGACACCTCTTCCTCCCACCAGCGTATCTCTATCGTTGAAGTGATGGGGCGTTACTGCGGTGACCTGACCCTGGCTGCGGCAATTGCGGGTGGCTGTGAGTTTGTCGTGGTTCCGGAAGTGGAATTCAGCCGTGAAGATCTGGTAGCTGAAATCAAAGCAGGCATCGCGAAAGGCAAAAAACATGCGATCGTGGCTATCACCGAGCACATCTGTGACGTAGACGAGCTGGCGAAGTACATCGAAACCGAAACCAAGCGTGAAACCCGTGCAACCGTACTGGGGCACATCCAGCGTGGCGGTTCCCCTGGCCCGTACGACCGTATTCTGGCGTCCCGTATGGGCGCGTACGCAATCGAACTGCTGCTGCAGGGCCACGGCGGCCGCTGCGTCGGTATTCAGAACGAGAAACTGGTTCACCATGACATCATCGACGCGATTGAAAACATGAAGCGTCCGTTCAAAGGTGACTGGCTGGACTGCGCGAAAAAACTGTACTGATTGGCTCTGTTGCCCGGTGGCGCTGCGCTTACCGGGCCTACAAAAGCACGACTCGTAGGCCGGGTAAGGCGTAGCCGCCACCCGGCTTTTTTATGCGTGCACGCTTTTTTATTCCACTACGTTATAGCCAATCTTTTTTTATTCTTTAATCCTCGATTCGCTTTCTGGCACGCTGCATTCATCAAAACACTACACAAGAGAGCTGGGCGATGAATAAATGGGGCGTGGGTTTAACATTATTGCTGGCATCGACCAGCGTTCTGGCTAAGGATATCCAGTTACTGAACGTGTCATACGACCCGACGCGTGAACTGTATGAACAATACAACAAAGCGTTTGCGGCACACTGGAAGCAGGAAACCGGCGACAATGTCGTGGTTCGCCAGTCTCACGGTGGTTCTGGCAAGCAGGCGACCTCCGTCATCAACGGTATTGAAGCCGACGTGGTGACCCTGGCGCTGGCCTACGATGTTGACGCGATCGCCGAGCGTGGCCGTATCGACAATAACTGGATCAAACGCCTGCCGGATAACTCCGCGCCCTACACCTCGACCATCGTTTTCCTGGTACGTAAAGGCAACCCGAAACAGATCCATGACTGGAATGACCTGATTAAGCCGGGCGTGTCAGTTATTACCCCTAACCCGAAAAGCTCCGGCGGCGCACGCTGGAACTATCTGGCCGCCTGGGGCTATGCACTGCACCACAACAACGGTGACCAGGCTAAAGCCCAGGAGTTCGTGAAAGCGCTGTACAAAAACGTCGAAGTGCTGGACTCCGGCGCGCGCGGTGCAACCAACACCTTCGTGGAGCGCGGCATTGGTGACGTGCTGATTGCGTGGGAAAACGAAGCCCTGCTGGCGACCAACGAACTGGGTAAAGATAAGTTTGAGATCGTGACCCCAAGCGAATCTATTCTGGCTGAGCCGACCGTTTCCGTGGTCGATAAAGTGGTGGAAAAGAAAGACACCAAAGTGGTGGCGGAAGCCTACCTGAAGTACCTCTACTCGCCGGAAGGTCAGGAGATTGCAGCGAAGAACTTCTATCGTCCACGCGATGCGGCTGTGGCGAAGAAATATGACGGCGAATTCCCGAAACTGAAGCTCTTCACCATTGATGATGTTTTCGGTGGCTGGACGAAAGCGCAGAAAGAGCACTTCTCTAACGGCGGCACCTTTGACCAGATCAGCCAGCGCTGAACATAAATAAACGACACGGTGACCCGGCGTGAGAAATCCGCCGGGTTTTTTATTTGGTCATCATTTTGCGTTACTCTTTTGCCTCTATTGAAAACAGGGAACGCGTTGTGAAAAAAATTATCTTATTGATCCTTATTGTCATCGCCCTTGCCGCTGGCGGCTGGTACTGGATGAAAGCGGGTAATCCGAATGCGTTGCGACATATCGTTCTCGACCAGTGCCTGCCGAATCAACTGCAACACCGTAACCCGGCACCGTGTGCGCAGGTGAAGCCTGACGCAGGCTATGTAGTCTTTAAAGACCGCAACGGGCCGCTGCAATACCTGCTGATGCCGACATACCGCATCAACGGCACCGAAAGCCCGCTATTGACCGAAGCGCATACGCCGAACTTTTTCTGGCTGGCCTGGCAGTCGCGTAGCTTTATGACCCTGAAGCGTGGAAGCGAGGTGCCCGACAGCGCCATTTCGCTGACGATTAACTCGCCGACAGGGCGCACGCAGAACCATTTTCACATTCATATCTCCTGCCTGCGCCCGGACGTGCGCGAGAAGCTCAACGCCGCACAGGGAGAAATCAGCACCCAGTGGCTGCCCCTTCCTGGCGGCCTGGAAGGGCATGAGTATCTTGCTCGTCGGGTGACGGAGAATGAACTGGTGCAGCGCAGCCCGTTCATGATGCTGGCTGAAGAGCTGCCGGAAGCGCGCGACCATATGGGGCGCTTCGCGCTGGCAATGGCGCAGCAGTCAGATGGTTCGTTTGTGTTGCTGGCAACCGAGCGCAACCTGCTGATGCTTAACCGCGCGTCTGCTGAGGAACTGCAGGATCATCAATGCGCTATCCTGAATTGACCCCACCATAAATAGCGTTTACTCGCCCTGCCTGTCGCCGTAGACTTGCTGAAAAATTCTACAGGAGACAGGTATGTCGCTCTGGTCAACGTATCCTCTGTTGCTGCCTTCACTGATTGTGGGCGTCACCATCGTACTATGGGCGACGTCGCTGTTACCGGAATTCATTACCGCGCTGCTGTTCTTCACGGCGGCAATGACCGCGAAGATCGCCCCGCCGGAGGTGATTTTCGGCGGTTTTGCCTCGTCGGCCTTCTGGCTGGTCTTCAGCGGATTCGTGCTCGGCGTGGCGATCCGTAAAACCGGTCTGGCAGACCGGGCCGCCCGGGCGCTGTCGGCAAAGCTCACCGACTCCTGGGTATTAATGGTAGCGAGCGTGGTGCTGCTGAGCTATGCGCTGGCGTTTGTGATGCCGTCGAATATGGGACGTATCGCGCTGCTGATGCCGATTGTCGCCGCAATGGCGAAACGCGCCGGTATCGCCGACGGCTCCCGCGCCTGGTTTGGTCTGGCGCTGGCGGTAGGGTTCGGGACGTTCCAGCTTTCGGCGACGATTCTGCCCGCTAACGTGCCTAACCTGGTGATGAGCGGTGCGGCAGAAGGTTCGTACGGCATCCACCTGAACTATGTCCCGTATCTGCTGCTGCACACGCCGGTGCTGGGCATTCTCAAAGGCCTGATCCTGATTGGCCTGATCTGCTGGCTTTTTCCCGGCAGCCCAAAACCGCCGAAGGAACAGGCGCCGTCTGAACCCATGGGCCGGGATGAAAAGCGTCTTGCCTGGCTGCTGGCGATAGTGCTGGGGATGTGGGTGACGGAGAGCTGGCACGGCGTGGGGCCCGCCTGGACCGGGCTGGCGGCGTCGGTCATCGTTATGCTGCCGCGCATCGGTTTTATCACCGGGGAGGAGTTTTCTGCGGGGGTGAATATGCGCACCTGTATCTACGTTGCCGGTATACTGGGGCTGGCAATCGTCGTGACGCAAACCGGTATCGGAACGGCGGTGGGCGAGGCGTTGCTCCGTATTATGCCGCTCGATGCAGACCGACCGTTCACCAGTTTCCTGGCGCT
This sequence comes from Enterobacter sp. PL1, assembly GCF_945957325.1. Lineage (NCBI taxonomy): Bacteria > Pseudomonadati > Pseudomonadota > Gammaproteobacteria > Enterobacterales > Enterobacteriaceae > Enterobacter > Enterobacter sp. PL1. The sequence goes on from NZ_CAMFKT010000014.1 coordinate 88,347, forward strand.
GACCGGTATTACCACCGCACTCAACTTCATCATGACCGCCAACGGCGTTCCGGCGCTGTATACCACCCTGGCGCAAAGCTTCTCGGATGCGACCGGCTTCCCGCTGCTGTCGGTGATCATGATTCAGGTGCTGGGGTATTCTACGCCGCTGCTGCCGTATCAGGCGTCGCCGATCGTGGTGGCGATGGGGTTAGGAAAAGTGCCTGCCAGGGCGGGGATGGTGCTCTGTCTGGCGCTGGCGGTGGCAACGTATCTGGTGCTGCTGCCGCTGGATTATCTGTGGTTTAGCCTGCTGGGACGGCTGTAAAAAAGCCCGGTGGCGCTGACGCTTACCGGGCCTACAAAACCGTAGGGCGGGTTAGCGAAGCGCCACCCGCCACAAAGGCAATTACGCCTGTTTAGCCGCTTCTGCCGCTTTAACGATCACCGCGAAAGCGTCAGCTTTCAGGGATGCACCGCCAACCAGCGCGCCGTCGATGTCTGGCTGGGTGAACAGCTCAGCAGCGTTAGACGCGTTAACGGAACCGCCGTACTGGATGATCACTTGCTCAGCCACTTTGGCGTCAGCTTTCGCAATGTGGTCACGGATGAATTTGTGAACCGCCTGAGCCTGCGCAGGGGTGGCTGATTTGCCGGTACCGATCGCCCAGACTGGCTCGTAAGCGATAACCGCGCCTTCGAACGCTGCTGCGCCCTGCGTTTTCAGCACTGCGTCGATCTGACGTGCGCACACTTCTTCAGTTTTGCCCGCTTCGTTTTCTGCTTCGGTTTCACCGATGCACAGAACCGGGATCAGACCCTGCTCTTTCAGCACGGCGAATTTCTTCGCGATGAACTCGTCGGATTCTTTGTGATAGGTGCGACGCTCGGAGTGGCCGATGATGATGTATTTCGCGCCGATATCTTTCAGCATTTCAGCGGACGTTTCACCGGTGAACGCGCCAGACAGGTTAACGTCAACGTTCTGCGCGCCCAGAATGATGTGGCTGCCGTCAGCGGCACGTTTAGCCAGATCCAGGTACATATCCGGCGGAGCGATAGCAACCGCGCAGCCGGTCACGCCAGCCAGCTCTTTACGCAGGTTCGCAACCAGTTCGTTTACCATGTGGCGGCTGCCGTTCAGTTTCCAGTTACCCATCACTAAAGGATGTCGCATTTCAATTCTCCACGCTCAATAAGCGAATTAAGGAATATGGCCACCCTGTCGGGCAGCATGGTCTGTGAATCAGTATAGAGATTTTCCCTCGAAAGGCTTTGCTTTTTGTCATTAATTCGCCCCGCCGAGGGTGTCAGATAGTGCCAGCTTAATCGGTTCAACAGCGAAGGTCAGTCCTTTTTCGCCGTTGTCCGCCACCACATAGCGGATCGCGCCTTCGGTATCGGCGTAGTAACGCTTGTTTTTACCGGCGGTGAGGAGTTTTTGCAGCTTTTGCTGGCTTTGCTTTTTCGTCAGCGCAGGGGTAAACGCCTGCAATACCGCGCTCATGTACTCCAGCGCTTTCGCCTTCGCGGCTTTCTGCTCTGGCCCTTGTATCGGCAGCCAGGTGATTTGCATGCTTTTGATTTTTAACGTCCCGCGCTCCAGCGCCGTGGAGGCATACAAATTCTCGTTAATCTTGCTTGCTGCACGGGTCAGGGTAGGCGTGTCGCGGGGGCCATCAATGGCACGAAACTCATCCAGTTGCAGCGTGGGGTTGGCCTGATTGAAGGCTTCACGAAACTGGCTGATGGACTGATCGAACGACGGTGCGCCCGCCAGCAGGTACGGTGCTGTGGTCGGGGCTGTGGTTTCGGCGGCGTGCAGGGTAAAACCCGCGCTGAGCAGCGCTAAACACAGGAAAAGAGAATGTGCCGAACTTTTCATCAACATTGCCCCTGGCCGTAAGTGCTCATGATTAAAACGATATCTGGTCGGCTTGTCAAAAGGTCACAACTCCAGGGTAAAATGCGGGCTAAACGATAATAAGGAACCTTACATGACCATACAGCAGTGGCTGTTTTCATTCAAAGGGCGTATTGGACGCCGTGATTTCTGGATCTGGATGGTGACGTGGGTTGTCGCCATGCTGCTTCTGTTTTTCGTCGCCTATAACGCGTGGCTGAGCACGCAAACGGCGGCCTTCGCGCTGGTCTGCCTGCTCTGGCCAACGGCGGCTGTCGTGGTGAAACGCCTGCACGATCGCGGTCGTTCCGGCGCGTGGGCATTTCTGATTATTCTGGCGTGGATGCTGGTGGCGGGAAACTGGGCGATGCTTCCATCCATCCTGCCGTGGGTGGTGGGCAGGCTGCTGCCGTCGGTCATCTTCGTGATGATGATTGTCGATCTGGGCGCGTTTATTGGCACCCAGAGCGAAAACAAATACGGTAAAGACACCGTTGAGGTGAAATACCGCTGATCACCAGTAGTGTTCGGCGGTCATATGGCCCGGTCGGCGGCGAAGATGTTTCGTCATCTGCCGGGTATCCTTCAGAAGCTGCTGCGTGTCGCGTACCATCTGCGGGTTGCCACACAGCATGACGTGGCTGGTTTCAGCCGTCATCGGTAAACCCACCGCCTCTTCCAGGGCACCATTCTCAATTAACGCCGGCACGCGACCGGTCAGCGTTCCTGCTACGGTTTCGCGGCTGACCACCGTCTGAATCTTTAACTTTCCGCCGTACTGCTGTTCCAGCGCCTGCATCTGCGGCAGGTAGCTCAGGTCTGCGGCGTAGCGCGCAGCGTGAACCAGCACGATGTTTTTAAAACGCTCCAGGTCTTTGCCGTACTGCAAAATAGAGAGATAAGGGCCGATGGCCGTACCGGTTGCCAGCATCCAGAGCGTGTCACAATCCGGGATCTCTTCGAGCACAAAGAAGCCTGCTGCTTCACTCACGATTTGCACGTCGTCGCCGGGCTTGAGGGCGGCAAGGCGCGGGCTGAGTTTACCGTCAGGAACGGTGACCAGATAGAACTCGAGATCCGGGTTATCAGGCGCGTTAACGTAAGAGTAGGCGCGCTGCACGCGCTCGCCGTCGACATCCAGCCCCAGCTTCGCAAATTGCCCGGCTTTAAACGGGTGGACGGGAGCATGCAGGGTGAGACTAAATAGCGCATCGGTCCAGAACTGTATCTTTGTGACTTTACCTGTTACCCAGTCCGCCATGATCTTCTCCTGTGCTGTTTCTCTGTTCTATCTTCCGTACTTAACGGGGAGATTTCCAGCCCATTTGGGCCGGAAAGCTCTATCGATCAAACGGTTTTACAGAATGTGCGTCTGTACGTCCGGGTCTTTGCGGTCGAGATAGTGGATAGACTGGATGCGGCGAATGGTGCGTGATTTTCCGCGGATCAGCAGCGTTTCAGTGGTGGCCATATTGCCCTTGCGGCTGATGCCGTCCAGCAGATCGCCTTTGGTGATACCTGTCGCCGAGAAGACCACGTTATCGCTACGGGCCATATCATGCAGCGCCAGCACTTTGTTGGCCTCGATGCCCATCGCTTCGCAGCGTGCCAGCTCGTTTTCTCCGATACGGCGGTTCTCTTCGCTGTCGCCTTTCACCTCGTGGCGGGGCAGCAGACGAGCCTGCATATCGCCGTCCAGCGCGCGGATCACTGCCGCAGAGACTACGCCTTCCGGCGCGCCGCCGATGCCGTACAGCACGTCTACTTCGCTGTCCGGCATGCAGGTCAGGATCGAGGCGGCAACGTCACCATCCGGAATGGCAAACACGCGCACGCCGAGCTTTTGCATCTGCGCGATGGTGGCGTCGTGGCGCGGTTTGGCCAGAATGGTGACGGTGAGTTCGCTCAGCGGTTTGTTCAGCGCGCTGGCGACGTTACGCAGGTTCTCTTCCAGCGGCAGGCTAAGATCGATTGCGCCTTTCGCACCAGGACCGACAATCAGCTTTTCCATGTACATATCCGGCGCGTTGAGGAAGCAGCCCTTATCGCCCACGGCCAGCACCGCCAGGGCGTTGGCCTGACCCATTGCGGTCATGCGCGTGCCTTCGATCGGGTCGACGGCGATATCCACGGCATCGCCTTTGCCGGTACCGACTTTTTCACCGATGTAGAGCATTGGCGCTTCGTCGATCTCGCCTTCGCCGATCACGATGGTGCCGTCGATGTTGACCTGGTTAAGCACAATGCGCATGGCATGGACGGCTGCGCCGTCGGCGGTATTTTTGTCACCACGACCCAGCCACTTATAGCCTGCAAGGGCGGCCGCTTCGGTGACGCGGGAAAACTCGATAGCAAGTTCACGTTTCATGAGGTACTCGTACAATCAAAAGGAATTGCACGAAGTTTATCACAGAGTGGGGAGGGGCGAGGGGACCGGTGCGGTCCGGGCCCCTCACCCTGACCCTCTCCCCAGGGGAGAGGGAATATATGATTACTCTTCGTGCTCTTCCCACGCCAGGGCGCGTTTCACCGCTTTCTTCCAGCCGCTGTAGCGGAAGTTACGCTCGGTGGTTTCGATGCCCGGGCGGAATTCGCGTTCGATCACCGCTTTTTCCTGCAGCTCGTCCAGGTTCTGCCAGAAGCCTACCGCCAGACCTGCAAGGTACGCCGCGCCCAGCGCCGTGACTTCACGCACTTCAGGACGCTCAACGCGGGTGCCCAGAATGTCGGACTGGAACTGCATCAGGAAGTTATTCGCTACCGCACCGCCGTCCACGCGCAGGGCGTGCAGACGAATGCCGGAGTCCGCCTGCATCGCTTCCAGCACGTCGCGCGTCTGGTAGGCGATGGATTCCAGGGTGGCGCGAATAATGTGGTTAGAGTTAACGCCACGCGTCAGGCCAAAAATTGCGCCGCGTGCATACGGATCCCAGTACGGCGCGCCCAGACCGGTGAATGCAGGCACCACGTACACGCCGTTGGTGTCTTTCACTTTGGTCGCGAAGTACTCGGAGTCGAACGCATCGCTGATCAGCTTCATCTCGTCGCGCAGCCACTGGATAGACGCACCGGCCATGAACACCGCACCTTCCAGGGCATAGTTCACTTCGCCGCGTGGTCCACAGGCGATGGTGGTCAGCAGGCCGTTTTCTGATTTCACCGCTTTCTCGCCGGTGTTCATCAGCATAAAGCAGCCGGTGCCGTAGGTGTTCTTCGCCATCCCTTCTTTGACGCACAGCTGGCCGAACAGCGCCGCCTGCTGGTCACCGGCAATACCGGCGATAGGAATACGGGTGCCGCCTTTACCGCCGATGTTGGTCTGGCCATATACCTCAGAAGACTTGCGCACGTCAGGCAGCATCGCGCGTGGGATATCCAGCGCGTCCAGCATCTTGTCATCCCACTCCAGGGTGTTGATGTTGAACAGCATGGTACGCGAGGCGTTGGTGTAGTCGGTGACGTGAACGCGTCCCTGGGTCATCTTCCAGATAAGCCAGGTGTCGACGGTGCCGAACAGCAGCTCGCCGCGTTTTGCACGCTCGCGTGAACCTTCCACGTGGTCGAGGATCCACTTCACTTTTGTGCCGGAGAAATACGGGTCAACCACCAGACCGGTGGCGCTGCGCACGTACTCTTCCATGCCGTCGCGCTTCAGCTGCTCGCAGATCTCAGAGGTACGGCGGCACTGCCAGACGATGGCGTTGTAAATAGGCTTACCGGTTTCACGTTCCCAGACAATCGTCGTTTCACGCTGGTTAGTGATACCAATCGCGGCAATCTCGTCGGAACTGATATCGGCTTTTGCCAGCACTTCGACCAGCGTGGAGCTTTGTGACGCCCAGATCTCCATTGGGTCGTGTTCGACCCAGCCTGGACGAGGATAAATTTGCTCAAATTCGCGCTGTGACACGCTGACGATGTTCGCGTCATGATCCATTACGACAGCGCGGGAGCTGGTAGTGCCCTGGTCGAGCGCAACGATATATTTTTTTTCGGTCATGGTATGTGTCCCGTAGTCAGATTACAGCGAAGCTTTTTGTTGTGCGGTAGAAGTCGTTTCCTTCTCCTCTTCCACACAGGTGTCGCACGGTAAATGGCGACCAATTAATTTGCGGTAGCTGAACGCACCCAGCGCAGCCCCGACAACTGGCGCAAACAGCGGTACCAGGAAGTAAGGAATGTCTTTGCCACCGGTGAAGGCGACGTCGCCCCAGCCTGCGATAAAGGCGAACGCTTTAGGTCCGATATCACGCGCCGGGTTCATCGCGAAGCCGGTCAGCGGGCCCATGGAGGCACCAATCACCGCAATCAGCAGGCCAATCAGCAGTGGGGCCAGCGGGCCGCGCGGAATGCCGTTTCCGTCGTCGGTCAGCGCCAGGATAACGCCCATCAGAATAGCGGTAATCACCATTTCAACTGCGAACGCCTGCACAAAATTGATATGCGGGTTTGGATAGGTTGAGAAGATGCCTGCCAGATCCAGACTTTCGACGCTGCCGCGCACCATATGATGCGTCTGTTCGAAGTCGATGAAAAGATTGTAATAAAGCCCGTAAACTAACGCCGCTGCGCAAAACGCGCCGGCAAACTGAGAAAGAATGAAAGGAACTACTTTGCGTCCGTCGAAGCACGCGAACAGCCACAGTGCGATAGTCACCGCCGGGTTAAGATGTGCACCAGACACCCCTGCAGTCAGGTAGATGGCCATCGCCACGCCCAGACCCCAGATGATACTGATTTCCCACTGACCAAAACTGGCACCCGCCACTTTCAGTGCAGCGACACAGCCCACTCCGAAGAATATCAACAACCCGGTACCAAGGAACTCGGCAATGCACTGGCCTTTTAAGGTTGATGTCTGACTCATAATCGGAATCCTGAAGAAATTGATGTTTATTGTTAGCATGGCCGCCCGTGACAGCCACGATGCCCTGTAGACATAGTGTTAATTTATCGTTAACGAGCAAAAACGAGAAATATCGAAATCGAAATGTGTGGTCTGCGTCAATAAAATGAGCGTTTTCGCGCCATAAAGCACATTTTTGCAGCAGTACAGGATCAGTACAGGAATGTGAGCTGAATCATTTCATTAACGAATCAGTTAACAATTTAGGGGTATATGACGCGAACGCACCAGGACCAGACCTAAAAGTGTTGCAAACCGCGATCTGCGCGGTGTGTCGCTGGACACAGAGCGCCGCGCTCCATACAATCGACGGTATATGTCGTGCGCGTTTATGTTAAAGCGTCGCCTTGCAATTCAGGAGAGGTAGCATCATGTCTTTAGAAGTGTTTGAGAAACTGGAATCGAAAGTACAGCAGGCGATTGACACCATCACCCTGCTGCAGATGGAAATTGAAGAGCTGAAAGAGAAGAACAACAGCCTGGCGCAGGAAGTACAGAACGCGCAGCACAGCCGCGAAGAACTGGAGCGCGAAAACAACCAGCTGCGCGAACAGCAGAACGGCTGGCAGGATCGCCTGCAGGCGCTGCTGGGACGTATGGAAGAGGTTTAATTCCCATTTGGGATTAATGAGTAGGCCGGGTAAGGCGAAGCCGCCACCCGGCTTTTTTTATGGTTCTCGCTGACTGACACCCAACCATAAAAAAGGCCGCCAAAGGCGGCCTTAACGCTACTTGTCCTGCGCTATCATAGTAAAAGCAACGAACACATTCGGTTCATCACTCTTTACAACGAGTACGCTGGCGACAATGAACGCGATACATAAATAGCGTTTCATTATGCGGTCCCTGCAGCTAACCGCTCCACCGTTCACCACCGGTGATAAGTCGGTGGACACAAGCCTGATCAAGGGTTGCTTTACGGTTGTGAAGACACCTTTCCCTGGACCGATGCCCATTTGCGAGATGGCGGAAAGGGACGCAGCATCATAGTAAGCAACAGCAGCGTAGTTAAGGTCTGTATAGATAATTAGGAATTTATAAAGGGTCGAGGGGATTACCTGAGATTTGAATCAGGGTAAGATAAAAATCCTGGTCAAAGGTTGCAAGCCTTCCCAACGGACCGCGAATCCCGAGGGACAAAAAAACCGCCACATTACTGTTGGCGGTTTTTTTATGGTTCACGCTTACGGTTTTATTACTCGATATCCAGCGGATCTTCGGAAAGGATAATGCCGGTATTATCGGCGTAGAGATGGTCGCCGGAGAAGAAGGTCACGCCGCCGAAGTTAACGCGCACGTCGCTTTCGCCGATGCCGTCACCTGCCGCCCCTACCGGTATGGCCGCGATGGCCTGAATCCCGATATCCAGGTCTTCCAGATCGTCCACCTGGCGCACGGAACCGTACACCACTATGCCTTCCCACTCGTTTTGTGCGGCAATACCGGCCAGTTCAGCATCAATCAATGCGCGGCGTACGGAACCACCGCCATCGACCACCAGTACGCGGCCACGGCCGTTCTGTTCGAGCAGATCGTACAACAACCCGTTATCCTCGAAACATTTCACCGTGACGATCTGTCCGCCAAACGACGACCGCCCACCAAAGTTGGAGAACAGCGGTTCAACGACGTTGACATCTTCCTGGTAGATGTCACAAAGCTCGGAGGTATCGTATTTCATAGGTTTAACGCTCAGTTGCTGCGAATGTGTTCAGTATATCGTGCGAAATGCGTTGTTGGCAAAATCATCAATTGTTAATTGATATTTGTCAGCTAACTGAGCGTCTGGCTTAAGACAATCCCGATGACGAACAACAGGTTAGTCAGCAGCGCGCCTTTTACCGTGCGTTCCAGCATTGGCGGCATGGCGGCCGGGCTGCGTTCGCGCATTACAAAACGGGCCTGCTTAATCAGCAGCGGCGCGGCAAGCACAAACAGCCAGCCCCACAGACTGTGCAGGGAAATCAGGTTAAACAGCGCCAGGCAGACCAGGGCACCCATCAGCAGGCAGGCATGGTAGCGACGCGCATTCACCGGCCCCAGACGGACCGCCAGGGTGTTTTTGCCGTTCTCCCGGTCGCTGTCGATATCGCGCAGGTTGTTGATGTTGAGCACCGCGGTCGCCAGCAGACCGCAGGCGGTCGCAGGCAGGAACAGCGCAGGGATCACCGTATGCGCCTGTAAGTACCAGCTTCCCATCACGCTCAGCCAGCCGAAGAACACCAGTACGGAGATATCCCCGAGCCCAATGTAGCCGTAAGGACGCGTGCCGACGGTGTAGGTGATGGCTGCGATAATGGCCAATAAACCCAGCACCAGGAAGCCAATAAAATCGCTGGGGGTCTTAGACGCCACTGTCACCAGCGCCAGACCCGATAAACAGATCAGCACCACGGTGATAATCAGCGCGCGCTTCATCTGCGCCTGGGTAATCACCCCTTTTTGCATCCCACGCAGCGGCCCGATACGGTCAGGTTTGTCGCTGCCTTTCACCGCGTCGCCATAGTCGTTGGCGAGGTTGGAGAGAATTTGCAGCAGGCCGGCGGTGATCAATGCCAGCGCGGCAACCAGCGGATCGAAATAACCCTGCCACCAGGCAAGCGCCGTACCGACGATAATCGCGGCAAAGGCCAGAGGGAGTGTTTTAGGGCGCAGACTTTCGAGCCACGCCTGAGTACGGCTGATGTCAGTCATAAGTATTTAGCCAATAAAAATGGGGGCATTAGCCCCCATTAAACGTGATGAGAATCCAGTAACCGCGATTATAGGATAAAACGGCTCAGATCTTCATCTGCCACTAACGCATCCAGATGTTTACTCACATATTCTGCGTCAATGGTAACGGTTTGACCGTTCAGATCGCTCGCGTCGTAAGAGATATCTTCCACCAGGCGTTCCAGCACGGTATGCAGACGACGCGCACCGATGTTTTCGGTGGTTTCGTTCACCTGCCATGCAGCCTGGGCAATACGTTTGATACCGTCTTCGGTGAACTCGAGGTTCACGCCTTCGGTTGCCATCAGCGCTTTGTACTGAACGGTTGCAGAGGCGTTTGGCTCGGTCAGGATACGTTCGAAGTCTTCGGTCGTCAGCGCCTGCAGCTCAACGCGGATAGGCAGACGGCCCTGCAGTTCCGGGATCAAATCCGACGGGCTGGCAACCTGGAAGGCACCTGATGCGATAAACAGGATGTGGTCCGTTTTCACCATGCCGTGCTTGGTGGAGACGGTGCAGCCTTCTACCAGCGGCAGCAGGTCGCGCTGAACGCCTTCGCGGGACACGTCCGGGCCGGAGCTGTTGCCGCCGCGCTTACAAATTTTGTCGATTTCGTCGATAAACACGATACCGTGCTGCTCAACCGCGTCGATAGCGTCCTGCTTCAGCTCTTCCGGATTCACCAGCTTCGCCGCTTCTTCTTCAATCAGCAGCTTCATCGCGTCTTTGATTTTCAGCTTACGCGTTTTTTGCTTCTGACCGCCCAGGTTCTGGAACATGGACTGCAGCTGGCTGGTCATCTCTTCCATGCCCGGAGGTGCCATGATTTCCACACCCATTGGCGCGGCAGCGAGATCGATCTCAATCTCTTTATCATCCAGCTGGCCTTCACGCAGCTTTTTGCGGAACGCCTGACGCGCAGCGGACGGTTCCGCCTGCTGTTCTGCCTGGCCCCAGTTGTTTTTTGCCGGAGGGATCAGCACGTCGAGAATGCGCTCTTCGGCCATCTCTTCCGCACGGTAGCGGTTTTTCTCAATCGCCTGGACGCGCACCATTTTGATCGCCGAGTCGGTCAGATCGCGGATGATGGAGTCCACTTCTTTACCCACATAGCCCACTTCGGTGAACTTGGTGGCTTCAACTTTGATGAACGGTGCGTTGGCCAGCTTCGCCAGACGACGGGCGATTTCGGTTTTACCGACGCCGGTCGGGCCGATCATCAGAATGTTTTTCGGTGTGACTTCGTGGCGCAGCTCTTCGTCAAGCTGCATACGACGCCAGCGGTTACGCAGGGCGATAGCCACGGAACGCTTGGCGTTATCCTGGCCGATAATGTGTTTGTTCAGTTCGCTGACAATTTCGCGTGGGGTCATTTCAGACATGGGAGATCCTTACGCTTTGGAGGTCAATTCTTCGATGGTGTGGTTGTGGTTGGTATAGATGCAGATATCACCTGCAATATCCAACGCCTTCACCGCGATATCACGCGCGTTCATGTCGGTATTTTCCAACAGTGCGCGGGCAGCAGCCTGGGCATAAGGGCCGCCAGAGCCGATGGCAATCAGGTCATTTTCCGGCTGAATTACGTCACCGTTACCGGTGATGATAAGCGAAGCGGTTTCATCGGCGACCGCCAGCAGCGCTTCGAGCTTGCGCAGCATGCGGTCGGTACGCCAGTCTTTCGCCAGCTCAACGGCGGCTTTCACCAGATGACCCTGGTGCATTTCCAGTTTACGTTCAAACAGTTCAAACAGCGTGAAGGCATCTGCCGTGCCGCCTGCAAAACCGGCGATCACTTTGTCGTTGTAGAGACGACGCACTTTCTTCACGTTGCCTTTCATGACGGTATTACCCAGCGTGGCCTGGCCATCACCGGCGATTACCACATGGCCGTTACGGCGTACACTTACTATTGTTGTCACGAGCAGACCCCCTGGTTACAGAATCGGGAAACAGAAGCCCTGAGCCTGTGCCCAGGGCTGAATTAAATGATAGATGGGGGGGATTTTGGGGGTTTCAACCCCCGGAGGCGAGTCGAATGCAGTTTGTGTGACCGGCGATTTTCAAACGAGAAAGGGTGCCATCGGCATTTTCTTTGCCTTTGACCGGACCAATCACCACGCGATTCCAGCCGTTATTGGTGGTAATACGCGAATCAAACCCTTCAAAGGCCAGCTGCGCGCGCACCGTTTCCGCCTGCTCCGCACCTTTGAACGAACCGCACTGTACCATCCAGCGACGTTCGTCTTTTTTCTCCGCCGTCTGCTTCGGCGCTTCGGTCTCTTTCGTGACCGGCGCGGCCTGCTGCGTTTTCGGCTGCTGCGCAGTGGTATGCGCTGGCGTCTGGAGCAGATCCTGATACGGCTGAGCCGCCTGCTTCTGCTGCTGCGTTTTAGGCTGCTGCTGGACAGGCTGAGACTGCACCGTACGCGTCGGCTGCTGATACGGCTGTTCCGTTACCCGCGGCTGTGCCTTCGGCTGCTGTACCGGCTGGGTTTGCGCCCACTGCTGTTGCTGCTGAATCTGCTGTTGTGCCTGGCGACGCTGCAGCGTTTGCTGACGCTGTTCCGGCGTCTGCTCATTCCACGGCACTTCGTTCAGCTGCGTAGGCTGCTGGCGCATATCGGCCTGCATTTGTGCCAGCAGCTGACGCTGTTCATCCGTCAGCTGATTCGCATTCTGTACTTCACCACCCGCAGAAGGTTCCGTTGGCGCACGTACCCCAGGCTGACGGCTTTCCAGCTCTTTGATATAGCGCCAGCGCTCTTCAGGCTTCGGAGGGAGGCCATTTCCGGCGACTTTACTGGCCTGAAGCGCCTCCGACTCTTCTTTTTTATGATGCGTGATAAAGTACAGGCCACCAATAAAGGCGACGACTACAGCCGCAGCAATAGCGACCATTGCTGGCGAGACAGCAGGCAGGTTACGTTGCTTTTTTCTTGAGCTACTCTTTTTGCGTCGCGAAGGTGCCGGCTGGCCGCGACGTACATAATCTCGTTGTGCCACTATCGTTTCGCTGTATTTATTCGTTCGTCAGTCCGCCATGTTACTTAAGCGGCGGGGCTTTGACCAGATAAGGGTATCCGAAAGACGTTTACTTTAAGTCAATGCCTGGGTCGTGCCGCGGACGATCAGTTCGCAGTCCAGCAACCGTGAGCCGCTGCTAACTGTTTGACCGTGAAGCTGATCCAGCAGAAGCAGCATCGCTTCGCGGCCGATTTGGTAGCGCGGCTGAGCGACCGTTGAGAGCGGCGGATCGCAAAATTCCGAAAGCGAAATATTATCGAATCCGATGATGGATAAATCTTTCGGTATGCGAAGGCCGCGGCGTTTGGCATACGATAATGCGCCCAGCGCCATCACGTCGCTGTGGCAAAATACGGCGGTTGGCGGCTCAGGCAGGTCCAGAAGTTTCTCCAGCGCCTGTCCACCGGCTGCGAAGGTAAAATCACCGCGCGCAATGTAGTGCGGATCGACGGTCACGCCGGTACGGCGCAGCGCCTGAACGTAACCCTGCAAACGGTAGTGACACAGCGGCATCTCTTCCGGTCCGGCGATGCAACCAATACGCTTATGCCCCAGCTCCTGGAGATAGTTTACGGCGTTGAACGCGGCGGTAAGGTTATCGATATGGACCGTCGGCAGCTCCAGCTCCGGCGCAAACTCGTTGGCCATCACCATCGGCGGTAAATTACGCTGCTCTTCGATGCTGGCATCAAACGGCAGGCGAGAGCCAAGCAGCAGCATGCCGTCGATCTGCTTGGTGATAATGAGGTCGATGAAGGTTTTTTCCTGCTGGTTCTGATGGGCGCAGTCGCCAATCAGCACCAGGTACCCCTGTTCCGCCGCGGTGACTTCAATACCGCGGATAATCTCGCTAAAGAAAGGGTCACAGATGTCCGGCACAATCACCAGGATGGTGCGCGACTCGTTGCGTTTGACGTTACGTCCCATTGCCTGCGGAAAATAGCCCACTTCAAGCGCAGCCTGCTCCACCCGGTTACGGGTCGCCTGGGAGACTTTATCCGGGTTCATTAATGCGCGGGATACTGTTGCCGTAGAGACCTGTGCTTTCTGGGCAACGTCTTTCATGGTCGCAGCCGCAACCTCTTTCCTGGACTTCAACGTCTTCTCCTCGCCTGAACACCGAACTTCTGACATCACCATTTTTACAGATAGTTAATGGAATCGGTTACAGAATTTTCATAAAAAGTGTGAGGAGCGTTAAATTTTTCGATCCAGCTTCAGCCTTCGATAGGGTCGACGTCCAGCACCCACTTCACTTTTCGCGCTTCGGGCAGGGTGTTAATCAGCACCAGCGCGCCGCTAACAATCTGCTGAAGACGAATGCGCGAGGGGTGCTGGAGCAAGATCTGCCAGCGGAAACGGCCGCCGCGTTTTGGCGCGAGGGCAGGCACCGGGCCCAAAATCCACAGCTGACTATCCACCAGCGGGCTGGCCTGCAGGAGGTTTCTCAGCTGCTGCAGGAAAAGTGGCGCCTGCTGATTGTTATGATCTTCCGCGCGGATGATGACGTGGCTGGTCCACGGCGGTAGCTGCATGGTCTGGCGTTCGGCCAGCGCCTGCTCGGCAAAGGCGTCATAGCCTTTGTGCAGCAGGGTTTGCAGCAGCGGGTGCTCCGGGTGGTGCGTTTGCAGCACCACTTCGCCCTGTTTACCGGCGCGTCCTGCACGTCCGGCAACCTGGGTGTAAAGCTGGGCGAAGCGCTCGGCGGAGCGGAAATCTGCCGAGAACAGCGCGCCGTCCACGTCCAGCAGGGCGACCAGCGTCACGTCCGGGAAGTGGTGGCCTTTGGCCAGCATCTGGGTGCCAATCAGGATGCGCGCGCCACCGCGATGCACTTCCGCCAGCTGCTGTTCGAGTGCGCCTTTGCGGCTGGTGGTGTCCCGGTCGATACGCGAAATCGGCACGTCCGGGAAAAAGGGCCCAAGCGCCTGCTCCAGCTGTTCCGTCCCCAGACCGACCGGCACAATATGCGTTGAGCCACACGACGGGCACTGGCGCGGCACCGGACGCTGGCTGTCGCAGTGGTGGCAGCGCAGATGACGCTGGGCCTGATGGAAGGTGTAGTAGTGATCGCAGCGCGGGCATTCGGCAATCCAGCCGCAGTCGTGGCACAGCAGGGCAGGTGCAAATCCGCGACGGTTGAGGAACAGAATGACCTGATTCCCCGCCTGCAAATGCTGGCGCATGCGGGTAATCAGCGCGGGCGCTAGCCCCGCCTGGACCTGCTGACCTTTCAAATCCAGCACGTGCTGAATGGCCGGACGGGCATTCCCCGCGCGACGCGTCAGGCGCAGCATGTGGTATTTACGCTGGCGCACGTTGTGCAGCGTTTCGAGCGCAGGCGTGGCGGATCCCAGAACAATGGGAATTTGCTCGCTGTGTGCGCGGTAGACGGCCAGATCGCGGGCGTGATAGCGCCAGCCTTCCTGCTGTTTATAGGAGCTGTCGTGCTCTTCGTCGATCACGATAACGCCAAGATTTTTAAACGGCGTGAACAGCGACGAGCGGGTGCCGATTACAATCGCCGCTTCGCCGTTTTTCGCTTTCAGCCAGGCGCTGAGTCGCTCGCTGTCATTCAGGCCGGAGTGCAGAACCTCAACCGGCGCGTTAAAGCGTTCGCGGAATCGGGCGATGGTTTGCGGCGTCAGGCCAATTTCCGGCACCATCACCAGCGCCTGTTTGCCCTGCGCGAGCACGTTTTCCAGCACGCTCAGGTAAACTTCGGTCTTGCCGGAACCGGTGACCCCAGCCAGCAGCCAGGCAGAGAAACGATCGGAGGCGCTATGAATTGCGCCTACCGCGGTGGCCTGCTCGGTATTCAGACGCAGGCGATCCCCTGAAACGGAGAAACTCTCCCGCCAGTCGTTAAGGGCAGGCGCCTCGCTTGCCAGGTCGCTCAGCCCTTTTTTTCTTAATGCCTGTAGCGCCGTTTCGCTGACCTCAAGCTCGTCGACCTGATGCCGCCAGATTTTCCCCTGACGCAGCGCCGCCAGCGCCTGCTGCTGTTTCTGCGAGCGCTTCAGGCTGTTGATGTCGACGGCCTGGCCTTCCTCCGTGGCAAACCAGTACCACATTGGCGCATGGCTGGCGCTCTTGCCCTGACGCAGCATAATTGGCAGGGCGTGGAACAGGACGTCGCCGATGGGGTGATGATAATAATCCGCCGCCCACAGCAGCAGTCGCCAGGTGCTGGTGGAGTAGACGGGCTCGCTGTCCAGCACCTCAACGACCGATTTCAGTTCATTAAGCGGCAGTTCGCTCTTATCGCTGACGGAGACGACGATCCCCACGCGCTGCTGTTTGCCAAACGGCACGGTCACGCGACAGCCCGCTTTGGCGCTCATGCTGTCGGGCAGCAGATAGTCAAAGGTGCGGGGAAGCGGAACGGGCAGGGCAACGTGAGCGACGGGCATCGAATCTTCCTGACTTGAAAAGTGGCGCGTTAGTATACACATTAGTAAAAGCGGCGTGCGGATCAGTTTGCATACGTTGGTCAAATTCTGTATGATTCGCCGCCTTTGGTGTACTTTACGCCAAAGAACTTACAATCAACATCGCGTGGTGTCTGGCGTTAGGGCTGGAAGAGCGACGCGGCCTTAACTGAGGTTCTCCCATGAAAAAAGATATTCACCCGAAATACGAAATGATTACTGCAAACTGTTCTTGCGGTAACTCTATCCAGATCCGCTCTACCGTGGGTCACGATCTGAACCTGGACGTGTGCGGCAAATGCCACCCGTTCTACACTGGTAAGCAGCGTGATGTTGCAACCGGTGGCCGTGTTGACCGCTTCAACAAGCGTTTCAGCATCCCGGGCGCTAAATAAGTTTCCCGAAAAAAAGGCACCGCAAGGTGCCTTTTTTGTATCCGCTTCTCAGTATTCCCACGTCTCCGGATCAATACCCAGTTCACGCATGATCACCTTCGCCTCTTCCGGGATTTCATCACTACGCTCTTTGCGCAGATCGTCATCGTTCGGCAACGGTTGACCGGTAAACGCATGCAGAAACGCTTCGCACAGCAGTTCGCTGTTGGTTGCGTGGCGCAGGTTGTTCACCTGACGACGCGTACGTTCATCGGTGAGGATCTTCAACACCTTCAGAGGAATGGAAACCGTAATTTTCTTTACTTGCTCACTCTTCTTACCGTGCTCAGCGTATGGGCTGATATATTCGCCGCTCCATTCAGCCATGAGATACCTTTAATCCTCTCAGTCATTTATCTAAAGGTGCAAAACCGGTAACCACCCGTTTTGAACCGCAATCTTGCCTAGTTTACCGTAGAGACGATACCGTGGCACGGATATTGCCGCTGCAGCGTGCACTAAAGCATATAATTTTAACGGCTATTTGCGCATTGCTCAATCTATACGCAAAGAAGTTTAGATGTCCAGATGTATTGACGTCCATACTTTCAATGTTTACTCTGGTGCCTGACTTTTCACCTCATTCGCCAGGAAGCCCTCACCATGACGCGTAAACAGGCCACTATCGCAGTGCGTAGCGGATTAAATGATGACGAGCAGTACGGCTGCGTTGTCCCGCCCATTCATCTTTCCAGTACCTACAACTTCACCGGATTTAATGAACCCCGTGCGCATGACTACTCGCGTCGTGGCAACCCTACGCGTGACGTGACCCAGCGTGCGCTGGCCGAACTGGAAGGTGGCGCAGGGGCAGTATTAACCAATACCGGTATGTCTGCCATTCACCTGGTGACCACGGTGTTCCTGAAGCCGGGCGATCTGCTGGTTGCGCCGCACGATTGCTACGGCGGCAGCTATCGCCTGTTTGATAGCCTGGCAAAACGCGGCTGCTATCGCGTGCTGTTTGTCGATCAAAACGATGAACAGGCGCTGAAACAGGCGCTGGCAGAGAAACCGAAGCTGGTTCTGGTGGAAAGTCCAAGCAATCCATTGTTGCGCGTTGTCGATATTGCGAAAATTTGTCAGCTCGCAAGGGATGCGGGAGCGATAAGTGTAGTGGATAATACGTTCCTCAGTCCGGCCCTTCAGAACCCACTCGCACTGGGTGCCGATCTGGTGTTGCATTCATGCACTAAATATCTGAACGGCCATTCTGACGTGGTAGCAGGCGTGGTGATTGCCAAAGATCCTGACGTTGTCACCGAACTGGCATGGTGGGCCAATAATATTGGCGTCACCGCAGGCGCCTTCGACAGCTACCTGCTGTTGCGCGGCATCCGTACGCTGTCGCCGCGCATGGACGTGGCGCAGCGCAATGCTCAGGCGATTGTCGACTTCCTGAAAACCCAGCCGCTGGTGAAGAAGCTGTATCACCCGTCGCTGCCGGAAAGCCAGGGGCACGAGATTGCCGCGCGCCAGCAGAAAGGGTTTGGCGCGATGTTAAGTTTTGAACTGGACGGTGACGAGCAAACGCTGCGTCGCTTCCTGAGCGGGCTGTCATTGTTTACGCTGGCGGAATCCTTAGGTGGGGTTGAAAGCTTGATCTCCCACGCCGCGACCATGACGCACGCAGGTATGGCACCCGAAGCACGTGCCGCCGCCGGGATTTCTGAGACGCTGCTGCGGATCTCAACCGGTATCGAAGATTCTGAAGATTTAATTGCCGATCTGGAAAATGGCTTCCGGGTCGCAGCCAAGGGGTAATCATGAGTGTGATAGCGCAGGCAGGGGCGAAGGGTCGTCAGCTGCACAAGTTTGGTGGTAGTAGTCTTGCTGATGTGAAATGTTACCTGCGCGTCGCAGGGATCATGACGGAATATTCACAGCCGGGTGACATGATGGTTGTCTCGGCGGCGGGCAGCACCACCAACCAGTTGATTAGCTGGCTGAAACTGAGCCAGACCGATCGCCTTTCTGCGCATCAGGTGCAACAGTCCTTACGTCGTTACCAGAGCGAGCTGATTGCTGGCTTGCTGCCTGCGGACGTGGCGGACGGGCTGATCAGCGCCTTCACGCACGATCTTGAGCGTCTGGCTGCCCTGCTGGACAGCGGCATTACCGATGCGGTGTATGCCGAAGTGGTGGGCCACGGTGAAGTATGGTCCGCGCGCCTGATGGCTGCGGTTCTGCAACACCTGGGTGTGGACGCCGCCTGGCTCGACGCGCGTGATTTCCTGCGTGCCGAACGCGCCGCGCAGCCGCAGGTGGATGAAGGGTTATCCTACCCGCTGCTGCAACAGCTGCTGGTGCAGCACCCGGGCAAACGCATTGTGGTTACCGGCTTTATCAGCCGCAGCAACGCGGGTGAAACCGTGCTGCTGGGCCGTAACGGCTCCGACTACTCGGCGACGCAAATCGGTGCTCTGGCGGGCGTGTCCCGCGTCACCATCTGGAGCGACGTGGCCGGTGTTTACAGCGCGGACCCGCGCAAAGTAAAAGATGCCTGCCTGCTGCCGCTGCTGCGCCTGGATGAAGCCAGCGAGCTGGCGCGTCTGGCGGCACCGGTGCTGCACGCCCGTACGCTGCAGCCGGTTTCCGGTAGCGATATCGACCTGCAGCTGCGCTGCAGCTACACCCCGGATCAAGGCTCCACGCGCATTGAGCGCGTGCTGGCCTCCGGTACCGGGGCGCGTATTGTTACGAGCCACGACGACATCTGCCTGATTGAGTTCCAGGTTCCTGCGGGCCAGGACTTCAGGCTGGCATATAAAGAGATCGACACGATCCTGAAACGCGCCCAGGTGCGTCCGCTGGCCGTGGGTGTGCATAATGACCGCCAGCTGCTGCAGTTCTGCTATACCGCAGAAGTGGCGGACAGCGCGCTGAAAATTCTGGATGAAGCAGGCCTGCCGGGCGAACTTCGCCTGCGTCAGGGGCTGGCGCTGGTGGCGATGGTGGGCGCGGGCGTCACCCGTAACCCGCTGCACTGCCACCGCTTCTGGCAGCAGCTGAAAGGCCAGCCGGTGGAGTTCACCTGGCAGTCGGAAGAGGGCATCAGCCTGGTTGCCGTTCTGCGCAAAGGGCCAACCGAAAGCCTGATTCAGGGTCTGCATACCTCTCTGTTCCGCGCGGAAAAACGTATCGGCCTGGTGCTGTTTGGTAAAGGCAACATCGGTTCCCGCTGGCTGGAGCTGTTCGCCCGCGAGCAGGTCACGCTCTCGGCGCGTACGGGGTTCGAATTCATTCTCGCAGGCGTGGTGGACAGCCGCCGCAGCCTGCTGAACTACGAAGGGCTGGATGCCAGCCGCGCGCTTGCCTTCTTTAATGATGAAGCCGTCGAGCAGGATGAAGAGTCGCTGTTCCTGTGGATGCGCGCTCACCCGTACGACGATCTGGTAGTGCTGGACGTGACCGCCAGCGAACAGCTTGCCGATCAGTATCTTGATTTCGCCAGCCACGGTTTCCACGTCATCAGTGCGAACAAACTGGCGGGGGCAAGCAGCACCGATAAATACCGCCAGATCCACGACGCGTTTGAAAAAACCGGCCGTCACTGGCTGTATAACGCCACCGTGGGCGCGGGCCTGCCGGTAAACCACACCGTGCGCGACCTGATTGAAAGCGGTGACAGCATTCTGGCGCTGAGCGGTATCTTCTCCGGTACGCTCTCCTGGCTGTTCCTGCAGTTTGACGGCACCGTGCCGTTCACTGACCTGGTGGATCAGGCGTGGCAGCAGGGCTTAACGGAACCCGATCCGCGCGTTGACCTCTCCGGTAAAGACGTGATGCGTAAGCTGGTGATCCTGGCGCGCGAAGCCGGTTATGACATCGAGCCGGATTCCGTCCGCGTCGAGTCGCTGGTGCCTGCCGGCTGTGAAGAGGGTTCTGTGGATCATTTCTTTGAAAATGGTGAAGAGCTTAACGAGCAGATGGTGCAGCGTCTGGAAGCGGCGAACGAGATGGGTCTGGTGCTGCGCTACGTGGCACGTTTCGAGGCCAACGGAAAAGCGCGCGTCGGTGTCGAGGCGGTGCGTCCTGAACATCCGCTGGCGGCGCTGTTGCCGTGCGATAACGTCTTCGCCATCGAAAGCCGCTGGTACCGCGATAACCCGCTGGTGATCCGCGGCCCGGGCGCCGGGCGCGACGTCACCGCCGGGGCGATCCAGTCCGACATCAACCGTCTGGCTAAGCTGCTGTAAAAACTCAATTTCCCTCTCCCTGTGGGAGAGGGTTAGGGTGAGGGCATCGGACCGCGCTCACCCCCATCATGAATTTCCCTCATCTTCCCTGAGCAAACCTCACCGTTATTGTTGATTATTTCTATTGACGTCCCTCCGCTTTTCCGTCATTTTTACATCTGGACGTCTAAACGTATAGAAGTTCACAACACAACAGACAATGACACGCGATTGATAGGGGTAGGGTATGAGCTTTTTTCACGCCAACCAGCGGGAAGCACTGAACCAGAGCCTGGCCGAAGTAAACGGCCAGATTAACGTCTCTTTTGAATTTTTCCCGCCGCGCACCAGTGAAATGGAGCAAACCCTGTGGAGCTCTATCGATCGTCTCAGCAGCCTGAAACCAAAGTTTGTCTCCGTGACCTACGGTGCGAACTCTGGCGAGCGTGACCGTACGCACAGCATCATTAAAGGCATCAAAGATCGTACCGGTCTGGAAGCGGCGCCGCACCTCACCTGTATCGACGCTACCCGCGACGAGCTGCGTGCCATCGCCCAGGACTACTGGAATAACGGCATCCGTCATATTGTCGCGCTGCGCGGCGACCTCCCGCCCGGCAGCGGCAAGCCAGAGATGTATGCGGCCGACCTGGTCGGGCTGCTGAAAGAGGTGGCAGATTTCGATATCTCCGTGGCTGCTTACCCTGAGGTTCACCCGGAAGCGAAAAGCGCCCAGGCGGATCTGCTTAACCTCAAGCGTAAAGTGGAGGCCGGTGCCAACCGCGCCATTACCCAGTTCTTCTTTGATGTCGAAAGCTACCTGCGCTTCCGTGACCGCTGCGTCTCCGCGGGCATCGACGTTGAAATTATCCCGGGCATTCTGCCGGTCTCTAACTTCAAACAGGCGAAGAAATTCGCCGATATGACCAACGTGCGCATTCCGCTGTGGATGTCCAAAATGTACGAAGGTCTGGATGATGACCCGGAAACCCGCAAGCTGGTGGGGGCCAATATCGCGATGGACATGGTGAAAATCTTAAGCCGTGAAGGGGTGAAAGACTTCCACTTCTACACGCTAAACCGCGCGGAGATGAGCTATGCCATCTGCCATACTCTGGGCGTTCGCCCCGCGTAAAACATCGAAAGCCCTCTTAAATAGAGGGCTTTTTGACAGGGTAAAAAGTTAAAAGGTATCAGCTATCGAATCTGTGGATTAATTCAACTATAACTTATTGCTAGTGGTGTATATCGTAACGGTAACACTGTAAAAGGGAGCATAGCGATGAGCACGTCAGACGAGACCAATAAAGCGGCATCAGTCGGCAAATGCCCGTTCCATCAGGGCGGCGTCGATCACAGCGCGGGCGCAGGTACAGGCAGCCGCGACTGGTGGCCAAAACAACTCCGCATCGATCTTCTTAACCAACATTCCAATCGTTCGAACCCGCTGGGTGAAGACTTCGACTACCGCAAAGAATTCAGCAAGCTTGATTACTCTGCCCTTAAAGGCGATCTCAAAGCACTTTTAACCGACTCTCAACCGTGGTGGCCTGCCGACTGGGGCAGCTATGCGGGCCTGTTTATCCGTATGGCGTGGCACGGTGCGGGTACCTATCGCTCCGTGGACGGGCGCGGTGGGGCAGGACGCGGTCAACAGCGCTTTGCGCCACTGAACTCCTGGCCGGATAACGTAAGCCTGGATAAAGCGCGCCGTCTGCTGTGGCCTATCAAGAAAAAATACGGACAAAAAATCTCCTGGGCCGACCTGTTTATCCTCGCGGGTAACGTGGCGCTGGAGAACTCCGGCTTCCGTACCTTTGGTTTTGGTGCCGGGCGTGAAGACGTCTGGGAACCGGATCTTGACGTGAACTGGGGTGATGAAAAAGCCTGGCTGACCCACCGCGACCCGGAAGCGCTGGCTAAGCGTCCTCTGGCAGCCACCGAAATGGGCCTGATCTACGTTAACCCGGAAGGGCCGAACGCCAGCGGTGAACCGCTGTCAGCGGCGGCAGCGATTCGTGCGACCTTCGGCAACATGGGCATGAACGATGAAGAGACCGTCGCGCTGATTGCAGGCGGCCACACCCTCGGCAAGACTCACGGCGCGGGTGAAGCCACCCACGTGGGTACCGACCCCGAAGCCTCACCGATTGAAGCACAGGGCCTGGGCTGGGCCAGCACGCACGGCACGGGGGTTGGCGCTGATGCCATTACCTCCGGTCTGGAAGTCATCTGGTCACAAACCCCGACCCAGTGGAGCAACTACTTCTTCGAGAACCTGTTCAAATACGAATGGGTACAGACCCGCAGCCCGGCAGGGGCGATTCAGTTTGAAGCCGTGGATGCGCCGGAAATCATGCCCGATCCGTTCGACCCGTCGAAAAAACGCAAGCCTACCATGCTGGTCACCGACCTGACGCTGCGCTTCGACCCGGAATTCGAGAAGATTTCCCGCCGCTTCCTGAACGACCCGCAGGCTTTCAACGAAGCCTTCGCGCGTGCCTGGTTCAAGCTGACCCACCGCGATATGGGGCCAAAATCGCGTTACCTTGGCCCGGAAGTGCCGAAAGAAGATCTGATTTGGCAGGACCCGCTGCCGCAGGCGGTGTTCAATCCGACGAAAGAAGACATTGAAAGCCTGAAGGCGGAAATTGCTGCCTCTGGTCTCTCCGTGAGCGAACTGGTTTCCGTTGCCTGGGCGTCAGCCTCGACCTTCCGCGGTGGCGATAAGCGTGGCGGTGCCAACGGCGCGCGTCTGGCGCTGGCGCCTCAGCGTGACTGGGACGTGAACGCTGCGGCGGTTCGCGCGCTGCCAGCCCTGGAAGCTATCCAGCGCACCACCAACAAAGCCTCTCTGGCCGATATCATCGTGCTGGCGGGCGTGGTAGGTGTTGAGCAGGCCGCAAAAGCGGCAGGTGTGTATGTCACCGTTCCGTTCACCCCGGGCCGCGTAGATGCGCGTCAGGATCAGACGGATATCGAGATGTTTAACCTGCTCGAACCGATTGCCGATGGCTTCCGCAACTACCGTGCGCAGGTGGATGTGTCCACCACGGAGTCTCTGCTGATTGATAAAGCCCAACAGCTGACGCTGACTGCGCCAGAACTGACGGTGCTGATCGGCGGCCTGCGCGTACTGGGTGCCAACTTTGATGGCAGCAAGAACGGCGTGTTCACCAACCGTGAGGGCGTGCTGAGCACTGATTTCTTCGTGAACCTGCTGGATATGAACACGCAGTGGAAGGCGACCGATGAGTCCAATGAGCTGTTTGCCGGAAGCGATCGCACCAGCGGTGAAGTGAAATATACCGCCACCCGCGCCGATCTGGTCTTCGGCTCTAACGCCGTCCTGCGCGCGCTGGCCGAGGTTTACGCCAGCGATGATGCGCATGAGAAGTTTGTCCGCGACTTCGTTGCCGCCTGGGCGAAGGTCATGGATCTGGATCGGTTTGACGTGAAGTAGCCAGTGTGCCGGGTGGCGGCTACGCCTTACCCGGCCTACAAATTAAAGTGCCATGTAGGCCGGGTAAGCGCAGCGCCACCCGGCTTTTTTATTACTCCCACTCCTGCAGGAATCGCTGTCCATACTGGTCTGCCACCAGCAGCGCCGCATACACCTGATCCGGCGTGACGCCCCCCGGCATGTTGTGGATCGTTTCTCCTTCCGCACATGAGGCTTCGGCAATCAGACGCATTTTGGCTGGAATATCCTCTTTGATGTTCAGCTGTGCCAGGGTGATCGGCAGCCCTACGCTGTGGCAAAGCGCCGCGACGGTCTCAATTTCTTCTACCGGCGCGTTTTCCAGCACCAGCTGCGTCAGCGTACCAAACGCCACTTTCTCCCCATGATAGAAGTGATGCGCGTCCGGCACCGCCGTCATGCCGTTATGAATAGCGTGTGCAGCCACCAGCCCGCCACTTTCAAAGCCGACGCCGCTGAGATAGGTGTTGGCTTCGATAATGCGTTCCAGCGCAGGCGTCACCACATGCTGTTCCGCCGCCAGCATCGCTTTTTCACCCTCTTCAACCAGCGTGTTGTAGCACAGCTCGGCGAGCGCTAATGCCGCCTGTGTGCATTTACCCCCGGCCATAGTGGTCGCGCCGCTGCGCGAGCAGGCGCGTGCTTCAAACCAGGTCGCCAGCGCGTCGCCAATCCCGGCGGCCAGCAGACGTGCAGGCGCACCTGCAACCACTTTCGTATCCACAATGACCATGTTCGGGTTGTGCGGCAGCATCAGGTAGCGATCGAACTCGCCGCTGTCGGTGTAAATAACGGAAAGGGCGCTGCACGGCGCGTCGGTGGACGCGATAGTCGGCGCAATGGCGACCGGCACGTCCATAAAGTGAGCCAGCGCTTTCGCGGTATCCAGCGTTTTACCGCCACCAATACCCAGCACCGCCAGGCAGTCGGCGCTGTCGGCCAGCTTTTTCAGACGATCGATTTCATTTTGCGAACATTCGCCGCCAAACGGCGCAATTTCGGCATGCAGTTCGGCTTTTTTAAAACTCTGGCGCAGGGTGTCTTCGGCAAAACCCAGCACAAACTTATCGCCGACGACCAGCCAGCGGTTTGCCAGGGGTTTCAGATAGTCGCCGAGACGGGTCAGCACATCCGCGCCCTGGATATATTTCCCCGGCGATTGAATGATACGGTCCATAACAGTTCTCCCTTAGAGGTTGAGGTTACCAAACGCGTTTTTCCAGTCCTGCTCGAACTTCTCTATGGCTGACTCTACCGCCGGCGTACCGAGCATGTGTTGCGCTACGTCTAAGGGAAGCGTGATTGCTTCACATCCTGCCAACAGGCAGTCGAGCGCCTGACGCGGCGTTTTGAAGCTGGCGGCCAGTACTTTACTGCCCGGCGCGTGCAGCTCCAGCAGGGACTGCAGTTCCTGAACCATGCGAATGCCGTCACCGCCCTGCGCGTCGACGCGGTTGACGTACGGCGCGACATATTTCGCCCCTGCGAGTGCGGCGAGCAAGCCCTGCGCCGCGCTGTAAATGGCGGTGCCCAGCGTGGTTATCCCCTCTTTTTTCAATGCCTTAATTGCGATAAGTCCCTGAGCCGTCACCGGGATTTTCACCACAATGCCCGGAATGGCGTTACTCAGACGTTTGGCTTCTGCCACCATGCCTTCGGCATCGCGGCTCATGGTTTGAGCAAACAGCGTGCCTTCCGGCCCGATGGCTTGTTGCAGGCGCGGCAGCACGTCCCAGATGGATTCACGGCTGGCGGCAATGATGCTCGGGTTGGTGGTGACGCCCGCTATGGGAAAAATGCGCGCCAGGCGTTCAACTTCCGCCACGTTGGCGGTATCCAGGTACAGTTCCATTATTTTTCCTTAAGTCAGAAAGGTTGAATAAAGGATACGGCGCACCCAGGCGCGGCGAATACAGGTCAATTTTGCCAAATACTGGACAAATGTAATGTCCTTGGCGAAGTGAGAGAGCGATCACAATGCTACTTTTTGGCGATCAGCTGGCTGTGGTACTGGCGTCGATATTCGGAAGGGGAACGTTCGGTGTGCTTGCGAAAGAGACGGCAAAAGTAGTTGCTGTCCGTAAATCCACAGCATGTGGCGATATCTTTAATTTTGAGATCGTAGCCTTTCAGCAGCTGACGCGCATGTTCCAGGCGCGTTTTTGTTAAATATTCATTGAATCCGACGCTGCCGACTTTCTGGAATAGATGGGAAAGGTAGTTTGGTGAGATGTAGAACGCCTGTGCCACGGATTCGCGAGTTAACAAAGAGGCATAATTTTCTTCGATATAGCTCCGAACGGCTTCGAACAGTGCCCGGCTGCGGCTGTCGGTGTGAATTTCGCTTCCAAGCAGATCCCGGCAGTGGCTGAGCAGGCTTAAAACCACCAGCCTTGCTGTGTCCTGCTCTTCTGGCTGCATCTGTAATTCGGTGAGCGTTTGCAGAAGAAAAGCCCCCGTTCGCGGACCACGTCGGGCAACCTGGAGTTGTTGTAAGAGCACATTGTCATGCTGTAACTCGATTGTAAGCTGCTGCTTACCGAAATGTATGCTCAGGGCGTGAGGCGCAGGATGCGTAATTTGTCCAAAAAAAGAAAAAATCGCCTCGCAGGGTGTGTCAAGGGTAATGCCGAGGCAGGGAGAGGTTCGGGGATGCTGTTCAGCCAGCGCTGAGAAATGAATCTGACCCAGCGGTAACGTGCGGTTCACCAGGTCTGTCAAAATCTGGGTGATATCGGAATGCATAAGGAGACTACCGAAATTTGCCGGGTGGCGCTAACGCTTACCCGGCCTACTTATCGTAGGCCCGTGCAAGCGCAGCGCCGCCGGGCGTAAAGCATTAGCCGGTGTTACGCATACCCGCCGCAACGCCCGCAATCGTCACCATCAGCGCCTGTTCAACGCGTGGATCCGGCTCTTTCCCTTCTTCTTCCGCCAGACGCGAACGGTGCAGCAGCTCTGCCTGCAGGACGTTCAGCGGGTCGGTGTAGATGTTACGCAGCTGGATAGACTCGGCAATCCACGGCAGGTCCGCCATCAGGTGTGAGTCGTTAGCGATGTCCAGCACCACTTTGATGTCGCCTTCCAGCAGTTCGCGCAGCTCTTTGCCCAGCGCCCACAGCTCGGGCTTCACCAGGCGCTGATCGTAGTATTCCGCCAGCCACAGGTCGGCTTTCGAGAAGACCATCTCCAGCATTCCCAGACGGGTAGAGAAGAACGGCCAGTCGCGGCACATGGTTTCCAGTTCGCTCTGTTTACCGTCTTCCACCACTTTTTGCAGTGCGGCACCGGCACCCAGCCAGGCGGGCAGCATTAAGCGGTTCTGCGTCCAGGCAAAGATCCACGGGATTGCACGCAGGGATTCAACGCCGCCGGTCGGACGACGCTTGGCAGGACGCGAGCCCAGCGGAAGTTTACCCAGCTCCTGCTCAGGCGTGGCTGAACGGAAGTAAGGCACGAAATCTTTGTTTTCACGCACGTAGCCGCGGTACAGATCGCAGGAGATAGCCGACAGCTCGTCCATGATGTGGCACCAGGAGGCTTTCGGCTCCGGCGGTGGCAGCAGGTTGGCTTCCAGGATCGCGCTGGTATAAAGCGACAGGCTGCTGATGGTCACTTCCGGCAGGCCGTACTTGAAGCGGATCATCTCGCCCTGCTCGGTCACGCGCAGGCCGCCTTTCAGGCTTCCCGGCGGCTGTGACAGCAGTGCCGCGTGTGCTGGCGCGCCGCCACGGCCAATGGAGCCACCGCGTCCGTGGAACAGGGTCAGCTCGATACCGGCTTTCTCGCAGGTTTTGATCAGTGCGTCCTGCGCCTGATACTGCGCCCAGGATGCCGCCATTACGCCCGCATCTTTTGCGGAGTCGGAATAGCCGATCATCACCATCTGTTTGCCCTGAATAAAGCCGCGATACCAGTCGATGTTCAGCAGCTGGCTCATCACGTCGTTGGCGTTGTTCAGGTCATCGAGGGTCTCAAACAGCGGGGCGACAGGCAGGGCGTAGTCGATGCCCGCTTCTTTCAGCAGGAGGTGAACGCCCAGCACGTCGGATGGGGTTTTCGCCATGGAGATCACATAGGCGGCGACCGATCCTTTCGGTGCGTCCACGATCGCTTTACAGGTGTTGAGCACTTCGCGGGTATCGTTGCTTGGCTCCCAGTTGCGCGGCAGCAGAGGGCGCTTGGAGTTCAGCTCGCGGATCAGGAACGCCTGCTTGTCGGCTTCGGACCAGCTTTCATAGTCGCCGATGCCGAGGTAGCGGGTCAGCTCGCCCAGCGCTTCGGTATGACGGGTACTTTCCTGACGAACGTCGATACGTACCAGCGGCACGCCGAAACACTTCACGCGACGCAGGGTGTCGAGCAGTTCGCCGTTGGCAATGATGCCCATCCCGCAGGCCTGCAGCGATTTATAACAGGCGTACAGCGGCTCCCAAAGCTGTTCATTCTGGCTGAGCAGGCCTTCTGGTTTTGGCAGACGCTGGCCTTTCAGGCGCGCTTCCAGCCAGGCCTG
Source organism: Enterobacter sp. PL1 (assembly GCF_945957325.1). Taxonomy (NCBI): domain Bacteria; kingdom Pseudomonadati; phylum Pseudomonadota; class Gammaproteobacteria; order Enterobacterales; family Enterobacteriaceae; genus Enterobacter; species Enterobacter sp. PL1. The sequence goes on from NZ_CAMFKT010000014.1 coordinate 116,914, forward strand.
AGTGGCCATCAGCTGACCACGCAGTTTTTTCATCAGGAAACGGTACGGCTCGCTGGCGCCTTCTTCACCGGCCAGCGCGCGCAGTTCCGGCGTCGCTTCTACCATCGACAGCTCGGAGATCAGTACCTGAATGTCTTTCAGGAACAGATCGGTCGCTTTCCAGCGGCTCAGCAGCAGGACGTGACGGGTGATTTCTGCGGTGACGTTCGGGTTGCCGTCGCGGTCGCCGCCCATCCAGGAGGTAAAGCGGACCGGCACAAAGTCGACCGGCAGACGGTAGCCCAAGTTCGCTTCCAGCTGTTCGTTCAGCTCGCGCAGGTAGTTCGGTACCCCTTCCCACAGGCTGTTTTCCACCACCGCAAAGCCCCATTTAGCTTCGTCGACCGGGCTTGGGCGATGCTTACGAATTTCATCGGTGTGCCAGGACTGAGCAATCAGCTGGCGCAGGCGGCGCATCAGCTGGTTGCGTTCATAGTCGGCAATGTCTTTGTTATCCAGCTGCTTCAGGCAGTTGTTCACTTCCACCATTTTGTGGATCAGGGTGCGACGGGTGATCTCGGTTGGGTGAGCGGTCAGTACCAGCTCCAGCGAAAGTGACTCCACCGCTTTTTTGATGGTGGCTTCGTTGAGGTCTGGCTGGTCTTTCAGTTTACGAAGGGTGCGGGCAATGACTTCCGGGTTGCTGGCCGCTTCGCCGTTTGGCGAAATGCTGTGGTATTGCTCAGCGGTATTTGCCAGGTTCAGGAACTGGCTGAATGCGCGTGCAACGGGCAGCAGCTCGTCGTTCGAGAGGTTCTGCAAGGTGGTGAGCAGCTCCTGACGACTGGCCTCGTTACCGGCACGGGAAGATTTAGACAGCTTGCGGATGGTTTCAACGCGGTCGAGGATGTTCTCCCCCAACGCATCTTTGATGGTATCTCCAAGCACTTTGCCGAGCATACTGACATTACTACGCAACGCGGAATATTGTTCGTTCATAAAAACCCAGTCACCCCATCATTTTTGTTTATGCCCAGGCGAAAATCTTCTGGACATTATTTTGTCATCTCCCTTTATAAAGCCACGTAAAACCCCCGTCGTCAATTGCTGCGAAAACGGTTCAGCAAACGAATAAATGTGGGCAATTTACGAAATTTAATTCGCATTGCGTCAGATAAGAGATGCTTATGGAAATGTGACGGAGATCGCGGGATTTTCCCCTCTCTTCCGAGAGGGGAAAGGTCATTAATGCCAGCAGAAATGATGTACAACCTGGGTAATCAGTTCGCGGGTGGGCTTGATAAAGCGGGTTTCAAGATATTCATCCGGCTGGTGCGCCTGGTTGATGGAGCCAGGGCCAAGAACCAGCGTCGGGCACAGCGTCTGAATAAACGGCGCTTCGGTGCAGTAGTTCACCACGTCAGTTTTTTCACCGAGCAGCTTTTCCACCACTTCGACCAGCTGATGGTCCGGCGGGCATTCATAACCCGGGATCGGCGGGTGCAGTTCCGAGACCGTCAGACGGCCCGGCCAGCGCTCACTCACCGGGGCCAGCGCTTCGTTCAGTAAACCATCCAGATCGCTCAGGGTCATGCCCGGCAGCGGTCGGATGTCCATGTGCAGCTCGCAGCAGGCGCAGATACGGTTCGAGGCATCACCGCCGTGCAGGCTGCCGAGATTGAGCGTTGGATACGGCACGGTGAACGCTTCATAGTGGTAACGCTCTTTCAGATCGTCGCGCAGGGTCATGATGCGGCCGATGGCGTCATGCATCAGCTCAATGGCGTTGACGCCGCGCGCCGGATCGCTGGAGTGGCCGGACTGGCCGAGCACGCGCACGGCGGTAGAGATATGGCCTTTATGTGCGCGAATCGGTTGCAGAGACGTCGGCTCGCCGATGATCGCGCAATCCGGACGAATCGACGTGTTTTCTGAGAAGTAGCGCGCGCCCGCCATGCTGGTTTCTTCATCAGCGGTCGCCAGAATGTAGAGCGGTTTTTTCAGCTTCGTCACGTCCACGTCACGCAGCGCGTCGAGGATAAAGGCGAAGAAGCCTTTCATGTCTGCGGTACCCAGACCGTAGAGCTTGTTGTCGTGCTCGGTCAGGGTGAACGGATCGCGCGTCCAGCGGCCATCGTCAAACGGCACGGTGTCGGTGTGACCGGCCAGCAGCAGGCCGCCCGCACCGGTTCCGGTACTGGCGAGCAGGTTAAATTTGTGGCGAGTGCCGGGGACGGGCTGAACCTCAACGTTAAACCCAAGATCGCTAAACCAACCCGCCAGCAGATTGATTAAAGACTCATTGCTCTGATCCAGCGCTTCTTCCGTTGCGCTGATGGACGGTGTGGCAATCAGGGCGCGGTAGATCTCGATAAATGGCGGTAAGTTCATTTTCATTGTTGACACACCTTAGGTCGTGATAGTATCAATATTCATGCAATAAATGTGAATAAAAATACATTAACGTTGAGCATAAAGGAACCCGATGTTGAATACGCTGATTGTAGGCGCTAGCGGTTATGCGGGCGCAGAGCTTGTAAGCTACGTGAATCGCCATCCACATATGACCATAACCGCTTTGACCGTGTCAGCGCAAAGCAATGATGCAGGAAAGTTAATTTCCGATTTGCATCCGCAGCTTAAGGGCCTGGTCGATCTGCCTTTGCAGCCCATGTCTGACATCAGCGAGTTTACCGACGGCGTCGACGTGGTGTTTTTAGCCACCGCACACGAGGTCAGCCACGACCTGGCGCCGCAGTTCCTGGCGGCTGGCTGCGTGGTCTTCGACCTCTCCGGCGCGTTCCGCGTTAACGATGGCGCGTTCTACGAAAAATATTACGGTTTCACCCATCAGCATCCGGAGCTGCTTGAAAAAGCGGTGTACGGCCTGGCGGAGTGGAGCGCTGACAAACTGAAAGAAGCGGATCTGATTGCTGTCCCGGGCTGCTACCCGACGGCGGCACAGCTTTCGCTGAAACCGCTGATCGACGCCGGGCTGCTGGATCTGAACCAGTGGCCGGTGATCAACGCCACCAGCGGCGTGAGCGGAGCAGGGCGCAAGGCCGCCATCTCCAACAGCTTCTGCGAAGTGAGCCTTCAGCCGTATGGCGTGTTTAATCATCGCCATCATCCTGAAATCACCACCCATCTGGGCGCGGACGTGATTTTCACGCCGCATCTGGGCAGCTTCCCGCGTGGGATCCTCGAAACCATTACCTGCCGCCTGAAGCCTGGCGTGACCAAAGAGCAGGTGAATGAGGTCTTCACGCAGGCGTATGCGGACAAACCGCTGGTGCGCCTGTACGACAAAGGCGTGCCGGCGCTGAAAAATGTGGTCGGCCTGCCGTTCTGCGACATCGGCTTTGCCGTGCAGGGTGAGCATCTCATCGTGGTGGCCGCAGAAGATAACTTACTGAAAGGCGCTGCCGCTCAGGCAATGCAGTGTGCAAATATTCGTTTCGGTTTCCCGGAAACGCAGGCTCTTATTTAAGGTGTGATGATGAACCCATTAATTATCAAACTCGGTGGTGTACTGCTGGACAGCGAAGAAGCGCTGGAGCGTCTGTTTACCGCGCTGGTGAACTATCGCGAATCACACCAACGTCCGCTGGTGATTGTGCACGGCGGCGGCTGCGTGGTGGATGAACTGATGAAAGGGCTCAACCTGCCGGTGATCAAGAAAAACGGCCTGCGCGTGACGCCTGCGGACCAGATTGACATTATCACCGGTGCGCTGGCGGGTACAGCGAACAAAACCCTGCTGTCCTGGGCGAAGAAACACCGCATTGCTTCCGTTGGCCTCTACCTGGGCGATGGCGACAGCGTAAAAGTGACCCAGCTCGACGAAGCGCTCGGTCACGTTGGACTGGCGCAGCCGGGTTCGCCTAAGCTGATTAACACGCTGCTGGAAGGCGGTTTCCTGCCGGTGGTGAGCTCTATCGGCGTGACCGAAGAGGGCGAGCTGATGAACGTTAACGCTGACCAGGCGGCAACTGCACTGGCGGCAACGCTGGGTGCGGACCTGATCCTGCTCTCCGACGTGAGCGGCATTCTGGACGGAAAAGGCCAGCGCATTGCGGAAATGACTGCGGCAAAAGCCGAGCAGCTGATTGCGCAGGGCATCATCACCGACGGCATGATCGTCAAAGTGAACGCCGCGCTGGATGCGGCGCGCACGCTGGGCCGCCCGGTTGATATCGCCTCCTGGCGTCACGCGGAGCAGCTTCCGGCGCTGTTTAACGGCACGCCGATTGGCACGCGTATTCTGGCTTAAGATTCTGTGCCGGATGGCGCTTCGCTTATCCGGCCTACGTGAATTTTGTAGGCCCGGTAAGCGCAGCGCCACCGGGCAAAAATATCATCATTAAGGAAATTCGTTATGGCACTTTGGGGTGGGCGTTTTACACAGGCAGCGGATCAGCGGTTCAAACAGTTCAACGACTCTTTGCGCTTCGACTACCGCCTGGCCGAACAGGATATTGTCGGCTCTGTGGCCTGGTCCAAAGCGCTGGTGACCGTTGGCGTACTGACCGCAGACGAACAGCAGCAGCTGGAAGAGGCGCTGAACAACCTGCTGGAAGAAGTGCGTCTGGATCCGCAGCAAATTCTGCAGAGCGATGCTGAAGATATTCACAGCTGGGTGGAAGGCAAACTGATCGACAAGGTCGGCCAGTTGGGTAAAAAGCTGCACACCGGCCGTAGCCGTAACGACCAGGTCGCCACCGACCTGAAGCTGTGGTGTAAAGATACCGTCGCGGAGCTGCTGGCGGCTAACCGTCAGCTGCAGACCGCGCTGGTGGAGACCGCACAGAACAATCAGGACGCGGTGATGCCGGGTTATACCCACCTGCAGCGCGCGCAGCCGGTGACCTTTGCGCACTGGTGTCTGGCCTACGTTGAGATGCTGGCGCGTGACGAAAGCCGTCTGCAGGATACCCTGAAGCGTCTGGACGTCAGCCCGCTGGGCAGCGGCGCGCTGGCGGGTACCGCTTACGAAATCGACCGTGAACAGCTGGCAGGCTGGCTGGGCTTTGCCTCCGCCACCCGTAACAGCCTGGACAGCGTCTCTGACCGTGACCACGTGCTGGAGCTGCTCTCCAATGCGTCTATCGGCATGGTGCACCTGTCGCGCTTTGCCGAAGACCTGATCTTCTTTAACTCCGGCGAAGCGGGCTTCGTTGAGCTGTCCGACCGCGTGACGTCAGGCTCATCCCTGATGCCGCAGAAGAAAAACCCGGACGCGCTGGAGCTGATCCGCGGGAAATGTGGCCGCGTGCAGGGCGCGCTGACCGGCATGATGATGACCCTGAAAGGGCTGCCGCTGGCGTACAACAAAGATATGCAGGAAGACAAAGAGGGGCTGTTCGACGCGCTCGACACCTGGCTCGACTGTCTGCATATGGGCGCGCTGGTGCTGGACGGCATTCAGGTGAAGCGTCCGCGCTGTCAGGAAGCGGCGCAGCAGGGCTATGCGAACTCTACCGAGCTGGCGGATTATCTGGTGGCGAAGAGCGTACCGTTCCGTGAAGCGCACCATATTGTCGGTGAAGCGGTAGTTGAAGCCATTCGTCAGGGTAAACCGCTGGAAGATCTGGCGCTGGCCGATCTGCAAAAATTCAGCGCGGCTATCGGGGATGATGTGTATCCGATTCTGGCGCTGCAGTCCTGCCTGGATAAGCGTGCGGCGAAAGGCGGCGTGTCGCCTAAGCAGGTGGCGCTGGCCATTGCGGAGGCGAAAAACCGCCTGATTTGATGCCTGAAACGTCGGGTGGCGGCTTCGCCTTACCCGACCTACAAAACCCCAGCCCAACCCTGAGTTGGGCTTTTTTACGCAAAAAAAAGCGGACCACGGGGTCCGCAAAAGTTCACGTTGGCTTTAGTTGTTCGAGTTTTGAGAGAAACTCGCTGACGGTGGCGGGGACGTCAAGGGTCAAACACGTGCCGCCTCGTCTATGTGGTGTATTATTCAACAGAATGCTTGATAGGGATAATCGTTCGTTGCTATGCTATCTATCGCCATGAACTATCGTGGCGACGGAGGATGAATAATGAATATTCGTGATCTTGAATACCTGGTAGCGTTAGCCGAGCATCGTCACTTTCGCCGCGCGGCAGATTCCTGCCACGTCAGCCAGCCCACGCTGAGCGGCCAGATCCGCAAGCTTGAAGACGAGCTGGGCGTGATGCTGCTGGAGCGCACCAGTCGTAAGGTTCTGTTCACACAGGCAGGTCTTCTGCTGGTGGATCAGGCGCGCACCGTGCTGCGCGAGGTCAAAGTGCTCAAGGAAATGGCAAGCCAGCAGGGGGAGGCGATGTCCGGCCCGCTGCATATTGGCCTGATCCCAACCGTTGGCCCGTACCTGTTACCGCACATCATTCCGATGCTGCACCAGACGTTCCCGAAACTCGAAATGTACCTGCATGAAGCGCAGACGCATCAGCTGCTGGCGCAGCTGGACAGCGGCAAGCTCGACTGCGCCATTCTGGCACTGGTAAAAGAGAGTGAAGCCTTTATTGAAGTGCCGCTGTTCGATGAGCCGATGATGCTGGCGATCTATGAAGATCACCCGTGGGCGAACCGCGATCGCGTGCCGATGGCCGATCTGGCGGGTGAAAAGCTGCTGATGCTGGAAGATGGCCACTGCCTGCGCGACCAGGCGATGGGCTTCTGTTTCGAAGCGGGTGCTGATGAAGATACCCACTTCCGCGCAACCAGCCTGGAAACCCTGCGAAATATGGTCGCGGCGGGAAGCGGTATTACGCTGCTGCCTGCGCTGGCGGTGCCGCACGAGCGTAAGCGTGATGGCGTGGTCTACTTGCCGTGCATTAAGCCAGAGCCGCGTCGTACAATTGGCCTGGTTTATCGCCCGGGTTCACCGCTGCGCAGCCGCTATGAGCAGCTGGCAGAGGCCATCCGCGGTGCGATGGATGGCCATTTTGACAGCGCGTTAAAACAGGCGGTTTAAGCCGTTCAGCGCGGCTACCCGATAGGCTTCCGCCATGGTCGGGTAGTTAAAGGTGGTGTTGACGAAGTACTCAATGGTGTTACCACCACCTTTCTGCTCCATGATCGCCTGGCCGATATGAATGATTTCCGCGGCGCGTTCACCAAAGCAGTGAATCCCGAGGATCTCTTTCGTTTCGCGATGGAACAGGATCTTCAGCGTTCCCACGCTCATCCCCACGATTTGCGCCCGCGCCAGATGTTTAAACTGCGCACGACCCACCTCGTAAGGCACCTTCATTGACGTCAGCTGCTGCTCGGTTTTGCCGACTGAGCTGATTTCCGGGATGGTGTAGATACCCGTCGGGATATCTTCGATCAGATGCGCCGTCGCTTCGCCTTTCACCAGCGCCTGAGCCGCAATGCGTCCCTGGTCGTAAGCGGCGGAGGCCAGGCTTGGGTAGCCAATCACGTCGCCGACCGCGTAAACGTGCGGCAGGGCGGTCTGATACATGCTGTTGACCTTCAGCTGACCGCGGCTGTCGGTTTCAAGCCCGATATTTTCCAGCTGCAGGGAATCGGTGTTGCCGGTACGGCCGTTGGCGTACAGGAGGCAGTCCGCTTTCAGCTTCTTGCCTGACTTGAGGTGCATGATCACCCCGTCGTCGCAGCCTTCGATCTTCTCGTACTCTTCGTTGTGGCGAATCACCACGCCGCTGTTCCAGAAGTGGTAGGAGAGGGAGTCCGACATCTCCTGATCGAGGAAGGCCAGCAGACGGTCGCGAGTGTTGATCAGGTCAACTTTGACGTCCATTCCGCGGAAGATCGACGCATATTCGCAACCAATGACCCCTGCGCCATAGATAATGACGTGGCGGGGTTCATGGTGCAGGCTCAGAATCGAGTCGCTGTCGTAGACGCGCGGGTGCGAGAAGTCCACGTCGGCCGGATGGTACGGGCGTGAACCGCAGGCAATCACAAATTTTTCAGCGGTGATGGTTTCAACCGACCCGTCGTGGCATTCGAGTGCCAGGGTGTGTTCATCCACAAAATGCGCGTTGCCCTGCAAAATTTCACAGTGGTTACGCTCATAAAACCCCTGACGCATGCGCGTCTGCTGGTTAATGACGGTATCCGCGTGATTCAGGATGTCGGCAAAAGAGGAACGAAGAAGTCGGGAGTGGTCGCTGTAAAGAGGATTCTGGTTAAATTCGATAATGCGGCTAACGGCGTGGCGGAGGGCTTTCGAAGGGATGGTGCCCCAGTGGGTGCAACCGCCGCCGACATTATGGTAGCGCTCAATAACCGCTACTCTGGCTCCCTGTTTCACCAGACCCATAGCAGCACCTTCGCCGCCGGGGCCGGAACCAATAACTATTGCGTCGTAATCGTAGGAATGTGGCATGGTAAGGCTTACCTGTTCTTATACATAAAAGCAACAGAATCATAACATCATTGCCAGAGTAACCCAATTATCGTTGTGCTTTTTTCCGGCAGTGGAGCACAAACCGCACGTAAACAATCATTCACAAAGCCAGGTAAACAGATTAATTTTATTCTCTGGTATAGTGCCATCAGGCCTTTGGAAGGATTCAACTATCGTGATGGGCGTAAGAGCACAACAAAAAGAGAAAACCCGGCGTTCGCTGGTGGAAGCCGCATTCAGTCAACTGAGTGCTGAGCGAAGTTTTGCCAGTTTGAGCCTGCGCGAGGTTGCACGCGAGGCCGGGATTGCGCCAACGTCCTTCTATCGTCACTTCCGTGATGTGGATGAACTGGGCCTGACCATGGTCGACGAGAGCGGTTTGATGCTGCGCCAGCTGATGCGCCAGGCGCGTCAGCGTATCGCCAAAGGGGGCAGCGTGATCCGTACCTCCGTGTCGACCTTTATGGAATTTATCGGCAATAACCCCAACGCGTTTCGTCTGCTTCTGCGCGAGCGTTCGGGCACATCGGCGGCGTTTCGTGCCGCCGTCGCGCGCGAAATTCAGCACTTCATCGCGGAACTTGCCGACTATCTTGAACTCGAAAACCATATGCCGCGTGCGTTTACCGAAGCACAGGCCGAGGCGATGGTGACGATTGTGTTCAGCGCGGGTGCCGAAGCGCTGGACGTCAGCATTGAACAACGCAAGCAGCTTGAAGAGCGACTGGTATTGCAGCTCAGGATGATCTCCAAAGGCGCGTACTACTGGTATCGCCGTGAACAAGAGAAACTGGCACATCAAACCGAAGAGTGAAGGTGAGTAATGAAACAGTCAGGTCAGGATAAAGGGACGCTGTTGCTGGCATTGATCGCTGGCTTATCCATTAATGGTACGTTCGCCGCTATTTTTAGCTCCATCGTGCCGTTTTCGATTTTCCCGCTGATTGCGCTGGTGCTGACGGTGTACTGCCTGCATCAACGCTACCTGAACCGCACCATGCCGGTGGGGTTACCGGGGCTGGCCGCCGCCTGCTTTATTCTGGGCGTATTGCTGTACAGCACGGTGGTGCGCGCGGAGTATCCGGATATCGGCTCTAACTTCTTCCCTGCGGTACTGTCTGTTGCGCTGGTGTTCTGGATTGGCTCGCGCATGCGTAGCCGTAAGAGCCAGTTACCGGAGTAGAGAAGGGTTTTGTAGGCCGGATAAGCGAAGCGCCATCCGGCTTTTTTGGCAGGTGGCGCTTCGCTTACCTGCCCTACAAGGCCACATTACTTCGCCGTGAGCAGTACGCCGCACTCCATATGGTGCGTATACGGGAACTGATCGAACAGCGCCAGACGTTCAACCTTGTGCGTCTGGCTTAACGTTTCCAGGTTCTTGCACAGCGTCTCCGGGTTACAGGAGATGTACAAAATACGCGGGTACGCCTGCACCATCTTCTCGGTTTCGCTGTCCAGGCCACTGCGCGGCGGGTCGACAAAAATCGTCTCACACTGGTAGCTCTTCAGATCGATGCCTTCCAGACGGTTAAACTGGCGTACGCCGTTCATGGCCTGCGTGAACTCTTCTGCGGCCATACGAACGATCTGCACGTTGTCGATATGGTTGGCGGCAATGTTGTACTGCGCGGCGGCCACCGACGGTTTGGCGATTTCGGTTGCCAGAACGCGATCGAAGTTACGCGCCAGCGCCAGCGAGAAGTTGCCGTTACCGCAGTAGAGCTCAAGCAGATCGCCCGTTGATCCTTCCGTCGCCTTCAGCGCCCACTCCAGCATCTGCACGTTCATTGCAGCGTTCGGCTGGGTGAAGCTGTTCTCGACCTGACGATACATCATCTCTTTACCCGCCACCGGCAGGCGCTCGTCGACGTAGTCCTGATCCAGCATGATTTTGGTTTTTGTCGCACGGCCAATCAGGTGAACGTTGATGTTCTGCGCACGCAGCGCATCACGCAGGGCTTCGGCCTGCTCGCGCCACTCGTCGTTCAGGGCTTTGTGGTATAGCAGGGAGACAATCGCCTGGTTACTTTGCGTGGTCAGGTAGTCAATCTGGAACAGCTTGTGGCGCAGCACCGGGTTGTTACGCACGCCTTCAACGATCAGCGTCATCAGCTGATTGATAAGCTCGCTCGCTGCCGGGAAGCTGTCCACGCGAATGCGGGACTTCGTCTGCTGATCGAAAATGATGTGGTACAGGTCGTCACCGTCGTGCCAGATGCGGAACTCTGCACGCATGCGGTAGTGGCTGACAGGAGAGCGGAACACCTCGGGAACGGGCGCGTTGAAAGGCGTCATCATACTTTGCAGGCGGACGACTTTCTCTGCCAGCTGCGCGTCGTACTGTTCTGTCGGGAGGTGTTCTGGGGTCATGATGCGTCCTGAGTGATAAAGAATTACGCGGGGATTGTAGGCATTGTTCAGGGGATGTCCAGATTTAATGGCCAATAGCTATCTGGACATCTATACGTATCTAATTGTAGCATTCTGTTTCCGGTCTCCTGAGAGTGAAAAGGGAATCCAGTGTAAATCTGGAGCTGACGCGCAGCGGTAAAGACTGGCGGGATGAGAGTTGTAGACACTGTGAACATGGGAAGTCTTCATCCGTATAACGCCACCTAGCCCGAAGACCTGCCGGGATCACGTCGCATTTGGTTTCATCATCGCGTGCTATCGATGAGGCCTGCGGCATCCTTCTTATATTGTGGATGCTTTAACAATGATTAAAAAAGTATCGCTGCTGACGGCGTTGTCCGTCACCGCATTTTCGGGCTGGGCGCAGGATAGCGCCGACTCGTTGGTGGTGACGGCAAATCGTTTTGAACAACCTGAAAAAACTATTCTGGCTGCAACCTCGGTTGTGACGCGTGCCGATATTGACCGTTGGCAGTCAACCTCGGTGCTGGACGTTATGCGTCGCCTGCCCGGCGTGGATACGGCGCAAAGTGGTGGGATGGGGCAACTCTCCTCTCTCTTTATCCGTGGCACCAACTCCAGCCACGTCCTGATCCTTGTAGATGGGATCCGCCTTAACCAGGCGGGCGTCACGGGGTCGTCCGATCTCAGCCAGTTCCCAATCTCCCTGGTGCAGCGAATCGAATATGTTCGTGGACCGCGTTCGGCGGTATACGGCTCAGACGCGATTGGTGGTGTCGTAAACATTATTACTACTCGTGCGAAGGACGGTACCACGCTGAATGCTGGCGTAGGCTCACACGGCTATCAGAATTATGGCGGCAGTACTCAGCAAACACTGGGCGACAGCACGCGCGTCACGCTTGCGGGTGATTACACCTATACCAAAGGGTTTGATGTGGTTGCGGACGGCAACAATGGTGGCCTTGCTCAGACCGATCGCGACGGCTTTATGAATAAAACGCTCTACGGCGCAATGGATCACGCATTCTCAGACCAGTGGAGCGGTTTTGTTCGCGGCTTTGGCTACAGCAACCGTACGGCCTACGACGGCTACTACAGCTCATTTACGCCTGACGTACTGGTCGATACCCGCCAGCTCTATAGCCAGACCTGGGATGCAGGATTGCGCTTCAACGATGACATCTTTCATTCACAGCTGCTCACCAGCTATAGCCACAGCAAGGACTATAACTACGACCCAAATTTAGGCCGCTACGATTCGACAGCCACGCTGGATGAAATCAAACAGTACAACGTCCAGTGGCTCAACTCCGTTGATGTTGGCCATGGGAACATTGGCGCGGGCGTTGACTGGCAGAAGCAGAGCACCGAGCCGGGTACAAACTACGTGACCAACGGCTACGACCTGCGTAACACCGGCGTCTACCTGACCGGGCTGCAGCAGTTTGGTGACTTCACCCTGGAAGGGGCGGTTCGCAGCGATGACAACTCTCAGTTCGGTCGTCATGGCACCTGGCAAAGCAGTGCGGCCTGGGAGTTCGTGGAGGGTTACCGTTTCGTTGCTTCTTATGGTACGGCCTATAAGGCACCGAATCTGGGTCAACTCTACGGTTTCTATGGCAATGACCATCTTGATCCAGAAGAGAGCAAGCAGTGGGAAGGTGCGTTTGAAGGCCTGACGGCGGGCGTGAGCTGGCGCGTATCCGGCTACCGTAATGACGTTGATAATCTCATCGACTTCGATAATAACCTTCAGCAATATTACAACGTCGGTAAAGCGCGCATTAAAGGCGTGGAAGCGACAGCATCGTTTGATACGGGTCCGTTGACGCATACTGTTGGCTATGACTACGTGGATGCCCGAAATGCCGCAACCAACGAACTTCTGGATCGTCGCGCTAAGCAGCAGGTGAAATATCAGCTCGACACGCAGATCTATGATTTCGACTGGAGCCTGACTTATCACTATCTCGGTACGCGTTACGACACTGACTTTGGTACTTACCCGTCTGAGAAAGTAAAAATGGGCGGTGTAAGCCTGTGGGATGTCGCAGTTTCGTATCCTGTCACCTCACACCTTACAGTTCGTGGTAAAATAGCCAACCTGTTCGATAAAGATTACGAGACAGTTTATGGCTACCAAACTGCAGGACGGGAATACACCTTGTCTGGCAGCTACACCTTCTAATCCGCGCCCTACCGTGCTGGTGTTTGATTCCGGCGTCGGTGGGCTTTCGGTCTATGATGAGATTCGGCATCTCCTGCCGGATCTCCATTACATCTACGCCTTCGATAACGTCGCTTTCCCGTATGGGGAAAAGAGCGAAGATTTTATTGTCGAGCGCGTGGTGGAAATCGTCACTGCGGTACAACAGCGTTATCCCCTTGCGCTGGCCGTTATCGCGTGTAATACGGCGAGCACCGTTTCTCTTCCCGCCCTGCGTGAAAAATTCCAGTTCCCGGTTGTGGGCGTCGTCCCGGCAATAAAGCCTGCCGCGCGTCTGACGGCGAACGGCATTGTGGGCCTGCTGGCCACGCGAGGTACGGTAAAGCGTCCTTATACCCGCGAGCTGATCGACCGTTTCGCCAACGAATGCCAGATTGCGATGCTCGGTTCGGCTGAGCTGGTAGAGATGGCGGAAGCGAAGCTGCATGGCAAGGCGGTATCACTCGACGAGCTGCGTCGTATTCTTCGCCCGTGGCTGCGGATGCCTGAACCCCCGGATACCGTTGTGTTGGGCTGTACCCACTTCCCGCTACTCCAGGAAGAGCTATTAGAGGTGCTGCCGGAGGGGACTCGCCTGGTGGATTCCGGTGCGGCTATCGCCCGTCGTACGGCCTGGTTGCTGGAGCATGAGGCCCCGGATGCGAAATCTACGGATGCGAATATCGCGTTTTGTATGGCGTTAACAAAAGAAACTGAACAACTTTTACCCGTTTTACGCCGTTATGGCTTTGAAACGCTCGAAAAACTGGCGCTGTAGCACGGTTTTGAGCAAAAAAGAGACGGTTGAAAGTTTTTTTTTAAAGAGGGGTTGTCAACGTCTGAGAACTCCCTATAATGCGCCTCCACTGACACGGAACAACGGCTTACAGGCCGCCGGGTTAGCGGGGTTCAGAGATGAACGCCAACAGAGAAAAGCGAAAATAATCACTTGACTCTGAATGAGGAAAACGTAATATACGGGACCTCGCAACGGTGAGCGAAAGCCGCGTTG
>NZ_CAMFKT010000015.1:0-130547 GCF_945957325.1 Enterobacter sp. PL1
ATTGAATCTACAGTGAACTTCTTTATCGGAGCCAAACGGGAAAAAAGTTTTCTCTTCAATGGCTTTGAGCAGCATCGCCTGTTCATCCAGGCCTAGTTCGGCAATCTCGTCGAGGAAAAGGACGCCGCCATCGGCTTCACGCAGCAGGCCGCTGCGCGCCGACAGTGCGCCGGTAAAGGCCCCTTTCACATGGCCGAACAGCGTGGACATGGCGTTATCACCGCGCAGGGTCGCGCAGTTGACGGAAACCAGCTTGCCGGAAACCTGATGGCGTGACTGCTTAAGCTGATAAATGCGGTTCGCGAGGAACGACTTGCCCGCGCCGGTGGGGCCGGTCAGCAGGATCGGGGCTGTTGAACGTAGCGCCACGCGTTCAATCTTGTCGATAAGACTGTTAAAGGTGGCATTTCGCGTCTCAATGCCCGCTTTCAGAAATGAGATTGACTGCTGCTGCTCGCGCTGAAAACGGTTGGTAAGGGTCGTGTAGCGGCTTAAATCCAGGTCGATAATTGAGTAAGTTCCGGCTGCAGTCTCCTCAGCAGAGGCTTCTTTTCTGGCAGGGCCAGTCTGCAAAAGGCTGGCGGGAAGATAGCGGGCTTCCGTCAGCAGGAACCAGCAGATCTGCGCCACATGCGTGCCGGTGGTGATGTGGACGAAATACTCTTCGCGATCGGTATCAAAAGTGTACTGGGTGGCGAAATCGAGAAACGCGGCATAAACCTCTTCGAAATCCCACGGGTCTTCAATGGTTACCGTGCTGGGACGCACCTCGGTGTGGGGGGAAACCAGCACAATATCTTCCGCCAGTTGCTGAGCCATGCCGAGATCTCGCGGTTGATGTAGCAGCTCCAGCCTGTCGACCGGGAAATCCGGCTGTTGGCACAGCCCGACGGTCGGTCGCCATTTGCGAAAGCGATTAGCCCGCTTTCCCCGTTTATCCATCACGGTGCCAAGCACCCCGATCACCACCTTCCGCTTCTTCATATTTATCCAGAAAGATAATTGTCGATATAGCAGGATAAGAAATGTTGAGCCGAACGGCAATGCATGAAAAGCGTGATAAATAAAAATCATTAATTATCAATAAAATAAAAAAATAAAACGGCGATTTTTGTTTTTGGCACGCTTCTGGCAATACAGATAACGTCACGACGTTGAGCACACTGGGGGTTAAGGCCCCGTCGGCGCACCAGGAACGGCAAGGCTGTTTTCCGGGGGCGTTCCGTCAACCAATGACAGACAGAAGGGTTCGATTCCCGATTCATTCTCCCAATGAAAACTGGTTGTAAACATCAAAGTAAAAACGGGGATTGCGCAGTCAGCAATCCCAATGAAGGTCGCCGGTAATGGCGCCGGATCGCAGGCGAAAAGGCATTCCCCTGTGATTTCGTGCCTGCACCCGCGCCTGACTTTAAGGAATATAAAATGGCTAAAAAAATCACGATAAAAAAAGGTCAGTTAGGACTGGTAGCAAAAGCTGGCGATTATTACCGGGTACTGGAGGCGGGTGAACACCGTCTGGGTTGGTTCAATACTGACGACGTGCTGGTGGTGAGCCAGGATGGCAGCGAGGTGCCGGATGCGCTGGCGGATTATCTGCGCCGCTTTCAGCCTGACTGGGTGGTACGTTACTGCCTGGCGGTCGACCTTACTGCGGATGAAATCGGGGTGTTATCGAACAACGGCGTATTGCAGGAAATTGTGCCGCCTTCGACTCGTCGTCTGTACTGGCAGCAGGATGCGGCGTTGACCCTGCAAAGAATTGATACCCGCGACGTGCGGGTACCGGTGGACGTGATGAATGCTGCTCTGCAACCGCGTCGCAATGGCGCGCTAAAGGGGCGCGACGCGATGCTGGTCGTACAGGTACCTGCCTGGCACGTCGGGGTGGTGAAAATCGACGGAGAAATTCAGGCACTGTTACCGCCGGGACTGACGGCCTACTGGAAAATTAACCATCTGGTTGAGGCAGAGGTCGTGGATACGCGCCTTCAGGTGGTGGAAGTGAGCGGGCAGGAGATCCTGACGAAGGACAAAGTTAACCTGCGCCTGAACCTGGCGGCTAACTGGCGCTACAGCGACGTGCTGCAGGCCTGCGGACAGCTTACGAAACCGCTGGAACATTTGTACCGCGAACTCCAGTTCGCACTGCGTGAGGCGGTCGGCACCCGCACGCTCGATGAGTTACTGGAAGATAAGCAGATCATTGACGAGGTGGTCAGCAAACAGGTGCAAGGCCGCCTGTCGTCCTTTGGAATGGAAATTGCGTCGCTTGGGGTAAAAGATATTGTTTTACCTGGTGATATGAAAACGATTTTATCCCGTCTGGTAGAGGCCGAAAAATCGGCCCAGGCGAATGTTATTCGCCGACGTGAAGAAACGGCGGCGACACGATCGCTGTTAAACACCGCAAAGGTGATGGAGAACAACCCGGTGGCGCTGCGTTTAAAAGAGCTGGAAACCCTGGAAAGGGTCGCGGAGCGTATCGACAAAATTTCAGTATTTGGTGGCCTGGACCAGGTATTACACGGCCTTGTTAACCTGAAAGGATAACGCAATGCAACAGAATGATTTTGAATTACTGACGGCGTCACACGGCGCCCCGATCAAAATGTGGACTCACGGCGTTCCCGTGGAGCCAGAGGCACAGGCGCAGTTACTGAATACCGCAAAGATGCCGTTTATTTTCAAACACCTTGCGGTGATGCCCGACGTTCATCTCGGTAAAGGCTCAACCATCGGCAGCGTGATTCCGACCAAAGGGGCAATTATTCCTGCGGCGGTTGGCGTGGATATTGGCTGCGGGATGATTGCCGTTCGCACGTCGCTGGTGGCGGGTGATTTGCCGGATAATCTCAGCGGTTTACGTAGCGCCATTGAACAGGCAGTACCGCATGGGAGAACCAATACGCGTTCTCGACGGGATAAAGGCGCGTGGGAAACGCCACCGAAAGAAGTGGACGATCGCTGGTGGGTGCTGGCCCCACGTTTTAAACAACTCACGGATAAATACCCGCAGTTGCTGAAAACCAACAATTACCAGCATCTGGGCACGCTGGGTACCGGAAACCACTTTATTGAAATTTGCCTCGATGAGCAGCAGCGCGTCTGGGTGATGTTGCACAGCGGCTCGCGCGGCGTAGGAAACGCCATCGGTAATGTGTTTATCGCCCTGGCACAGCAGGATATGCAGCATCACCTGGGACATCTGCCGGATAAAAATCTGGCCTATTTTCAGGAGGGGAGTCGTCACTATGAGGACTACATCGAGGCGGTGGAGTGGGCGCAGGATTTTGCCCGCCACAATCGGGAAGTGATGATGTCGCGCGTGCTGGCGGCGCTCTCTCGCGAAGTGACAAAGCCCTTTATTACGCAGCAGGAGGCGGTTAACTGCCATCACAACTATGTGCAGAAAGAGCATCACTTTGGGGAAGAGGTACTGATCACGCGTAAAGGTGCGGTGTCGGCGCAGAAAGGGCAGATGGGAATTATTCCGGGCTCAATGGGCGCAAAGAGCTTCATCGTGCGTGGCCTCGGCAACGAGCAAAGCTTCTGTTCCTGCAGCCACGGCGCCGGGCGAGTGATGAGCCGAACGGCGGCAAAAAAACGCTATACCCTTAGCGACCATATTCAGGCGACCTCTCACGTAGAGTGTCGCAAAGACAATGAGGTGATCGATGAAACGCCGATGGCCTATAAAGACATTGATGCCGTGATGGCCGCGCAATCGTCGCTGGTGGAGATCGTTCACACCCTGCGTCAGGTAGTGTGTGTAAAAGGATAAAAAAATGAGCAACAACGATGTTGATAGCGCGATGCGCGCACGTGTCTGCGCGCAACTTCGCGCTATAGAGCAGCGCTATAACGTGCGCGTGCTCTACGCCTGTGAATCGGGCAGTCGGGGATGGGGATTTGCCTCACCGGATAGCGATTATGATGTGCGGTTTTTGTACGTTCACCGCCCAGAATGGTATTTGCGCGTCGAAGCCCAGCGGGATGTGATCGAGCTGCCGATAGATGACGAACTGGACGTTTGTGGCTGGGAATGGCGCAAGGCACTGGGCCTGCTGAAGGGGGCAAACCCGACGCTTATCGAGTGGCTGGATTCCCCCGTTGTTTATCAGGAGGATGAGACGGTAGTGGCCGAGTTGCGCGCGCTGATACCCGCGTGGTTCTCACCATTGCGCGCCCGCTGGCATTACTACTCGATGGCCCGAAAAAACTTCCGTGGATATTTACAGGGGGAAACGGTTCGGCTGAAAAAGTACTTTTATGTTCTGCGACCTTTGCTGGCGGCGCGGTGGGTAGAAGCGGGGAAAGGCGTTCCACCGATGCGTTTTGACGAACTGCTTGCCGGGAGCGAACTGTGTGCGCCGTTACGTGCGGAAATCGATGCATTACTGGAAATAAAACAGCGCGCAGGTGAAGCGGAATATGGTCCTAAACGGCCCTTACTCCACGCTTTTTTGCAAAGTGAGCTGGTGAGAGGAGAAGTGCCGCCGGTACTACCCGACAGCAGAGAAGGAAATTTAAAAGATCTGGATTCGCTGCTGATGAGAACAGTAATGAAAAGCTAAAGAATGGCCCGGTGGTGAAAACGCCCGGGCCATTCTTGCGTTTATTCAAACAAATTCTGATGAAGTTTCTGCACCACCTGCTCAGCCTGATCGGCTGGCACCAGGAAGCAGAGGTTATAGCTGGACGCACCGTAGCAAATCATGCGGATGTTGAACGGGTCGAGCACGCCAAACACCTCTTTGCCCACGCCGCAGGCGCGGGACAGCTTGTTGCCGATGATAGCAACCAGCGCCAGGTCTTCTTCGACTTCCACGCGGCACAGCTCGGACAGCTCAATCAGCAGCGACTGCGTCAGCAGGGTATCGCCGGTTGATGTGGAGCCGGTGGTGTCCAGCGTCAGCGCAATGCTCACTTCAGAGGTGGTGATCAGATCCACGGAGATATTGTGGCGTGCCAGAATGCCAAACACTTCCGCCAGGAAACCGCGGGAGTGCAGCATATTGTGGCTGTGGAGCGTCACCAGCGTCTGGCGACGGCGCAGGGCCAGGGCGCGGAACAGCGGCGGGTTTTCCGTTTTCTTGCAGACCAGCGTGCCGCCCGCTTTTGGATCTTTACTCGAGCCGACGAAGACCGGGATATCGCTGCGTACGGCAGGCAGCAGCGTGGCCGGATGCAGCACTTTCGCGCCGAAGGTGGCCATTTCCGCCGCTTCTTCAAACGCGATCACATCAATACGTTTCGCCGCGGAAACAACGCGCGGGTCGGTGGTATAAATGCCCGGAACGTCAGTCCAGATATCGACGCGCGTAGCATGCAGGGCCTCGCCCAGCAGCGCGGCGGTATAGTCGCTGCCGCCACGGCCAAGCGTGGTCGTGCGGCCTTTCGCTTCACTGCCGATAAAGCCCTGAGTGATCACGATGCCGTCTGCCAGGCGCGGGGCCAGCTGCTGATTGGTCAGCTCGGCCAGCGCTTCAACGTCCGGCTCGGCGCGGCCAAAGCGGTCGCTGGTACGCATGATTTTGCGTACGTCAAACCACTGCGCCTGAACGTTACGCTCGCGCATGATTTCCACAAACAGCAGGGTGGACATCAGCTCACCGTGGCTGACCAGCTCATCGGTCAGGGCGGTGGAGGTGGCCAGAGAGGCCGCTTCTGCCAGCGTGGTGATGTTTTCCAGCAGGCGTTCCACTTCCTCGCGGATGACGTTCGGGTTCTGCAGACGCTCAAGGATGTCGAACTGAATTTTGCGCAGTGCATCCAGCTTCACGAAACGTTCTGTCGCTTCCAGTCCTTCAGACAGAGAAACCAGCAGGTTCGTCACGCCGGCGGATGCAGACAGCACCACCAGGCGGGTATTCGGATCGGCCAGCACCACATCGGCGCTGCGGTTCATGGCATCGTAATCGGCCACACTGGTGCCGCCAAACTTGGCGACCACAAAACTCGTCATAACAACCTCGTGTCAGGGAATGAATAAGCGACCATGGCACAAGAATGAAACGAAAACAGGTGCAGGCGCAAAATACGGCCCTATAAATAAAATGTGGGGGAGGTCCTGTCAATGCTGGGATTATGCGGATTTTTTATGGGGGGGTACCCCTGAGAAACAGGACTTATAACAGGGCCAGATTTTATGCTTCGTTTTAGGGCATTTTGACCGACATTTCTCCGCTCCAGGAGGGCGCTTCAGCAGCTATACTTTTCGGGTCTTTTCACCTGTGTTTGATGCAGGCCAGGGCAATGGCATAAAAACCATCACAATTTTTATTTGCAGGCGCTACAATCGACCGCAGTCACAATTCTCAAATCAGAAGAGTATTGCTAATGAAAAACATCAACCCAACGCAGACCGCTGCCTGGCAGGCACTCCAGAAACATTTTGATGAAATGAAAGACGTCACCATCGCGGACCTGTTCGCGAAAGATGCCGATCGTTTCAACAAGTTCTCCGCGACCTTCGACGACCTGATGCTGGTGGATTTCTCTAAAAACCGCATTACCGAAGAGACGCTGGCAAAACTGCAGGATCTGGCGAAAGAGACCGAGCTGGCGGACGCCATCAAATCCATGTTCTCCGGTGAGAAGATCAACCGCACCGAAGACCGTGCCGTGCTGCACGTAGCCCTGCGTAACCGTAGCAATACCCCAATCATCGTTGACGGCAAAGACGTCATGCCGGAAGTGAACGCGGTGCTGGAAAAGATGAAAACCTTCTCCGAAGCGATCATCTCCGGAAGCTGGAAAGGCTACACCGGCAAAGCGATCACCGACGTGGTTAACATCGGTATCGGCGGTTCTGACCTCGGTCCGTTCATGGTGACCGAAGCGCTGCGTCCTTACAAAAACCACCTGAATATGCACTTTGTGTCTAACGTCGATGGTACCCACATCGCCGAAGTGCTGAAGAACGTGAACCCGGAAACCACCCTGTTCCTGGTTGCGTCGAAAACCTTCACCACTCAGGAAACCATGACCAACGCCCACAGCGCGCGCGACTGGTTCCTGAAAACCGCGGGCGACAACAAGCACGTGGCGAAACACTTCGCTGCGCTGTCCACCAACGGTAAAGCCGTCAGCGAGTTCGGTATCGACACCGCGAACATGTTCGAATTCTGGGACTGGGTCGGTGGCCGCTACTCTCTGTGGTCTGCAATCGGTCTGTCTATCATCCTGTCCGTGGGCTTCGACAACTTCGTTGAGCTGCTCTCCGGCGCGCACGCGATGGACAAACACTTCTCCACCACCGCACCAGAGAAAAACCTGCCGGTGCTGCTGGCGCTGATCGGTATCTGGTACAACAACTTCTTTGGCGCTGAAACCGAAGCGATCCTGCCGTATGACCAGTACATGCACCGCTTTGCTGCTTACTTCCAGCAGGGCAACATGGAATCCAACGGTAAATACGTGGACCGTAACGGCAACGCGGTGGATTACCAGACTGGCCCAATCATCTGGGGCGAGCCGGGCACTAACGGTCAGCACGCGTTCTATCAGCTGATTCACCAGGGCACCAAAATGGTACCGTGCGATTTCATCGCCCCGGCTATCACCCATAATCCGCTGTCCGACCACCATCCGAAGCTGCTGTCCAACTTCTTCGCCCAGACCGAAGCGCTGGCGTTCGGTAAATCCCGCGAGGTGGTTGAGCAGGAATACCGCGACCAGGGTAAAGATCCGGCAACGCTGGAGCACGTGGTGCCGTTCAAAGTGTTCGAAGGTAACCGTCCAACCAACTCCATCCTGCTGCGCGAAATCACGCCGTTCAGCCTTGGCGCGCTGATTGCCCTGTACGAGCACAAAATCTTCACGCAGGGCGCGATCCTGAACATCTTCACCTTTGACCAGTGGGGCGTTGAGCTGGGTAAACAGCTGGCAAACCGTATTCTGCCAGAGCTGGGTGACGATAACGCGATTACCAGCCATGACAGCTCGACCAATGGGTTGATCAACCGTTATAAAGCATGGCGTGCGTAATTAAAACGCCATGAAAACGTGCCGGCTTAATGCCGGCATTTTTTTATCAGATAATTCCTGATGTCTGTTAGTTAACTCAAATTCTGGTTCTGAGTTTAATCTGAAAAAGACGTTTAACCCGTTAATTGCTGCGGTTTATTTTAAGAAAATACGCAGAAGGAAATTAATATATCTATATTATAAGTTATTGTTTTATAGTTATTTAATATTTTCCCTCTTTGTCTTTCATTTCGATTTTATCCATTAGTCTGAAAACCCACCTTCTATTTCCCCTTACGGCAAACCCACGGCATGAGTTGTGTATACTCGATTCCGCCTGAAATTCTTTTCGGGCAAATCTCCATTCATTCATTGAAGGGAAATTGTTATGAAGAAAGTACTGTATGGCATTTTTGCCATATCTGCGCTTGCGGCGACATCTGTTTATGCAGCTCCGGTTCAGGTCGGGGAAGCGGCAGGGTCGGCTGCGACGTCTGCGTCTGCGGGAAGTTCTACCGCAGCCAGCGCCAGCACCGTAAGTTCAGCCGTGGGTGTCGCGCTGGCGGCAACCGGTGGCGGTGATGGCTCCAACACCGGAACCACGACCACCACGACAACCAGCACCCAGTAATAGCGGGTGTTTTAATCATAACCACACTTCGGTGTGGTTATTTCGCCCCTTCGGAGAAGAGTCGTGAAGCGACCTGCAATCATTCTGATTTGCCTGCTGCTGCAGGCATGCTCGGCCACCACTAAAGGGCTGGGAAACTCACTGTGGGAAAGCCTGTTCGGCACACCGGGCGTGCATCTGACCGATGACGAGCTTCAGAACATGCCTTATGCCAGTCAGTACATGCAGCTTAACGATGGCCCGCAACTGTTTGTGGTGCTCGCTTTCGATGAAAACGGGCAGCAGAAATGGGTGACGCAGGATCAGGCCACCATCGTGACGCAGCATGGCCGTATCGTGAAAACCCTGTTGGGCGGCGATAACCTGCTGGAGGTGAATAATCTCGCTGACGATCCGCTGATCAAGCCGAACCAGATCGCCGACGGCGCGGGCTGGACGCGCACGATGGGCTGGACCGAACACAAACAGGTGCGTTACGCCACGGCACGCTCGACCTTCCGCTGGGACGGCACCGACAGCGTGAAGGTCGGCAGCGACGAAACGCAGGTTCGCGTGCTGGATGAAGAGGTCACCACCGACCAGGCCACCTGGCACAACCGCTTCTGGATCGACGAGGAAGGGCAGATCCGCCAGTCCTTACAGTATCTCGGTGCCGGATTCTTCCCGGTCAAAACCACCCTGATCAAGGCGGCGAAATCATGAAAACGCTCATCCACGCTGCGCTTATCGCCAGTTTTGCCGCGCCGCTGGCATGGTCCGCGGGAACGGTAAAGGTCTACACGCCGGACAGTGAAAAACCTAAAACCTTAACCCACGCCGAACGTCTGCTCGATCTCGTCGGACAGCCAAGGCTTGCCAACAGCTGGTGGCCAGGCGCGGTCATCGCTGAACGGCAGAAGACCGTGGAAGCGGAACAGCAGCACAAGGCGCTTCTTGCCAGACTAACGGGACTCGCGGAACAGGAAGACGGCGACGACGCGGCGGCCATTAACAGCGTCCGTCAGCAGCTGCAGGCGCTGAAGGTGACGGGCCGACAGAATGTGAATCTTGACCCGGATGACGTGCGCGTCACGGAAAACGGCAACCCGACCCTGGAAGGGGACTATACGCTCTGGCTTCCGGCGAAGCCGACGACGGTGACCGTGATGGGGCTGATCGGCAGCCCGGGTAAGAAGCCCTTTACCCCCGGCCGCGACGTGGCGAGCTACCTCGACGAGCAGAGTCTGCTGAGCGGTGCGGATAACAGCTACGCCTGGGTGGTTTACCCTGACGGCCACACGCAAAAAGCGCCCGTTGCTTACTGGAATAAACGACATATCGAACCCATGCCGGGCAGCATTATTTTTGTCGGTTTTGCCGACCATTTCTGGACGAAGGCGTATGACGGGCTTAACGCCGATATCCTTCACTCCCTGATTCAGCGGATACCGGAATAATGAAAAGAATCTATCTCTACAGCATGCTGGCGCTCTGCGTGAGTGCCGCCTGCCATGCAGAAACGTATCCGGCACCCATTGGCCCGTCTCAGTCAGACTTCGGCGGCGTCGGTTTACTGCAAACGCCCACCGCGCGTATGGCGCGCGAAGGGGAAATTAGCCTTAACTACCGTGATAACGACCAGTATCGTTACTACTCGGCGTCGGTGCAGTTGTTCCCGTGGCTTGAAACCACGCTGCGCTATACCGACGTCCGTACGAAACAATACAGCAGCGTCGAGGCGTTCTCAGGCGATCAGACCTACAAAGATAAAGCCTTCGACGTCAAGCTTCGCCTGTGGGAAGAGAGCTACTGGATGCCGCAGGTCTCCGTGGGCGCCAAAGATATTGGCGGTACCGGCCTGTTTGATGCGGAATACATCGTGGCCAGCAAGGCCTGGGGGCCGTTCGACTTCTCGCTCGGTCTGGGATGGGGCTATCTCGGCACCAGCGGCAACGTGAAAAACCCGTTTTGCTCCTACAGCGATAAATACTGCTACCGCGATAACAGCTATCAGAAAGCGGGCTCCATCAACGGCGACCAGATGTTCCACGGCCCGGCCTCGCTGTTTGGCGGCGTGGAGTATCAGACGCCCTGGCAGCCATTGCGCCTGAAGCTGGAGTACGAGGGGAATGACTACTCGCAGGACTTCGCCGGGAAGATTGAGCAGAAGAGCAAGTTTAACGTCGGCGCCATTTATCGCGTCACCGATTGGGCCGACGTTAACCTCAGCTACGAGCGCGGCAATACGGTGATGTTTGGCTTTACGCTGCGCACCAACTTCAACGACATGCGGCCGCACTACAACGACAACGCGCGGCCTGCATACCAGCCGGAGCCGCAGGATGCGATTCTGCAGCACTCCGTGGTGGCAAACCAGCTGACGCTGCTGAAATACAATGCCGGCCTGGCGGATCCAAAAATTCAGGTGAAAGGCGATACGCTGTACGTCACCGGCGAGCAGGTGAAATACCGCGACTCGCGGGAAGGGATCGAACGCGCCAACCGGATCATCATGAACGATCTCCCGGACGGGATCCGTACGATCCGCGTGACGGAGAACCGTCTCAACCTGCCGCAGGTGACGACGGAAACGGACGTTGCCAGCCTGAAGCGCCATCTGGAAGGCGAACCGCTCGGACATGAAACCGAGCTGGTGCAAAAGCGCGTTGAGCCGATCGTGCCGGAGACCACCGAGCAGGGCTGGTATATCGACAAGTCGCGCTTCGATTTCCATATCGATCCGGTGCTAAACCAGTCCGTCGGCGGGCCGGAAAACTTCTACATGTATCAGCTGGGCGTCATGGCGACGGCGGATCTGTGGCTGACCGACCACCTGCTGACCACCGGCAGCCTGTTTGGCAACATCGCCAACAACTACGACAAGTTCAACTACACCAACCCGCCAAAAGACTCGACGCTGCCGCGCGTGCGTACCCGCGTGCGTGAGTACGTACAAAACGATGCTTACGTGAACAACCTGCAGGCCAACTACTTCCAGTACTTCGGCAACGGGTTCTACGGCCAGGTGTACGGCGGGTATCTGGAAACCATGTACGGCGGCGCGGGGGCAGAAGTGCTTTATCGTCCTGTCGACAGCAACTGGGCGTTCGGGATTGATGCCAACTACGTCAAACAGCGTGACTGGCGCAGCGCCCAGGACATGATGAAGTTCACCGACTACAGCGTCAAAACAGGCCACCTGACCGCCTACTGGACGCCGTCATTCGCGCCTGACGTGCTGGTGAAAGCCAGCGTCGGCCAGTACCTGGCGGGCGATAAGGGCGGCACGCTGGATATCTCCAAACACTTCGACAGCGGCGTCGTGGTGGGCGGCTACGCCACCATTACCAACGTCTCGCCGGACGAATATGGGGAAGGGGACTTCACCAAAGGGGTTTACGTGTCGATTCCGCTGGATCTGTTCTCATCCGGTCCAACCCGTAGCCGCGCGGCCATCGGCTGGACGCCGCTGACGCGTGACGGCGGTCAGCAGCTTGGACGTAAGTTCCAGCTGTACGACATGACCAGCGATAAGAACATTAACTTCCGCTGATGCTTCACGCCGGGCGGCACTGCGTTTGCCCGGCCTACGGTTTTTGTAGGCCCGGTAAGCGCAGCGCCACCGGGCGAATGCGCCAAACATAAACAAAAAATATAGATCCCCGTCACATTTTTGCGTTATACAGAAACCTCGCCCTGGAGAATGAGGTGCTGTATGACATCCCTGACTCGCCCGCGCGTTGAGTTTATCTCAACTGTCCTCCAGACCGTGCTGAACCTCGGTCTGCTGAGCCTTGGCCTGATCCTGGTCGTCTTTTTGGGTAAGGAGACGGTGCATCTGGCGGATGTGCTGTTCGCCCCTGAACAAACCAGCAAATATGCGCTGGTGGAAGGCCTGGTGGTCTACTTTCTCTACTTTGAATTTATCGCCCTGATTGTGAAGTATTTTCAGTCCGGCTTTCACTTCCCGCTGCGTTATTTTGTCTACATTGGGATCACCGCGATTGTGCGGCTGATCATCGTCGATCATAAATCCCCGCTCGATGTGCTGATCTACTCGGCGGCGATCCTGCTGCTGGTGATCACCCTCTGGCTGTGTAACTCGAAGCGGCTGAAACGCGAATAAAAAAATGGCGGCCCGGAGGCCGCCTAACAACAGTCACAAGTTGGGTCAATACAATACGTCTAAAGTTGAGGGTTGCAGTGGCATAACAAAATGAAACTTAACCTTTCACACCGCCCGCCGTCAGGCCGTTCACCAGCCAGCGCTGCGCCAGCAGGAACACCACGGTAATCGGGATGGCAGAGAGTACGGCCGCCGCGGCAAAGTCGCCCCACAGGTAGTTTTGCGGGTTGAGGTATTGCTGCATCCCTACGGCCAGGGTGTAGCTGTTCACATCACGCAGTAACAGTGAGGCAACCGGTACTTCGGTGATCGCAGCGATAAACGACAGGATAAACACTACCGCCAGAATCGGCACCGACAGCGGCAGCAGCACCAGGCGGAACGCCTGCCATGGGGTCGCGCCATCCAGCGCGGCCGCTTCTTCCAGCGAGCCGTCGATGGTTTCGAAATAGCCCTTAATGGTCCACACATGCAGTGCGATACCGCCAAGGTAGGCGAAGATCACGCCGCCGTGGGTGTTCAGACCGATAAACGGAATGTACTGGCCCAGGCGGTCAAACAGGGCATATAACGCCACCAGCGACAGCACCGCCGGGAACATCTGGAAAATCAGCATCCCTTTCAGCAGCGTCGCTTTGCCCGGGAAACGCATGCGGGCAAAGGCGTAAGCGCAGGTGGTGGACAGCGCCACGATACCAATGGCGGTAATACCTGCGATTTTCACCGAGTTCCACAGCCACAGCAGCACCGGGAACGGCGGTGGCGTGACGCGGCCATCCGCGTGCTCCACGCTGAAGCCCAGCGCGAGCTTCCAGTGCTCCCAGGAGATTTCGTCCGGGATCAGGCTCCCGGTGGCGAAGTTACCCGAACGCAAGGAGATGGCGATAACCATCAGCAGCGGGAACATGATCGCCGCGATAAAAATCAGCAGGCCTAAGTGCGTCGCCAGGAGGCGCAGTTTCTGAGATTTGGGTTGTACCATAGCCATGTTCAGTGCCCTCCTTAGTCAAATTTCATACGTGTGGCTTTCAGGTTCACAATCGCCAGGGCGCCCACCAGCAGGAAGATCAGGGTGGCAATCGCTGCCGCCAGACCGAAGTCCTGACCGCCGCCGCCTTCGAAGGCAATACGGTAGGTGTAGCTCACGAGCAGGTCGGTATAGC
This sequence comes from Enterobacter sp. PL1, assembly GCF_945957325.1. NCBI lineage: Bacteria > Pseudomonadati > Pseudomonadota > Gammaproteobacteria > Enterobacterales > Enterobacteriaceae > Enterobacter > Enterobacter sp. PL1. The sequence goes on from NZ_CAMFKT010000015.1 coordinate 13,871, forward strand.
CTGCCGGCGTGGTGGTGCCAAGACGGTCCGGGCCGCCGTTGGTCAACAGCTGAATCAGCACGAAGTTGTTAAAGTTAAAGGCGAAGCTGGCAATCATCAGCGGGGTGAGCGGCTTGATGAGCAGCGGCAGCGTAATCTTAAAGAAGTTCTGGAACGGACCCGCGCCGTCCATCGCCGAAGCTTCGTACAGGTCATCCGGGATGGCCTTCAGCAGCCCCATGCACAGGATCATCATGTACGGATAGCCCAGCCAGGTGTTCACGATGATGATCATCGAGCGGGCGGTGGTCGGGTCGCTGAACCAGGCCGGTTTGATGCCAAACAGCGCGCTCAGCATCATGTTGATTTCACCGAAGCTCTGGTTAAACAGCCCTTTGAAAATCAGAATCGAGATAAACGACGGTACGGCATACGGCAGAATCAGCAGCACGCGGTAAATCGCTTTGCCCTTCAGGGATTCCCACTGGACAAGACAGGCCAGCACCATGCCCACGGCTACGGTGAGGATCACGGTCAGTACGGAGAAGACCACCGTCCAGACGAAGATGGCGAAGAACGGTTTCTGAATGCCTTCGTCGGTAAATACGCGGGTAAAGTTGTCCCAGCCGATGGTGACGGTATAGCCCGGGCTGAGTTTGTCATCACCCCATTTGCCGTCGGCAGTAATGGACTGATAGAAACCAATGTCGTTATTCGGACGGTACTTCACGCCGCTCTGGTTGTTGGTCAGCGTGCCGTCATCCGCCAGGGTATAGAGCGGTTGGGTGCCGGAGAACTGGCGCAGCGAGCTCATGATCACTTTGCTGTCGTCTGGCAGCACGGCGGTGAGCTGGGTCAGCGCCTGACGGTTCTGGGTAATGACGCGCAGGTTGGCACGTTCACCTTCCGGCAGGGCCTGGGCCTCTTTTAAGGCCAGCTTCTGCTCGCCGCCAAATTTGAAGGCGTCAGAGACATAGTATTTACCGCTTGCTTCGTCAGTAAGCGCTAACTTCCATTCGTTGCCTGCGGGATACAGGCCGAAGTTAAAGGTCTTGCCTGCCTGGTATGAGCGGTCCAGCAGGACCTGCTGCGCGCGTTCCTGCGCAAGCTGGTTGGTGCTGCTGTAGTTGGTAAACGCAATGGCGACGGTACAAATCAACGGGAACAGGACAAACAGCCCCATCCCGGCCACGCCCGGGTAGACATAGCGCCAGGCATAGGCTTTACGGTTGGCGAAAATATACAGGCCAGCAGAGCTTAAAATCAGCGTCATGATGGCGAACAGATATTCCCCTTGTACGTACATTAAAACAACAAGGTAACCCACCAGCAGACACAGCAGACCGATCGCTGACCATTTCAGCGCGTCGCTTTGCCACCAGCGTTTCTTTTTAATGACATCCATGGGGTTCTTCCTCTACAACGGTGGAATCTTATCGTCAGGTGGCGCTGCGCTTACCTGACCTACGGATCGTGCCGTAGTCGTAGGGCGGGTAAGCGCACGCGCTACCCGCCGTTTTTCAGACTTACTTAGTAATACGACCCTGAGCATCTTTCAGCGCGGCATCGACAGTCTGACGACCGCTTGCAGCGTTGATAACCGCGGTACGGGTGGCGTACCAGAATGCGGCCATCTGTGGGATGTTCGGCATGATTTCGCCTTTCTGGGCGTTATCCATGGTGGCCGCGATACGTGGGTCTTTCGCCAGCTGATCCTGGAAGGATTTCAGCGCAACGGCACCCAGCGGTTTGTCCTTGTTCACTTCATCCAGACCCTGATCGGTCAGCAGATAGTTTTCCAGGAACTCTTTCGCCAGCTCTTTGTTCGGGCTGGCGGCGTTGATGCCTGCGCTCAGCACGCCAACGAACGGTTTAGACGGCTTGCCTTTGAAGGTTGGCAGCAGCGTCACGCCGTAGTTGACTTTGCTCTTGTCGATGTTGGTCCAGGCCCACGGACCGTTGATGGTCATCGCGGTTTCGCCTTTGTTGAACGCCGCTTCCGCGATGGAGTAATCGGTATCCGCGTTCATGTGTTTGTTCTTGATCAGGTCGACCAGGAAGGTCAGGCCCGCTTTCGCGCCCGCGCTGTCGACGCCTACGTCTTTCACGTCGTATTTGCCGTTTTCAAACTTGAACGCGTAACCGCCGTCGGCAGCAATCAGCGGCCAGGTGAAGTACGGCTCTTGCAGGTTGAACATCAGGGCAGATTTACCTTTCGCCTTCAGCTCTTTATCCAGTTTCGGGATCTCTTCCCAGGTTTTCGGTGGGTTAGGGACCAGGTCTTTGTTGTAAATCAGAGACAGGGCTTCAACCGCGACAGGGTAAGCGATCAGCTTGCCGTTATAGCGAACGGCGTCCCAGGTGAACGGGAACAGTTTGTCCTGGAAAGCTTTGTCCGGGGTGACTTCAGCCAGCAGGCCAGACTGTGCGTAACCGCCAAAACGGTCATGCGCCCAGAAGATGATGTCCGGGCCGTCGCCGGTTGCCGCAACCTGCGGGAATTTCTCTTCCAGTTTGTCCGGGTGCTCTACGGTCACTTTGATGCCGGTGTCTTTCTCGAATTTTTTGCCCACTTCGGCCAGGCCGTTATAGCCCTTGTCGCCGTTAATCCAGATAACCAGCTTGCCTTCTTCAATTTTGGCGAGCGCCGGTGCGGAAATCATCATTGCTGCAAGGGCGGACAATGCGAAAACGCGTGCGCCAGTCTTGATATTCATATCTGCCATCCTTTTTGGTGATGTCTCGTGGTATGACTTCAGTGGTTCAACGTGACTCAGTCTCCTTATTTGACATCCTCTTTCCATCCTCCCAACCCCTACGCCCCACCCCCCGTTTGTGTGATCTCCGTTGCATAAATTTAAGTTATGAGTGCTGGCGCACATAAAAACGCACTGAATTTTGCAGGCGGCTTCACGAATTTTGCCTCAGCCCGCCCACGCCGGTCGCAGAGCCTGCTCTCTCATCCTCCCGCCTCCTCCCCCATAAAAAAGCCGGGGGGTGGAGGATTCGTGAAAGTAATGGATCCCCCATAGTCACCTTATCTTGAATGTTTCTGTCGGTGACAGGTTGTAACGAAGGGAGAAGGGCATGGCGAGCGTACAGCTGCGTAATGTAACGAAAGCCTGGGGTGACGTTGTGGTGTCGAAAGACATCAATCTGGACATCCACGAAGGTGAATTCGTGGTATTTGTCGGCCCATCAGGCTGCGGTAAATCAACCCTGCTGCGTATGATTGCCGGTCTTGAAACCATCACCAGCGGCGACCTGCTGATCGGTGATACCCGAATGAATGACATCCCGCCTGCCGAACGTGGCGTAGGCATGGTGTTCCAGTCTTATGCACTCTATCCCCATCTTTCCGTCGCCGAGAACATGTCCTTTGGTCTGAAGCTGGCCGGCGCGAAGAAAGAGGTGATTAACCAGCGCGTGACGCAGGTGGCGGAAGTGTTACAGCTGGCGCACCTGCTGGAGCGTAAACCGAAAGCGCTTTCCGGCGGTCAGCGTCAGCGTGTGGCGATTGGCCGTACCCTGGTCGCCGAGCCGCGCGTCTTCCTGCTCGATGAACCGCTTTCCAACCTGGATGCCGCCCTGCGCGTCCAGATGCGTATCGAAATCTCCCGTCTGCACAAGCGTCTTGGCCGCACGATGATTTACGTCACCCACGATCAGGTCGAAGCGATGACCCTCGCCGACAAAATCGTGGTGCTGGATGCCGGTCGCGTGGCGCAGGTGGGCAAACCGCTGGAGCTGTATCACTACCCGGCAGACCGCTTTGTTGCGGGCTTCATTGGCTCGCCAAAGATGAACTTCCTGCCCGTCAAAGTGACCGCGACAGCCATTGAACAGGTACAGGTGGAGCTGCCAAACCGCCAGCAGGTCTGGCTGCCGGTCGACAGCGCCAACGTACAGGTGGGGGCAAACATGTCCCTCGGTATTCGTCCTGAGCATTTACTGCCGAGCCACATTGCCGATGTGACGCTGGAAGGTGAGGTTCAGGTCGTCGAACAGCTTGGTCACGAAACACAGATTCATATCCAGATCCCCGCCATCCGTCAGAACCTGGTCTACCGCCAGAATGACGTGGTGTTGGTAGAAGAGGGTGCCACATTCGCTATCGGCTTGCCGCCAGAGCGCTGCCATCTGTTCCGTGAGGATGGCACCGCATGTCGTCGGTTGCATAAAGAGCCAGGCGTTTAAGCAATCCCAAAAGAAGACACGAAACCGACAGGTGAAGTGTTCAAAGAAAAGCAATGATCTCAGGAGATAGAATGATGATTACTCTGCGCAAACAAGTCCCGCTGGCAATCGCCGTTGCGGCAGGCATCCTGTCTGCCCAGGCAGGCGCCGTGGACTTTAAAGGTTATGCTCGTTCTGGCATTGGCTGGACCGGGAGTGGCGGTGAACAACAATGTTTCCAGGCAACAGGTGCACAAAGTAAATACCGTCTCGGTAACGAATGTGAAACCTACGCCGAGCTGAAACTGGGCCAGGAAGTGTGGAAAGAGGGCGATAAGAGCTTCTACTTCGACACCAACGTCGCGTATTCCGTTTCTCAGCAGAACGACTGGGAATCCACCAGCCCGGCCTTCCGTGAAGCTAACGTGCAGGGTAAAAACCTGATTGAATGGCTGCCAGGCTCTACCATCTGGGCCGGTAAGCGCTTCTATCAGCGTCATGACGTCCACATGATCGACTTCTACTACTGGGATATCTCTGGTCCTGGTGCCGGTATTGAAAACATCGATCTGGGCTTTGGTAAACTCTCTCTGGCAGCGACCCGTTCCTCCGAGTCCGGCGGTTCTGAAACCTTCGCCGATCGTGATGCGAACGGCGACCGTATTTATGACAACGTCGTACCAAACGATGTCTTCGACGTTCGTTTAGCCGGTCTGGAAACCAACCCAGGCGGTACGCTGGAGCTGGGTGTTGACTACGGTCACACCAACATTCCAGACGATTACTACCTGCAGCCTGGCGCGTCTAAAGATGGCTGGCTGTTCACCGCTGAACACACCCAGAGCATGATGAAGGGCTTCAACAAGTTCGTGCTGCAGTACGGTACGGACTCTATGACCTCTAACGGAAAAGGCATCCCACAAGGTGGTAGCGTTGATAACGACGGTTCCATGTGGCGCGTGCTGGACCACGGTGCAATCACCCTGGCAGACCGTTGGGACCTGATGTATGTCGGTATGTACCAGAACATCGATCGTGACAACAACAACGGTACCGAGTGGTGGACCGTAGGCGTTCGTCCAATGTTCAAATGGACGCCGATCATGAGCACCTTGCTGGAAGTTGGCTACGACAACGTCAAATCTCAGAAAACTGACGAGAAAAACAGCCAGTACAAAATTACCCTGGCACAACAGTGGCAGGCAGGCGACAGCATCTGGTCTCGTCCGGCAATCCGTGTCTTCGCGACTTACGCGAAGTGGGACGAGAAATGGGGTTATGCGAACAACAGTGACACTGGCTACACCTCTGGCGTGGCGTACAGCGACACTTCCGCGAAAACCTTCAGCCGCGGCGACGACGATGAGTGGACCTTCGGTGCCCAGATGGAAATCTGGTGGTAATTCGTTAGACCTGACGTAATGACCTAAAAGAGGGGCGTAAGCCCCTCTCTCCTTAGGGTGCTGCGCGCTATTGCCTGGCCACCGCAGTGCTCACGCTATCAGAGGTAATAACAATGAAAATGAAGAAAAGTCTCGTCGCGCTGTGCCTCTCTGCGGGGCTGCTGGCCTGCGTTCCGGCTGTCACCTTTGCAGACGTCAATTTCGTTCCTCAAAATACCAGCGCTGCGCCTGCCATTCCGGCGGCGGCGCTCCAGCAGCTGACCTGGACACCGGTTGATCAATCCAAAACGCAATCAACCCAGCTCTCTACGGGCGGTCAGCAGTTGAATGTCCCGGGCATTACCGGCCCGGTCGCGGCTTACAGTGTTCCGGCGAATATCGGTGAGCTGACGCTGACCCTGACCAGTGAAGTGGACAAGCAAACCAGCGTCTTTGCACCGAACGTGCTGATTCTGGACCAAAACCTGACGCCTTCTGCTTTCTTCCCGAGCAGCTACTTTAGCTATCAGGAACCGGGCGTGATGAGCGCGGACCGCCTGCAGGGGGTTATGCGCCTGACGCCTGCCCTGGGACAGCAAAAGATTTACGTGCTGGTATTCACAACAGAGAAAGATTTGCAGCAGACAACAACGCTGGTTGATCCGGCGAAAGCCTATGCGAAAGGCACCGGCAACTCCGTACCGGATATTCCGGACCCGCTTGCCCGCCATACCACCGACGGCTTGGTTAAGCTGAAAGTCTCCACTAACAGCGCTTCCAGCGTGCTGGTTGGCCCGCTGTTTGGTTCGTCTGGTCCGGGTCCGGTCACCGTCGGTAATACCGCCGCTCCAGCCTATGCCGCGCCAGTTGCCGCAGCGCCAGCCGCAGCGCCAGCCGCAGCGCCCGCGCCAGCGAAAAAATCCGAGCCGGTACTGAACGACACCGAAGAATACTTCAACAATGCCATCAAGCAGGCAGTGAAGCGCGGCGATGTCGATAAAGCGCTGAAGCTGCTTGATGAAGCCGAACGTTTAGGTTCAACCACTGCCCGTTCCACCTTTATCAGCAGTGTAAAAGGCAAGGGGTAACCGTTTCCCCACAATGCTGATTTGTTAGTCGTTTGGTGCGCCTGAGTGGGCGCACTTTTTTTCGTCTCCGCCGGGCTGTTGCACTCTTGTTGCGATCGTGATCCTTAAATAACGTTTGGCCCCCCTCAATCCGCGTTTCTGCGATACAATGCCTGTACGTTATGTATCGGAGAGTCTGGCATGTCACACCCTGCGCTAACGCAACTGCGTGCGCTGCGCTATTTCGACCAAACACCTGCGCTTGATCCGCAGCAGCTGGACTGGCTGTTGCTGGAAGATTCCATGACAAAACGTTTTGAGCAGCAGGGAAAAACGGTCACGGTGACCCTGATTCAGGAAGGGTTTGTCTCCGGCGATGAGATCGCCAACGAGCTGCCGCTGCTGCCGCAGGAGCCTCGTTACTGGCTGCGTGAAATTTTACTCTGCGCTGACGGCGAGCCGTGGCTTGCCGGACGGACGGTGGTGCCCGAGTCTACTTTGTCCGGGCCCGAGCTGGCGCTGCAACGTCTGGGGAAAACGCCGCTGGGGCGTTACCTTTTCACCTCGTCTGAGCTTACCCGGGATTTTATTGAGATTGGTCGTGATGCTGAACTTTGGGGGCGTCGTTCCCGCCTTCGCCTGAGCGGTAAACCGTTAATTCTGACGGAGCTTTTTTTACCGGCATCACCGTTGTACTAAGAGGAAGAAAAAATGGAGTGGAGCCTGACGCAGAATAAGCTGTTGGCGTATCACCGCTTAATGCGTACCGATAAACCGATTGGCGCGTTACTGTTGCTGTGGCCGACCTTATGGGCGTTGTGGGTCGCCACGCCGGGCGTGCCGCCGCTGTGGATCCTCGGCGTGTTTGTTGCTGGCGTCTGGCTGATGCGCGCAGCGGGCTGCGTGGTCAATGATTATGCCGATCGTAAATTCGACGGCCATGTAAAGCGGACTGCCGGTCGTCCGTTACCCAGCGGGCAGGTGACCGGGAAAGAAGCCCGCGTGCTGTTTGCTGTTCTGGTGCTGCTCTCTTTCCTGCTGGTGTTAACCCTGAACACCATGACCATACTGCTTTCCGTTGCGGCGCTGGCACTGGCCTGGGTTTATCCGTTTATGAAGCGCTATACCCACCTGCCTCAGGTGGTGCTGGGCGCAGCGTTTGGCTGGTCGATTCCAATGGCGTTTGCGGCAGTTAGTGAGTCCTTACCGCTCAGCTGCTGGCTGATGTTCCTGGCGAACATACTTTGGGCCGTGGCTTACGACACGCAATACGCGATGGTTGACCGCGACGATGACCTGAAAATTGGCATCAAATCCACCGCCATCCTCTTTGGCCGTCAGGACAAGCTGATTATCGGGATTCTGCAGGTCGCCGTGCTGGCGCTGATGGTGGCGATTGGCCGCCTGAACGGGCTGAACTGGGCGTTTTACTGGTCGGTGCTGGTGGCGGGGCTGCTGTTTGCCTACCAGCAAAAGCTGATTGCGAAGCGCGAACGCGACGCCTGCTTCAAGGCGTTTATGAACAATAACTACGTCGGTCTGGTGCTGTTTTTAGGGCTGGCGATGAGCTACTTCTTATAAAAAAAGCCGGGTGGCGGCTTCGCCTTACCCGGCCTACGTTTTAGCAGGATATGTAGGCCCGGTAAGCGTCAGCGCCACCGGGCGTTTTTTTACCGGCGACGCAGCAGCCGCAGCGCGTTCGCCGTCACCAGCACCGTCGCGCCGGTATCCGCCAGCACCGCCAGCCACAGTCCGGTCATGCCGAGCAGGGTGGTCACCAGGAAAATCCCCTTCAGCCCCAGCGCGATGCCGATGTTCTGGCGGATGTTGGCACGCGTCGCCCGCGCAAGATCGATCATCTGCGCCAGTCCGGTCAGGCGGTTGTGGGTCAGCGCCGCGTCTGCCGTCTCTAGCGCCACGTCGGTGCCGCTGCCCATCGCAATGCCGATGGTGGACGCCTTCATCGCCGGGGCATCGTTAATCCCGTCTCCGACCATCGCCAGCGGGGCGTGCGCGTTCAGCTCCGTTACCGCGCTGACCTTATCCGCCGGCAGTAATCCGGCTTTAAACGCCAGCCCCAGCTCACCGGCAATGGCCGCCGCTGCGCGAGGGTTATCGCCGGTGAGAATCACCCCCTGCACGCCCAGCTGATGCAGCGCCGCCACGGCCTCTTTTGCGTCATCGCGCAGGGTGTCGCGCAGCGCCAGCATCCCTTTTGCGACGCCGTCCTGCATAACGGTCACGACAGTTTGTCCGGTCTGTTCTAACGCCTCCACCTCTGGATGAGAAGACTTGCCCGCCGCGACAATCAGTACCTTTTTACCGTCAACGGTGGCCTCAATCCCGGAGCCTACCAGCGCCCGCTGAGCGGTTGCCGGTGGGATATTCAGCCCGCGCGACTGCGCTTCTCGCACTATCGCCTGCGCCAGCGGGTGAGTGGATCCCTGCTCAACGGCGGCGGCCAGGGTCAGCAGTTCGTCTTCACTGATGCCCTGCGAATACACGCCGGTGACCTGCGGCTTGCCGATGGTTAACGTACCGGTTTTATCGAAGGCGATATGCTGCACCTGGCTCAGCTGCTCCAGCGCCGCGCCGCCCTTAATCAGCGCCCCGCGACGTGCCGCAGCCGCCAGCCCGGAGGTAATGGCCGCCGGGGTGGAGATGACCAGCGCGCACGGGCAGCCGATCAGCAATAGCGTCAGCCCTTTATAAATCCAGCCCTCCCACGGCGCGCCAAAGAAAAGCGGTGGGACGACGGTGACCAGCAGGGCAACCAGCATAATGGCGGGCGTGTAGATGCGGCTGAAGCGGTCGATAAAGCGTTCGACCGGCGCGCGGCGCTCTTCGGCCTCTTCAATCAGCTTCAGGATGCGGTCGATGGCGCTGTCACCCGGCTCGGAAAGCACGGTGAGCTGCACCAGACGGTCGACGCTGGTGGCGCCAGCAGGCACTTTTTCACCTGCGGCACGTTCAACCGGAATGGACTCACCGGTCAGGGCACTTTCATCAAAGCTCGCGGTGGCGGTAAGCAGCGCGCCGTCGGCAGGCAGGCGTCCGCCTGCCGCGACTTCTATCACGTCGCCCGGACGCAGGGTCGTGATGGCGACCGTTTCACGCGTGCCGTTTACTACGCGCGTGGCGGTTTCCGGCTTCAGCGCCATCAGCGCGCTGACCCCTTTACGCGCCCGGCTCGCCGCCCAGCCCTCAAGACGTTCACCGATTAAGAACAGCAGCAATACCATCGCCGCTTCTGCCGTCGCGCCAATAAACAGCGCGCCGATGGCCGCCACGCTCATCAGCGTTTCAATGGCGAACCAGCTGCCGCTTTTCATCAGACGCAGTGCCTGGCGGGCAATCGGGAACAGCCCGACCAGCGTGGTGGCGATAAACGCCAGGTTGCCGAACGGATGGTTGATCTGTTCCAGCCCCCAGCTCAGGGCCATCATGATGATCAGGGTAATGAGCGGCAGGTTTTCTTTCAGTGAAGAGGTTTTTTCCGCGGGCGCGGCTTCACTACGCAGGCTGTAACCTGCCTTGCTTACCGCGTCCTCAACCTGTTTGCTGACGTCGTTATCGGCGCTAACCAGCAGCTTTTCGGTGGCGAACAGCACCTGAACGTGGCTGACGCCCGGCACCTGTTTCACCGCATTTTCCACTTTGCGGGCGCAGGCGGCGCAGTCCATGCCGTTAACGACCCAGCTGTAGCGGTTGCCGCTTTCAGGAAGCGTTTGAGTTTGCGTTTCGCACGCGCCGTCGCAGCAGCAGCCATCTTTCGACGGAACGGGACTGAGCTTAAGCGCCGAGAATTGAGGGACTTTTTTGGGTGTTTCTGGAGTCGACATGGCAGTCTCCGGCAATGATAATTTTCTCATTAACCGCAGCATACACTCTGGAGTCGACTCCAGAGTCAAGCGTTATTTAGATATACAGCGAACGCACAATCAGGAAGTGCCCGGCAAAGTAACAGGCGGCGGCAATCGCGTTATCCGCCCGGAAACGGCGGCGATAGTGGCTACCCAGCCACACGATATTCCCAATCAGCAGCAGCGCGGCCCCGAAGAACGCGGACATTGCCGGAGCGGTCGGACGGAAGAACCACAGTTCACCTGCCAGCCATACCATCACCAGCGTCATGGCGATAAACGTGCAGATCGGCAACCGCATCTCTTCCAGACGCGACCAGATCACCGCGATCAGCAGGGCACCAATCACCAGCAGGACCAGCGGCAGCGGCCAGAAGAAAGAGAGCGTCATCTGGCTGGCGAAGTAAATGGTATACAGCAGATGCGACAGGAAAAATGCCCCTACGGCATACAGCAGGCGCTGGCGCGGCAGCAGGGTTAAGGCATCGCCAATCAGAGAGGCGCACAGCCCGGCGAGGACCAGATAGCTGACGGCATTAAACATCGGTGCTTGCCAGGCCAGCAGCAGGAGCAGCAACAGCGTGACGGGTTTAAACAGCCAGCGCTGCCAGGTGGGACCACGGTACGACGCATCGACATAAAGCCATGCGGAAAAACAGACAGCGATAAATGACCAAAGCATATTAACTCCCTGTATCTGTTAAGTCTGAATAATCAGTTTCTGATCCAGTGTAGTGACGCGGGCGGGCGTTTGGCAATGCCGGGGAAGGCAGGGTATCCTGAATTCCGCATAATCTGATGGGACAGTTGAATGAGCAAGATGCCGCTGTTTTTCATTATCGTGGTGGCGATTATCGTCATTGCCGCCTCGTTCCGCTTCGTGCAGCAGCGCCGCGAGAAGGCGGATAACGATGCCGCGCCGCTGATGCAAAAGCGCGTGGTGGTGACGAACAAACGCGAAAAGCCGCTCAATGACCGCCGCTCGCGCCAGCAGCAGGTGACGCCTGCGGGCACAACAATGCGTTATGAAGCGAGCTTTAAGCCGGAAACGGGCGGCCTGGAGATGACCTTCCGCCTGGAGGCGCAGCAGTACCACCAGCTGACGGTGGGGGAAAAAGGAACGCTGAGTTACAAAGGATCGCGGTTTGAGGGGTTTGTTCCGGAGTTGTAACGCCGGGCGGCACTGCGTTTGCCCGGCCTACGTGGTTTCGTAGGCCCGGTAAGCGAAGCGCCACCGGGCGACTAAACGCACCTTACTTCTTCACCTGCGCCTTAAACTTCTTCATCCACACCAGCAGCTCAAACACGCCGAAAATAAACACGCGCAGCTGCTGCCAGCTCGTCATCTGCGGGCCATCTTTCGGCAGACCGTTTTTCAGCATCACCATCTGCAGGGCGTGCATGAACGAGGTGAAAATCAGCGCGACGTTAACAAAAATATTCATCGGGCGCGGGAACGGGTGCACCAGGTTGAGCAGCAAAAACGCCCAGACGCCCAGCATCAGCAAACGTCCCAGATTAATCAGTACCGGCATCGGATCCTCCTTGTGCCTGACGGTGATACAGACGATAAGCAACCTGACCTGCCACTTTTTCACGGTGCAGATCCCAGTGAGCGGGAACCGGCGGCAAACCGTTTTCCACTTCGCTTTCCACATAAATCAATGCGTCATCCGCCAGCCAGCCGTTTTGCTCCAGCAGGGATAACGTCTCTTCCAGCAGCCCTTTGCGGAACGGCGGGTCGACAAACACCACGGTGTGCGGCGTGCCCTTTTGCGCGAGGAAGCTCAGCGTGTTGGTGTTCACCACTTTCGCGTTGCTCGCTTTCAGCGTCGCCAGATTTTGCTGCAGCGTCTGCGCCACGCCGCGCTCCATCTCCAGCAGCGTGGCGCTGGCAGCATAGCGCGACAGCGCTTCCAGCCCGAGCGCGCCGCTACCGGCGAAGCAGTCCAGGCAGCGGGCGTCTACCATTGACGGGGCCAGCCAGTTAAACAGCGTCTCGCGCACGCGGTCGGTAGTGGGGCGTAAACCCGGGCTGTCCGGCACCGGTAATTTCCGGCCTCGCCACTGACCGCCGATAATACGAATTTGACCGGCCGGGGCGCGGTTGGGTTTCTTCATCTCAGGAAAGCTCTGTTAACAATTGGCCTGCGATTGCGGGCGGTGATGTCAATTAAGTAAAGTGTTAGACTATTTCATCATTTTTTTAGCTTCCATGTATATAGCGCCGCGAGGAGTGTAGTCGCAGATGGCAAAACAAAAAAAACGTGGCTTCTTTTCCTGGCTGGGCTTCGGTGAAAAAGAGCAAGAAACAGAACAGAAAACCGAAGAGCAACAAGCCGTTGAAGAGCCATCGCAGCCTGAAACGCCAGTAGAAACCGCCGCGGTTGTCGATGCGGAAGAAACGGCGCACAGCAAAGATGAGGTTGAAACCTTTGCTGAAGAGGTGGTTGAGGTCACTGAACAGGTTCAGGAGAGCGAGAAGCCAGAACCGGTTGTCGTAGAAGCCGCTATCGAAGCGCCACAGGCCGCTATCGAACACGAAGAGCTTCCGCTGCCGGAAGAGGTCAAAGACGAAGCGGTGTCTGCCGAAGAGTGGCAGGCCGAAGCGGAAACCGTTGAAATCGTTGAGGCGGTGGAAGAAGAAGCGGCGCTCGAGCCGGAGCTGACCGACGAAGAGCTGGAAGCTCAGGCGCTGGCGGCGGAAGCGGCTGAAGAAGCGGTCATCGTTGTGCCGGTAGAAGAGCAGGCCGAAGAAGAGATCGTTCAGGAGCAGGAAAAACCGACCAAAGAAGGTTTCTTCGCGCGCCTGAAGCGCAGCCTGCTTAAAACCAAAGAAAACTTAGGTTCCGGATTTATCAGTCTGTTCCGCGGCAAGAAGATCGACGACGATCTGTTTGAAGAGCTGGAAGAGCAACTGCTGATTGCGGACGTTGGGGTGGAAACCACCCGTAAGATCATTGCCAATCTGACCGAAGGGGCGAGCCGCAAGCAATTGCGTGACGCCGAAGCGCTGTACGGCCTGCTGAAAGACGAGATGGGTGAAATTCTCGCAAAAGTTGACGAACCGCTTAATATTGAAGGCAAAACGCCATTTGTTATTCTGATGGTCGGCGTGAACGGCGTGGGTAAAACCACCACCATCGGCAAGCTGGCGCGTCAGTTCGAGCAGCAGGGTAAATCGGTGATGCTGGCGGCGGGCGACACCTTCCGTGCGGCGGCGGTTGAGCAGCTGCAGGTCTGGGGCCAGCGCAACAACATCCCGGTCATTGCTCAGCATACCGGCGCGGATTCCGCGTCCGTGATCTTTGACGCCATCCAGGCGGCGAAGGCGCGCAACGTGGACGTGCTGATAGCCGATACCGCAGGGCGTTTGCAGAACAAATCGCATCTGATGGAAGAGCTGAAGAAGATCGTTCGCGTCATGAAGAAGCTGGACGAAGACGCACCGCATGAAATTATGCTGACCATTGATGCCAGCACCGGACAGAACGCCATCAGCCAGGCGAAGCTGTTCCATGAAGCGGTAGGACTGACGGGGATCACGCTGACCAAACTGGACGGCACCGCGAAAGGCGGGGTGATCTTCTCCGTGGCCGACCAGTTCGGCATTCCTATCCGTTACATCGGTGTGGGCGAGCGTATTGAGGATTTACGTCCGTTTAAGGCGGACGACTTTATTGAGGCATTATTTGCCCGAGAGGACTAACAATGATTCGCTTTGAACACGTCAGCAAGGCCTATCTCGGTGGGAGACAAGCGCTGCAGGGGGTGACCTTCCACCTGCAGCCGGGCGAGATGGCATTCCTGACCGGCCATTCCGGCGCGGGGAAAAGTACCCTGCTCAAGCTTATCTGTGGGATCGAGCGGCCAAGCGCCGGAAAAATCTTTTTCAGCGGCCATGAGATCAGCCGTCTGAAAAACCGTGAGGTGCCGTTCCTGCGTCGTCAGATCGGCATGATTTTCCAGGATCACCACCTGCTGATGGATCGCACCGTTTTCGATAACGTGGCCATTCCGCTGATTATTGCCGGCGCCAGCTATGACGATATCCGCCGCCGCGTCTCTGCGGCGCTGGATAAGGTCGGGCTACTGGACAAAGCGAAGAACTTCCCGATCCAGCTCTCCGGCGGTGAACAGCAGCGCGTGGGTATCGCCCGTGCGGTGGTGAACAAGCCTGCCGTGCTGCTGGCGGATGAACCGACCGGTAACCTGGACGATGCCCTGTCAGAAGGGATTTTGCGTCTGTTTGAGGAGTTTAACCGCGTAGGGGTTACCGTATTGATGGCAACGCACGACATCGGGCTGATTTCCCGTCGTTCGTACCGCATGCTGACCCTGAGCGACGGGCATTTGCACGGAGGCCACGGTGAACAAGCGTGATGCAATAAACCAGATTCGGCAGTTCGGGAACCGGTTTGACCGTTTCCGTAAGCCGCAGGGCGGGGGTGACGGCAATCGTTATGCGCCGAAGCGCCAGAAGGCCGCGCCAAAACCGGCCTCCCGCAAAACCAACGTCTTTAACGAGCAGGTGCGCTACGCGTTCCACGGCGCGCTGCAGGACCTGAAAAGCAAACCGCTGGCGACGTTCCTGACGGTGATGGTAATCGCCATCTCCCTGACGTTGCCAAGCGTCTGCTACATGGTTTACAAGAACGTCAACCAGGCAGCGTCGCAGTATTATCCGTCTCCGCAGATCACGGTCTATCTGGATAAAGCGCTCGACGATAACGCGGCGGCGCAGGTGGTTGGGCAAATTCAGGCCGAGCAGGGCGTGGAGAAGGTCAACTATCTCTCACGTGAAGACGCGCTGGGCGAGTTCCGCAACTGGTCAGGCTTTGGCGGCGCGCTGGATATGCTTGAAGAGAACCCGCTGCCCGCCGTGGCGGTGGTGATCCCGAAGCTGGATTTCCAGGGGACCGATTCGCTTAACACCCTGCGCGATCGCATCACGCGCATTAAGGGCATTGATGAAGTGCGCATGGATGACAGCTGGTTTGCGCGTCTCGCTGCTTTGACCGGGCTGGTAGGCCGCGTCGCGGCGATGATTGGCGTGCTGATGGTGGCGGCGGTCTTCCTCGTCATCGGCAACAGCGTTCGTCTGAGCATCTTCGCTCGTCGCGATACCATCAACGTGCAGAAACTGATTGGTGCGACGGATGGCTTCATCCTCCGACCGTTCCTCTACGGTGGCGCACTGCTCGGTTTTTCCGGCGCATTTCTTTCACTGATATTGTCAGAAATTTTGGTGATGCGGCTTTCCTCTGCCGTGACTGAAGTGGCGCAGGTTTTCGGAACGAAGTTTGATATCAGCGGCTTAGGGTTCGATGAGTGCCTGTTACTGCTGCTGGTGTGTTCAATGATTGGGTGGGTGGCAGCGTGGCTGGCAACCGTTCAACATTTACGTCACTTTACTCCCGACTAATAAAAGCGTGATATAATCTTTCCCTGCACCGAGATGTTCGCTCTGCAGGGAAAGCGTCCCTGTTGTCTCTTCCCCTGTTATCATCTCCATGTCACATTTTGTGCGTAATTTATTCACCGTTGCACCTGGAACTTGTGGATAAAATCACTGTCTGATAAAAGAGTGAATGCTAATCTCGTTGCTCAAACGCTTTGGCATGGTTGTTGCCTGACGGGGACAGCCTGGACCAGAAGAAACACTGAGAGGAATGAATGACCAAAGAAATGCAAACTTTAGCTTTAGCCCCTGTTGGTAACCTGGAATCTTATATCCGGGCTGCGAACACCTGGCCGATGTTAACGGCCGAGGAAGAAAAGGAGCTTGCTGAAAAGCTGCATTACCAGGGCGATCTGGAAGCAGCGAAAAAGCTGATCCTGTCTCACCTGCGCTTTGTTGTTCACATTGCTCGTAATTATGCGGGCTATGGCCTGCCGCAGGCGGACTTGATTCAGGAAGGTAACATCGGCCTGATGAAGGCTGTGCGTCGCTTTAACCCGGAAGTGGGTGTGCGACTGGTCTCCTTCGCCGTCCACTGGATCAAAGCAGAAATTCATGAATACGTGCTGCGCAACTGGCGTATCGTGAAAGTCGCCACGACAAAAGCGCAACGCAAACTGTTCTTCAACCTGCGTAAAACCAAGCAGCGTCTGGGCTGGTTCAATCAGGATGAAGTGGAAATGGTGGCGCGCGAGCTGGGTGTTTCCAGCAAAGACGTGCGTGAGATGGAATCCCGTATGGCCGCGCAGGACATGACCTTCGATATGTCCTCCGACGACGACGCATCTGACAGCCAGCCGATGGCACCGGTTCTGTATCTGCAGGATAAAACCTCTAACTTTGCTGACGGCATCGAAGAGGACAACTGGGAAGATCAGGCCGCGAATAAGCTGAGCTATGCGATGGAAGGCCTCGACGAACGTAGCCAGGATATTATCCGCGCCCGCTGGCTGGACGAAGACAACAAGTCCACGCTGCAGGAGCTGGCCGACCGCTACGGCGTCTCTGCGGAACGTGTCCGTCAGCTTGAAAAGAACGCCATGAAGAAACTTCGCGCCGCTATCGAAGCGTAATTAACGCGAAGTACACCGAGAACCCCTGGATGAGAGTCTGGGGGTTTTGTTTTTTTAGCGCCCGCTCTGGCGAATTCCCTCCCCCTGGCAAACACTTACTGATGCGCTAAGCAGGCGACTTTCTCAGGGGGACAGGGTGAAAAACAACGAACTGAACGACCGGCGGTTACAGGCGACGCCGCGCGGCATCGGCGTGATGTGTAACTTCTATGCCGATAAAGCCGAAAACGCCACGGTGTGGGACGTGGAAGGCAATGAGTACATCGACTTCGCCGCCGGGATCGCGGTGCTGAATACCGGCCATCGCCATCCTAAAGTCATTTCCGCCATCGAAAAACAACTCCACGCGTTTACCCACACGGCCTACCAGATTGTGCCGTACGAAGGCTACGTGGCGCTTGCCGAGCGCATCAACCAGCGCGTGCCGATTGACGGCCTGGCCAAAACCGCGTTCTTCTCGACGGGGGCTGAGGCGGTCGAAAACGCGGTGAAAATTGCCCGCGCCTTTACCAAACGCCCCGGCCTTATCACCTTCGGCGGCGCGTTCCACGGCCGCACCTTTATGACCATGGCGCTGACCGGCAAAGTTGCGCCGTACAAGCTCGGATTCGGACCCTTCCCCGGCTCGGTGTATCACGCCCAGTATCCGAATGAACTGCACGGCGTCAGCACGGCGGAAGCGTTGAAAAGCCTGGAACGCATCTTTAAAGCGGATATTGCCCCTGACCAGGTCGCGGCGATAATTCTCGAACCGGTTCAGGGAGAGGGTGGTTTCAACATCGCCCCGGCTGATTTTATGCAGGCGCTGCGCGCCCTGTGCGATACCCACGGCATTTTGCTGATTGCCGACGAGGTCCAAAGCGGTTTCGCCCGCACCGGCAAGCTGTTCTCGATGGAACACCACTGCGTGAAGCCCGATCTGATCACTATGGCGAAAAGCCTGGCGGGTGGGATGCCGCTCTCGGCGGTGTCGGGCCGTGCTGAAGTGATGGATGCGCCCGCGCCGGGTGGGCTGGGCGGTACCTACGCGGGTAACCCGCTGGCGATTGCGGCGGCGCACGCCGTGCTGGACGTGATTGATGAGGAAGATCTCTGCACGCGATCGGCGCATCTTGGCCATCACCTGGTGGAGGTGTTGAACAAGGCGAAGGAACACTGCCCGTATATCGCGGATATTCGCGCGCAGGGCTCGATGGTGGCGGTGGAGTTTAACGATCCGCAAACGGGTCAGCCTTCGCCGGAATTTACCCGCCAGGTGCAGGAGTGTGCACTGCAGGAAGGTCTGCTGCTTCTAAGCTGCGGCGTATACGGCAACGTCATTCGTTTCCTCTATCCTCTGACGATTCCCGAAGTGCAGTTCCGTAAAGCGCTGGACATTATCTCCGCGTCGCTGACACGTTAAAGCCACATGCCCGGCGGAACTCTCTGCCGGGCTTATCATATATTCATTTCAAATTTGCTATTCCAAAATCATAAAAATGGGGTATGTTTTAGCAGAGTATGCTGAAAAAGCGCGAACAGCACACCTATAACTGAAATAAAGCGCTGCACAACAACATCACAACAATCGTAATAACCATAATAATGGGGAATCTCAGGATGAACATGAAGGGTAAAGCGTTACTGGCAGGATGTATCGCGTTGGCATTCAGCACCATGGCGCAGGCAGACATCAAAGTGGCTGTGGTTGGCGCCATGTCCGGTCCGGTAGCGCAGTACGGCGACCAGGAGTTTACTGGCGCAGAACAGGCGGTTGCAGACATTAACGCTAAGGGCGGTATCAAGGGCGAAAAACTGCAGATCGTAAAATATGATGATGCCTGTGACCCGAAACAGGCGGTCGCGGTCGCGAACAAAGTGGTGAACGACGGGATCAAATACGTTATCGGTCACCTGTGCTCTTCTTCTACTCAGCCCGCGTCTGACATCTACGAAGACGAAGGTATCCTGATGATCACCCCGGCGGCGACCGCACCAGAGCTGACCGCACGCGGTTACAAGCTGACCCTGCGCACCACCGGTCTGGACTCTGACCAGGGCCCAACCGCGGCGAAATACATCGTTGAAAAAGTGAAGCCGAAACGCATTGCCATTGTTCATGACAAGCAGCAGTACGGTGAAGGTCTGGCGCGTTCAGTGCAGGACAACCTCAAGAAAGCCAATGCCGACGTGGTGTTCTTCGACGGGATCACCGCCGGTGAGAAAGACTTCTCCACGCTGGTTGCGCGTCTGAAGAAAGAGAATATCGACTTTGTTTACTACGGCGGCTACCACCCTGAAATGGGCCAGATCCTGCGCCAGGCGCGCGCGGCCGGCCTGAAAACCCAGTTCATGGGCCCGGAAGGGGTGGCGAACGTTTCTCTGTCTAACATCGCGGGTGAATCCGCCGAAGGCCTGCTGGTGACCAAACCGAAGAACTACGACCAGGTCCCTGCGAACAAACCTATCGTAGATGCCATCAAGGCGAAGAAACAGGATCCAAGCGGCGCGTTCGTCTGGACCACCTACGCGGCGCTGCAGTCGCTGCAGGCGGGCCTGAACCAGTCAGCCGATCCGGCTGAGATTGCCACCTGGCTGAAAGCGAACACCGTCGAAACCGTTATGGGGCCTCTCTCCTGGGACACGAAGGGCGACCTCAAGGGCTTCGAGTTCGGCGTGTTTGACTGGCATGCGAACGGCACGGCGACAGACGCCAAATAATTTTCCCGTCGCCTTTCGCGCCGCAGGTGCGTTGGCTGCGTTATTCAACCCCGGTCACTTACTTATGTAAGCTCCCGGGGATTTCATAACTTGCCGCCTTCCTGCAACACGAAATGCTTGGGAAAATGCGGTAGAAATTGTAGGCCGGGCAAGGCGCAGCCGCCACCCGGCTTTCTTTTAGCGCTTCTCCCACCCGCTCTCCTGCGCCGTAAACCCTAACGCCTGCATAAACGCCGCCATCACGCCGCGGTCTTCCACGCCCACGTCGGCCATCCACCATGAGGTCACGCCCGGGTTTTCGCGGAGCACTTCTTCAATTAAATACTGCCCCACGCCGCGACGGCGGGTCACGTCACGCACGCGCAGCGAGTCCAGCGCCCCTTCCGTGCCGCTCAGCGTTACGCGAACGGCGGCCAGAAGACGCTCGTTAAAGCGCGCGGCATAGATACGGTGATTTTCGTCGACGGCCAGCGACGAAGGGGAATATTCCGGCCAGATCTTGCCCAGGTCGATATGATCCTGGTCGCTAAAGGTCACCAGACGCACGATAGTCAGTTTCATTAGCTGCTTGTCCAAATCAAATTGAGTAGAGGCAGTGTACTCAATTTATTCGCTCAGCGGCTTCCTCTTTTTATCGCCGTTTGCCAGGTGATTAGTTTTTTGGCAACGCGTTGGGCAGTTTGAAAACACATGGATCGAAAAATAAGCAGGATTTTAACCTGAATGGCAGTGATTTATTCGGCGCTTTGTACCGTTATTTTATGCTGCAAACTGCACTTTTATTTGTTTATCTCTGCCTGATTTCAGAATATTATCTTTGCTTAATCGCCTGAAAAATAGAGATTTTAGTCTGGTTTTTGACAAAAACCTGCGCTAAACCATTAAAGGCACTGGTAAAATAGCGTTGTTCATTAAAAGTACAGAATGCTTTTTAACCATAATAAAACAAAATATAAACACGACATCACGAATGGGGATTCAGAGATGAAAAGGAACGCGAAGACGTTAATCGCGGGGATGGTCGCACTGTCGATCTCGCATGCCGCCATGGCGGAAGACATAAAAGTTGCGGTAGTGGGGGCGATGTCCGGCCCTGTTGCCCAGTGGGGTGACATGGAGTTCAACGGTGCGCGCCAGGCCATCAAAGACATCAACGCTAAGGGCGGCATCAAGGGCGACAAGCTGGTGGGCGTGGAGTATGACGACGCCTGCGATCCGAAACAGGCCGTCGCGGTCGCCAACAAAATCGTCAACGATGGCATCCAGTATGTGATCGGCCACCTGTGCTCATCGTCCACCCAGCCCGCGTCTGACATCTACGAAGACGAAGGCATTCTGATGATCACCCCTGGCGCCACTAACCCTGAGCTGACCCAGCGCGGCTACCAGCACATCATGCGCACCGCCGGTCTGGACTCCTCTCAGGGGCCTACCGCCGCCAAATACATCCTTGAAACCGTCAAGCCGCAGCGTATCGCCATTATTCATGACAAGCAGCAGTACGGCGAAGGCCTGGCGCGCTCCGTTCAGGACGGCCTGAAAAAAGGCGGCGCGAACATCGTCTTCTTCGACGGCATTACCGCCGGTGAGAAAGACTTCTCCGCGCTGATCGCCCGTCTGCAAAAAGAGAATATCGACTTTGTTTACTACGGCGGCTACTACCCGGAGATGGGGCAGATGCTGCGTCAGGCGCGCGCCACCGGTCTGAAAACTCAGTTTATGGGGCCAGAGGGAGTGGGCAATGCCTCCCTGTCCAACATCGCCGGGGATTCTGCCGAAGGCATGCTGGTGACGATGCCAAAACGCTATGACCAGGATCCGGCCAACAAGGCTATCGTGGATGCGCTCAAGGCGCAGAAGAAAGATCCGAGTGGTCCGTACGTCTGGATCACCTATGCCGCCGTACAGTCTCTGGCCACCGCGCTGGATCGTACCGGCAGCAAAGAACCGCTGGATCTGGTGAAAGATTTAAAAGCACACGGGGCGAACACCGTGATTGGGCCGCTGAACTGGGATGAGAAAGGCGATCTGAAGGGATTTGAGTTTGGTGTCTTTAAGTGGCACGCCGACGGTTCGTCTTCGGCCGCCAAATAATTATCCCACCGCCCGGCATGACGGGCGGGTATAAAAAGGTTTGCATATGTCCGAGCAGTTTCTCTATTTCCTGCAGCAGATGTTTAACGGCGTCACGCTGGGAAGCACCTACGCGCTGATCGCCATCGGCTATACGATGGTTTACGGCATTATCGGCATGATCAACTTCGCCCACGGCGAGGTCTACATGATCGGTAGCTATGTCTCCTTTATGATTATCGCCGCCCTGATGATGATGGGCATCGACAGCAGCTGGCTGCTGGTCGCCGCCGGGTTTGTCGGCGCGATTGTGATTGCCAGCGCCTACGGCTGGAGCATCGAGCGCGTGGCCTACCGGCCGGTGCGCAGCTCCAAGCGTCTGATTGCACTGATTTCCGCCATCGGGATGTCGATCTTCCTGCAAAACTACGTCAGCCTGACCGAAGGCTCGCGCGACGTGGCGCTGCCAAGCCTGTTTAACGGCCAGTGGATTGTGGGAGCCAGTGAAAACTTCGCGGCCTCTATCACTACCATGCAGCTGGTTATCTGGGTCGTGACCTTTATTGCGATGCTGGCCCTGACGCTGTTCATCCGCTACTCGCGGATGGGACGCGCCTGCCGCGCGTGCGCAGAAGACCTGAAGATGGCGAGCCTGCTCGGCATCAATACCGACCGCGTGATTGCCCTGACCTTCGTGATTGGCGCCGCGATGGCGGCGGTAGCGGGCGTGCTGCTCGGCCAGTTCTACGGCGTGATCAACCCGTACATCGGCTTTATGGCCGGGATGAAAGCTTTTACCGCGGCGGTGCTGGGCGGTATCGGCAGTATTCCGGGCGCGATGATTGGCGGCCTGATCCTGGGCGTGGCGGAAGCGCTCTCTTCGGCGTATCTGAGCACCGAATATAAAGACGTGGTGTCGTTTGCCCTGCTGATTCTGGTTCTGCTGGTCATGCCTACCGGTATTCTGGGCCGTCCGGAGGTAGAGAAAGTATGAAACCGATGCATTTTGCAATGGCGCTGCTCTCTGCCGCCATGTTCTTCGTGCTGGCGGGCGTCTTTATGGGCGTCCAGCTTGAGCTGAATGGCACCAAACTGGTGGTGGATACCGCCCCCGACATCCGCTGGCAGTGGGTGTTTATCGGTACCGCCGTGGTGTTCCTGTTCCAGCTGCTGCGTCCGCTGTTCCAGAAGTCGCTGAAAAACGTCTCCGGGCCGAAATTCGTCCTGCCGGCCATCGACGGGTCTACCGTTAAGCAGAAGCTGTTCCTCGTGGCGCTGCTGGTGGCTGCCGTGGCCTGGCCGTTCGTGGTGTCTCGTGGAACCGTGGATATCGCTACCCTGACCATGATCTACGTGATCCTCGGTCTCGGTCTGAACGTGGTGGTGGGGCTCTCAGGCCTGCTGGTGCTGGGCTACGGCGGCTTCTACGCCATCGGTGCCTATACCTTCGCGCTGCTGAACCACTATTACGGGCTCGGCTTCTGGACCTGCCTGCCGCTGGCAGGGCTGGTCTCTGCCGCCGCAGGCTTCCTGCTCGGTTTCCCGGTGCTGCGCCTGCGCGGTGACTACCTGGCGATTGTGACCTTAGGCTTCGGTGAAATCGTCCGTATCCTGCTGCTGAACAACACCGAAGTGACCGGCGGCCCGAACGGCATAAGCCAGATCCCGAAACCGACCTTCTTCGGCCTGGAGTTCAGCCGCACCGCCCGCGAAGGCGGCTGGGACACCTTCAGTAACTTCTTTGGCGTGAAGTATGACCCGTCCGACCGCGTCATCTGGCTCTATCTGGTGGCGCTGCTGCTGGTGGTCATCACCCTGTTCGTGATTAACCGCCTGCTGCGCATGCCGCTGGGCCGCGCGTGGGAAGCGCTGCGCGAAGATGAGATCGCCTGCCGCTCCCTGGGCCTGAACCCGACCCGCATCAAGCTGACCGCGTTCACCATCAGCGCCGCGTTTGCCGGTTTCGCCGGGACGCTGTTTGCCGCGCGTCAGGGCTTCGTCAGCCCGGAATCGTTCACCTTTGCCGAATCCGCCTTTGTGCTGGCGATTGTGGTGCTGGGCGGGATGGGCTCGCAGTTCGCCGTTATCCTGGCGGCCATCCTGCTGGTGGTCTCGCGCGAGCTGATGCGCGACTTTAACGAATACAGCATGTTAATGCTGGGTGGTTTGATGGTGCTGATGATGATCTGGCGTCCGCAGGGCTTGCTGCCGATGACCCGTCCACAGCTGAAGCTGAAGAACGGGCAAGCGAAAGGAGAGCAGGCATGAGTCAGCCATTATTATCCGTTAACGGTCTGATGATGCGTTTTGGCGGCCTGCTGGCGGTCAACAACGTGAATCTGGATCTGCACAAGAAAGAGATTGTCTCCCTGATTGGCCCGAACGGTGCGGGGAAAACCACGGTCTTTAACTGCCTGACCGGCTTCTACAAGCCGACGGGCGGCACCATCATGCTGCGCGATCAGCATCTTGAAGGGCTGCCGGGCCAGCAGATTGCCCGCATGGGCGTAGTGCGTACCTTCCAGCACGTGCGTCTGTTCCGCGAGATGACGGTGATTGAGAACCTGCTGGTGGCGCAGCATCAGCAGCTGAAAACCGGGCTGTTCTCCGGCCTGCTGAAAACCCCGGCCTTCCGCCGCGCCCAGGATGAAGCGCTCGATCGCGCCGCCACCTGGCTCGACCGCATTGGCCTGCTGCAGCACGCCAACCGTCAGGCGAGCAACCTGGCCTACGGCGATCAGCGTCGCCTGGAGATTGTGCGCTGCATGGTGACGCAGCCGGAAATCCTGATGCTCGACGAACCGGCGGCGGGCCTCAACCCGAAAGAGACCAAAGAGCTGGACGAGCTGATTGCCGAACTGCGCGATCACCACGACACCACCATTCTGCTGATTGAGCACGACATGAAGCTGGTGATGGGCATTTCCGACCGTATCTACGTGGTTAACCAGGGTACGCCGCTGGCAAACGGCACGCCGGAAGAGATCCGCAACAACCCGGACGTGATCCGCGCATACCTGGGTGAGGCATAAGATGGAAAAAGCGATGTTAACGTTCGACAAGGTCAATGCGCACTACGGCAAGATCCAGGCGCTGCACGACGTCAGCCTGCATATCAACCAGGGTGAAATCGTCACCCTGATTGGCGCCAACGGCGCGGGTAAGACCACGCTGCTCGGCACCCTGTGCGGTGACCCGCGCGCCACCAGCGGGCGGATTGTGTTTGACGGCAAAGACATTACCGACTGGCAGACCGCCAGAATCATGCGCGAGGCGGTGGCGATTGTTCCGGAAGGGCGTCGCGTGTTCTCGCGTATGACGGTGGAAGAGAACCTGGCGATGGGCGGCTTCTTCGCCCACCGCGATGAATACCAGACCCGCATCAAGTGGGTGTACGAACTCTTCCCGCGCCTGTGGGAGCGCCGCATCCAGCGTGCAGGCACCATGTCCGGCGGTGAACAGCAGATGCTGGCGATCGGCCGCGCGCTGATGAGCCAGCCGCGCCTGCTGCTGCTGGACGAGCCGTCGCTCGGCCTGGCGCCGATCATCATCCAGCAGATCTTCGACACCATTGAGCAGCTGCGTAAAGAGGGAATGACCATCTTCCTCGTTGAGCAGAACGCCAATCAGGCGCTAAAGCTGGCTGACCGTGGTTACGTGCTGGAGAACGGCCGCGTGGTGCTTGAGGATACCGGAGACGCACTGCTGGCGAACGAAGCGGTGCGGAGCGCTTACCTGGGCGGCTGAGCCGTCTGTATCGCCCGGTGGCGCTGCGCTTACCGGGCCTACAGGGATCGACCAGGCCGGGTAAGGCGTAGCCGCCACTCGGCTTTTTTAACCACTACACCCCTTCACACAACCATCATCCCCCTGACCCTTTGCTGTCACTTATCTGTAAACAAACAGTTATTTTTCTGTCATTCGAGCATGTCATGTTACCTCGCGAGCATAAAACGCGTGATATCGCGCATCCGGCACAATAAGAGAGATGACAATGACATCGTTACGACACACAGCTTTGGGTCTGGCACTGGGTCTGGCTTTTGCGACGAACGCACTGGCTGTGACGACCATTCCGTTCTGGCATTCCATGGAAGGGGAGTTGGGTAAAGAAGTTGACTCCCTGGCGCAGCGTTTCAACGACACCCATCCGGATTACAAAATTGTGCCGGTGTACAAAGGTAACTACGAGCAGAGCCTGAGCGCGGGCATTGCCGCCTTCCGTACCGGCAACGCGCCTGCGCTGTTACAGGTTTATGAAGTGGGCACCGCCACCATGATGGCCTCCAAAGCCATCAAGCCGGTGTATGAAGTGTTCAAAGAAGCGGGTATTAACTTCGATGAATCCCAGTTCGTGCCAACCGTAGCGGGTTACTACACCGATTCCAAAACCGGACATCTGCTGTCTCAGCCGTTTAACAGCTCCACGCCGGTGCTGTACTACAACAAAGACGCCTTCAAGAAAGCCGGTTTAGACCCGGAGCAGCCGCCAAAAACCTGGCAGGACCTGGCCGAATACACTGCGAAGCTGAAAGCGGCGGGAATGAAGTGCGGCTACGCCAGCGGCTGGCAGGGCTGGATCCAGATCGAAAACTTCAGCGCCTGGCACGGCCTGCCGGTGGCGACCAAAAACAACGGCTTCGACGGCACCGACGCGGTACTGGAGTTCAACAAGCCGGAGCAGGTGAAGCACATCGCGCTGCTGGAAGAACTCAACAAGAAGGGTGACTTCAGCTACTTCGGGCGTAAAGACGAATCCACCGAGAAGTTCTACAACGGCGATTGCGCCATTACCACCGCCTCGTCCGGCTCGCTGGCGGATATCCGTCACTACGCCAAATTCAACTACGGCGTGGGCATGATGCCGTACGACGCTGACGTGAAGGGCGCGCCGCAGAACGCCATCATCGGCGGAGCGAGCCTGTGGGTGATGCAGGGTAAAGACAAGGGCACCTACAAAGGCGTGGCCGAGTTCCTTGACTTCCTGGCGAAGCCGGAAAACGCCGCCGAATGGCACCAGAAGACCGGCTACCTGCCGATCACCAAAGCCGCGTATGACCTGACCCGCGAGCAGGGCTTCTACAGCAAGAACCCGGGCGCGGATATCGCGACGCGTCAGATGCTGAACAAGCCGCCGTTGCCGTTCACCAAAGGCCTGCGTCTGGGCAACATGCCGCAGATCCGCACCATCGTGGATGAAGAGCTGGAAAGCGTCTGGACCGGGAAGAAAACGCCACAGCAGGCGCTGGATTCCGCGGTAGAGCGCGGGAATCAGCTGCTGCGCCGCTTTGAGCAGTCGACGAAATCGTAATCCGTGATTCGCCCGGTGGCGCTGCGCTTACCGGGCCTACGGGGATCGTGCGGGCTGATGCCCTCACCCCAACCCTCTCCCACGGGGAGAGGGAGAAATATTTGTAGGCCGGGTAAGGCGTAGCCGCCACCCGGCATTGCTCAGGAACCCAATCTCAATGTCATCATCCCGTCCGGTGTTCCGTTCCCGCTGGCTGCCGTACCTGCTGGTCGCGCCTCAGCTGGTCATCACCGTTATCTTCTTTATCTGGCCTGCGGGCGAAGCGCTGTGGTACTCGGTACAAAGCGTCGATCCGTTTGGGCTCTCCAGCCAGTTTGTCGGGCTGGACAACTTTACCGCGCTGTTCCATGACAGCTACTACCTGGACGCCTTCTGGACGACGATCAGGTTCAGCGCGCTGGTGACCGTCAGCGGTCTGGTTGCTTCGCTGTTTTTCGCCGCGCTGGTGGATTACGTGGTGCGCGGCAGCCGCCTGTATCAGACCCTGATGCTGCTGCCGTACGCCGTGGCGCCCGCCGTCGCCGCCGTGCTATGGATTTTCCTGTTTAACCCCGGTCGCGGGCTGATTACCCATTTCCTGGCAGAGTTCGGCTACGACTGGAACCACGCCCAGAACAGCGGTCAGGCCATGTTCCTGGTGGTATTCGCCTCGGTGTGGAAGCAGATCAGCTACAACTTCCTGTTCTTCTTTGCCGCGCTGCAGTCCATCCCGCGTTCGCTGGTGGAGGCCGCCGCCATTGACGGGGCAGGGCCGATTCGTCGCTTCTTCAGGCTGTCGCTGCCGCTGATCGCCCCGGTGAGCTTCTTCCTGCTGGTGGTTAACCTCGTGTACGCCTTCTTCGACACCTTCCCGGTGATCGATGCGGCCACCGCAGGCGGTCCGGTGCAGGCGACCACCACGCTTATCTACAAGATCTACCGCGAAGGCTTCGCCGGACTGGATCTCTCGGCCTCCGCCGCGCAGTCGGTGGTGCTGATGTTCCTCGTCATCATCCTCACGGTGGTGCAGTTCCGCTATGTTGAAAGTAAGGTGCGCTACCAATGATTGAGAACCGTCGCGGGCTGACGATTTTCAGCCATACCCTGCTGATCCTGGGCATTCTCGTTATCCTGTTCCCGCTGTACGTGGCCTTTGTCGCCGCCACGCTGGACACCAAAGCGGTGTTCGAAACGCCGATGACGCTGATCCCAGGCACGCATCTGTTCGAGAACATGAAGACCATCTGGACCCAGGGCGTGGGCGCCAACAGCGCGCCGTTCTGGCTGATGATGCTCAACAGCTTCATCATGGCGTTTGGCATCACCGTCGGCAAAATTACGGTGTCGATGCTCTCGGCCTTCGCCATCGTCTGGTTCCGCTTTCCGCTGCGCAACCTCTTCTTCTGGATGATCTTCATTACCCTGATGCTGCCGGTGGAGGTGCGTATCTTCCCGACGGTGGAAGTGATCGCCAACCTGAAGATGCTCGACAGCTACGCGGGCCTAACCCTGCCGCTGATGGCCTCGGCGACCGCCACCTTCCTGTTCCGCCAGTTCTTTATGACCCTGCCGGACGAGCTGATTGAAGCCGCGCGCATCGACGGCGCGTCGCCGATGCGCTTCTTCCGCGACATCGTGCTGCCGCTGTCGAAAACCAACCTTGCGGCGCTGTTTGTGATCACCTTTATCTACGGCTGGAACCAGTACCTGTGGCCGCTGCTGATTATTCAGGACGTCAATCTCGGCACCGCCGTGGCGGGCATCAAAGGCATGATTGCCACCGGCGAAGGCACCACCCTCTGGAACCAGGTGATGGCGGCGATGCTGCTCACCCTCATCCCACCCGTAGTCATTGTTTTAGCCATGCAGCGCGCGTTTGTCCGCGGCCTGGTCGATAGCGAGAAATAAGATGGCAGGTTTAAAACTTCAGGCAGTAACCAAAAGCTGGGACGGCAAAACCCAGGTGATTCAACCGCTGACGCTCGACGTGGCGGACGGGGAGTTTATCGTGATGGTCGGCCCGTCCGGCTGTGGCAAATCCACCCTGCTGCGCATGGTGGCGGGGCTGGAGCGCGTGACCTCTGGGGATATCTGGATTGACCGCCAGCGCGTCACCGAGATGGAGCCGAAAGACAGGGGCATCGCGATGGTGTTCCAGAACTACGCCCTCTACCCGCACATGAGCGTGGAGGAGAACATGGCCTGGGGGCTGAAAATCCGCGGCATGGGCAAAGGCCATATCGAGGAGCGCGTGAAAGAAGCGGCGCGCATTCTGGAGCTGGACGGCCTGCTCAAGCGCCGCCCGCGCGAACTCTCCGGCGGCCAACGCCAGCGCGTGGCGATGGGGCGCGCCATCGTGCGCGATCCGGCGGTATTCCTGTTCGACGAGCCGCTCTCTAACCTCGACGCCAAGCTGCGCGTGCAGATGCGTCTTGAGCTGCAGCAGCTGCACCGTCGCCTGAAAACCACGTCACTGTACGTTACCCACGATCAGGTTGAGGCCATGACCCTCGCCCAGCGCGTGATGGTGATGAACAAAGGCGTTGCCGAGCAGATTGGTACCCCCGTGGAAGTCTACGAGAAACCGGCCACCCGCTTTGTGGCGAGCTTTATCGGCAGCCCGGCGATGAACCTGCTCGAAGGGCGCATCAGCAGCACGGGCACGCACTTTGAGCTGGAAAGCGGGATGGCATTGCCGATCAACTGGTACTATCGTGGCTACGCCGGGCGTAAGATGACGCTCGGTATCCGCCCGGAACATATCGGTTTAACCTCTCAGGCGGAAGGCGGCGTGCCGCTGGTGATGGACACGCTGGAGATGTTAGGTGCAGATAACCTGGCGCACGGGCGCTGGGGCGAGCAAAAGATGGTGGTGCGTCTGGCGCATCAGGAGCGCCCTAAAGCAGGCAGCACGCTGTGGCTGCACCTGCCGGAAAATCATCTGCACCTTTTTGACGGTGAAACAGGACAACGAGTATGAGCAACTGGCCTTATCCCCACGTCGTCGCCCACCGCGGCGGCGGTAAACTGGCGCCGGAGAACACCCTGGCGGCGATTGATGTTGGCGCGCGTTACGGCCACACCATGATCGAGTTCGACGCCAAGCTGTCGAAAGACGGCGAGATTTTCCTGCTGCATGACGATAACCTCGAACGCACCAGCAACGGCTGGGGCGTGGCGGGCGAGCTGCCGTGGCGCGATCTGCTGAAAGTCGACGCCGGAAGCTGGTACAGCGGCGAATTCAAAGGCGAACCGCTGCCGCTGCTGGCGGAAGTGGCCGATCGCTGTCGCCAGCACGGCATGATGGCCAATATCGAAATCAAACCGACCACCGGCACCGGGCCGCTGACGGGCAAAGTCATTGCCCTGGCCGCGCGCGAGCTGTGGGAAGGGATGACCGCGCCGCTGCTCTCCTCGTTTGAAATTGACGCCCTGGAGGCGGCGCAGGCGGCCGTGCCGGAATTGCCGCGCGGGCTATTGCTGGACGAGTGGCGCGAGGACTGGCGCGAGCTGACGACGCGCTTAGCGTGTGTCTCTATTCATCTTAATCACCAGCTGCTGGATGAGGCGCGGGTGAAGGTGCTGAAAGACGCGGGACTGCATATTCTGGTTTACACCGTCAACAAACCCCAGCGTGCGGCCGAACTGCTGCGCTGGGGCGTGGACAGCATCTGTACCGATGCGATTGACCTGATTGGCCCGGACTTTAGTTCTGCGGATTAAGCATACTGCCATTCGACTGCGGCGGCAGCATATGCTGCTGTCCGCTGCCTGACGAAGTCATTCCACCTAACATTCCGCCGTTTCTATTCGGCAGCGGCTGCTCGCGCGCCTGCCCCTGCTGCACGCGCTGGGTGTTGGCGTTCATCTGATTTTGCAGGCTTTGCTGCTGCATCTGGGTCTGCGTTCTCAGCTGCTGATTCAGCATCCCTTTTTGCTGCTGTTGCTGGCTCATCATCTCGGTCTGCATACGCTGCTGGCTCGGGATAACGTAACCCGGCTGGTTCGGGTTATTCATCGTATTGAGTGGCTGTGCGAGCGCGGCAAACGGGATCAGCGCCGTAAGAATCAATAAGCGTTTCATTGTCATTTCCTCCTTTTGAGGTCTCTCTTAAGTTTACCCTGATTTCACCATGACGATGATTTTTTAGGAGTTGTGAACCAGGCTTAAGCGGGGAATATGGATCCCTTCACCTGGAGAACAATAATGATGAAACCAACGTTTTTGCGCTGGGTCGCCCTCGCCGCGCTGATGGCAGGCGGTACATTTAGCGTGGCGGCCAACCCGCCCGCGGCGCCTCCGGTCTCTTACGGCGTGGAGGAAGATGTCTTTCATCCCGTGCGGGCAACCCACGGCATGGTGGCGTCGGTGGATGCGCTGGCGACCCGCGTGGGCGTAGATATTCTCAGGCAGGGCGGTAACGCGGTGGATGCGGCGGTCGCCGTCGGCTATGCGCTGGCGGTGACGCACCCGCAGGCGGGGAACCTGGGCGGCGGCGGCTTTATGATGCTGCGCACCAAAGACGGGAAAACCACCGCCATCGACTTCCGCGAAATGGCGCCTTCTCAGGCGTCCCGCGATATGTTCCTCGACGACCAGGGTAACCCGGACAGTAAAAAATCCCTGACCTCGCACCTGGCCTCCGGCACGCCGGGCACCGTTGCGGGCTTCTCGCTGGCGCTGGAAAAATACGGCACGATGCCGCTGAACAAGGTGGTGCAGCCTGCTATCAAGCTGGCGCGGGAGGGCTTTGTGGTGAATGACGCCCTGGCGGACGACCTCAAAACCTACGGCAGCGAAGTCATCCCGAATCACGAAAACAGTAAGGCGATCTTCTGGAAAGACGGTGAACCGCTGAAGAAGGGCGATAAGCTGGTGCAGAAGAACCTCGCCAAAAGCCTGGAGCTGATTGCGGAGCACGGTCCGGACGCTTTCTACAAAGGGGCGATTGCCGACCAGATTGCACAAGAGATGCAGAAGAACGGCGGGCTCATCACCAAAGCGGATCTGGCGGACTACAGGGCGGTGGAGCGCGAGCCGATTAGCGGCACCTACCGCGGGTACGAGGTCTTCTCCATGCCGCCGCCGTCTTCCGGGGGCATTCACATCGTGCAGATCCTCAACATTCTTGAAAACTTCGATATGCACAAGTTCGGCTTCGGCAGCGCGGATGCCATGCAGATAATGGCGGAGGCGGAAAAACGCGCCTATGCCGACCGCTCGGAATATCTCGGCGACCCGGACTTCGTGAAGGTGCCGTGGCAGGCGCTGACCAACAAGGCGTACGCCAAATCCATTGCCGATCAGATCGACATCAACAAGGCCAGGCCGTCGAGCGAGATCCGTCCCGGCAAGCTGGCACCGTATGAAAGCAACCAGACCACCCACTTCTCGGTGGTGGATAAAGACGGTAACGCGGTGGCGGTGACCTATACGCTCAACACCACCTTCGGCACCGGGATTGTGGCGGGCAATAGCGGCATTCTGCTGAACAACGAGATGGATGACTTCTCTGCCAAGCCGGGCGTGCCGAACGTCTACGGGCTGGTCGGCGGCGATGCGAACGCGGTAGGGCCGAAGAAACGTCCGCTGTCGTCCATGTCGCCCACCATCGTGGTGAAAGAGGGCAAAACCTGGCTGGTAACCGGTAGCCCGGGCGGCAGCCGGATTATCACCACCGTATTGCAGATGGTGGTGAACAGCATCGACTTTGGGATGAACGTCGCCGAAGCGACTAACGCCCCGCGTTTCCACCACCAGTGGCTGCCGGACGAGCTGCGCGTCGAGAAGGGCTTTAGCCCGGACACCATTAAACTGCTTGAGCAGCGTGGGCAGAAGGTGGCGGTGAAGGAGGCGATGGGCAGCACCCAGAGCATTATGGTGGGGCCGGACGGAGCGCTGTTTGGCGCATCAGACCCGCGTTCGGTGGATGATTTGACGGCGGGGTATTGATGTATTGCCCGGTGGCGCTGCGCTTACCGGGCCTACAACTGCACGAACGTAGGCCGGGTAAGGCGAAGCCGCCACCCGGCAAATCACTACTTCATTCTCGCCATATAATACGCATCCACATACTCGCCGTTGCGCAGGGCATAGCGCTTGCCGGTGCCTTCAATTTCGAACCCGTGTTTTTTGTACACCGCAATCGGCGGTTCGTTATCGACAAACACCGTCAGCTCAATGCGGTCAACGCGCAGCCAGTTATCGCACATATCAATCATGGTGCGCATCAGCGCGCTGGCAACGCCCCGGTTTTGCCACTGCGCGCCAACACAAATCCCAAAATCAGCCACATGGCTGCGGCGTGGGCGTTGCGCGACGGCGATGCACAGATGCCCAGCGACATGACCGTCTACACAGGCGACCAGTTGCTTAATGCCGGGCTGGTCGGTGAGTCGTTCTTGCCACATTTGCTCAGACGGATGAGGAACCTGTAGTGTGTTGTGGTACACCTCCGGTTGGGCGTGGATCTGACGAATGGCGTCATAATCTTTCGGTTCCGCATGGCGTATCACTATCTCACTCATTCCTTGTTCCTCAGTCAGTTAAAAGGCCCTTCCAACATCAATGACTTTAAAATTTGAGTCAACCGCTATTTTTTGCAAAAAGTATTGGACAAGTGCGAATGAGAATGATTATTATTGCTCTGCATTCAGGAAGACCGCTACGGGAACCTGAAAGCACGACATTGCTCACATTGCTTCCAGTATTACTTTAGCCAGCTTTTAGCTGGCTTTTTTTTGTTATGGTTAGACTCAGTAACCTTCCAAAAGGACTGAGCCATGACACTACATTGCGCATTTATTGGATTTGGCAAAAGCACCACCCGCTATCACCTGCCGTATGTCCTCAACCGTAAAGATACCTGGCATGTGGCCCATATCTACCGCCGCCGCGCGAAGCCGGAGGAGCAGTCTCCGCAGTACTCCCACATCCATTTCACCAGCGATCTCGATCAGGTGCTTAACGATCCGCAGGTCACGCTGGTGGTTGTCTGCACCCACGCCGACAGCCATTTTGACTATGCGAAACGCGCGCTGGAAGCGGGCAAAAACGTGCTGGTAGAAAAGCCGTTCACCCCGACCATCGCCGAAGCGAAAGCGCTGTTCGCGCTGGCGAAAAGTAAAGGGCTGACCGTCACGCCGTATCAGAACCGTCGCTTCGACAGCTGCTTCCTGACGGCAAAAAAAGCGATTGAAAGCGGCAAGCTCGGCGACATTGTGGAGATCGAAAGCCACTTCGATTACTACCGCCCGGTGGCGGAAACGCAACCCGGACTGCCGCAGGATGGTTCGTTCTACGGGCTGGGCGTGCACACCATGGACCAGATCATCTCCCTTTTTGGCCGCCCGGACCACGTGACGTATGACATTCGCAGCCTGCGCAATAAAGCCAACCCGGACGATACCTTCGAAGCCCAGCTGTTCTACGGCGACCTGAAGGCCATCGTCAAAACCAGCCACCTGGTGAAAATCAATTACCCGAAATTTATCGTTCACGGCACTAAAGGTTCGTTTATCAAATACGGTATCGACCAGCAGGAGACCAGCCTGAAGGCCAATATCATGCCCGGTGAACCTGGCTTTGCGGCGGACGATTCCGTGGGCGTGCTGGAGTATGTGAACGATGAGGGCGTGACGGTCAAAGAAACGCTGAAGCCGGAAACCGGCGACTATGGCCGCGTCTATGATGCGCTGTTTGAGACCCTCACAAACGGCATGGCGAATTACGTCAAGGAATCTGACGTTCTGACCAACCTCGAAATCCTTGAACGGGCCTTCGAACAGGCCTCTCCTGCCACGGTAACCCTCGCAAAATAAGCAAAAACGGCTCCTCTGCACTTGTTCACAATTTTTGAACAGAGGAGTCAATTTTCACCCTCTATGATCCCAGGCCGTTTGCGTCCACACTTACTCCATCGAAACGAACTGAGGGTGAAAACAATGATCTACTTACGCAAAGCAAACGAACGTGGTCACGCGAATCATGGCTGGCTGGACTCATGGCATTCATTCTCGTTTGCCGACTACTACGACCCGAACTTCATGGGCTTCTCCGCACTGCGCGTGATTAACGACGACGTGATTGATGCAGGCCAGGGCTTTGGTACCCACCCGCACAAAGACATGGAAATCCTGACCTATGTGCTGGAAGGCGCGGTTGAGCACCAGGACAGCATGGGCAACAAAGAGCAGGTTCCGGCGGGCGAGTTCCAGATTATGAGCGCAGGTACCGGGGTGCGTCACTCTGAGTACAACCCAAGCAAAACGGAAAAACTGCACCTGTATCAAATCTGGATCATTCCAGAAGAGACCGGCATCACGCCGCGCTACGAGCAGCGCCGCTTCGACGCGAAACAGGGTAAACAGCTGGTGCTCTCCCCGGATGCGCGTGAAGGCTCCCTGAAAGTGCATCAGGATATGGAGCTGTACCGCTGGGCGCTGGCGAAAGATGAACAGTCCGTGCATCAGATTGCCGCTAACCGCCGCGTCTGGATCCAGGTGGTGAAAGGGGAGGTGTCCATCAACGGCACCAAAGCGACAACCGCCGATGGTCTGGCCATCTGGGATGAGCAGGCGATCTCCGTGCATGCCGACAGCGAAAGCGAAATTCTGCTGTTTGACCTGCCGCCGGTGTAATAAAACATAAATAAATCCCCATCCTTCCCTTTGACAGGGGAAGGATGGGCTTTGTCCGTGGTAAACTGAGCAAATCTCTCACTTCAAGATTTCTCAGGACGATGAAAAAGAAACGCCCCGTACTTCAGGATGTCGCCGATCGCGTCGGTGTGACCAAAATGACGGTCAGCCGTTTTTTACGTAACCCGGAACAGGTTTCCGTGGCGTTACGTGGCAAGATTGCCGCTGCCCTTGATGAACTGGGTTACATCCCCAACCGTGCACCCGATATTCTCTCGAATGCGACCAGCCGCGCGGTGGGCGTTCTGCTTCCTTCTTTGACCAACCAGGTTTTCGCCGAAGTTTTGCGCGGCATTGAAAGCGTCACCGATGCGTTTGGCTATCAGACCATGCTCGCCCACTACGGGTACAAGCCGGAACTCGAAGAGGAACGTCTTGAATCGATGCTTTCCTGGAACATTGACGGCCTGATTTTAACCGAACGAACCCACACTGCCCGCACGCTCAAAATGATTGAAGTGGCCGGTATTCCGGTCGTGGAGCTGATGGACAGCCAGTCGCCGTGCCTCGACATCGCCGTCGGCTTTGATAACTTCGAAGCGGCGCGCCAGATGACGGCGGCCATTATCGCCCGCGGGCATCGTCATATCGCCTATCTGGGTGCGCGTCTTGATGAACGTACTATCATCAAACAGAAGGGATACGAGCAGGCGATGCTCGACGCGAACTTAACCCCGTACAGCGTGATGGTGGAGCAGTCCTCTTCCTATACGTCGGGTATTGAGCTGATGCGTCAGGCGCGACGCGAGTATCCGCAACTGGACGGTATTTTCTGTACCAACGATGACCTTGCAGTCGGCGCAGCGTTTGAGTGCCAGCGTCTGGGGCTGAAGATCCCTGATGATATGGCGATCGCCGGTTTCCACGGCCATGACATCGGTCAGGTGATGGAGCCGCGTCTGGCGAGCGTCCTGACGCCGCGTGAACGTATGGGCCGCATTGGCGCAGAACGCCTGCTGGCGCGCATTCGTGGCGAGACGGTTACGCCGAAAATGTTAGATTTAGGTTTCACCTTGTCACCGGGTGGATCTATTTGAACTGACAAATTTGAAGTAGCTCACACTTATTCACTTCGCGCACGTTTGGATATTGCTTCTCTTTTGCCCCGGCAGGACAATGTTACCGATAACTGTTACCCGTAACAATTGACTGAGGGACACCCTTTGAGCACGACTAATCACGATCACCACGTCTACGTCCTGATGGGCGTTTCCGGTAGCGGGAAATCAGCCGTGGCCAGCGAAGTGGCGCATCAACTCCAGGCTGCGTTTCTTGATGGCGACTTCCTCCATCCGCGCAGCAACATCATGAAAATGGCCTCCGGCGAGCCGCTGAACGACGACGACCGTAAACCGTGGTTGCAGGCGCTGAACGACGCCGCGTTCGCGATGCAGCGCACCAATAAAGTCTCCCTGATCGTCTGCTCCGCGCTGAAAAAAACCTACCGCGATCTGCTGCGTGACGGCAATCCGAACCTCTCTTTCATCTACCTGAAAGGGGATTTCGAGGTGATTGAAAGCCGCCTGAAGGCGCGTAAAGGTCACTTCTTCAAAACCCAGATGCTGGTGACGCAGTTTGAAGCGCTGCAGGAGCCGGGTGAAGACGAAAAAGACGTCTTAGTGGTTGATATCGATCAGTCACTGGAGGGGGTTGTTGCCAGCACCATCGAGGTCATTAATAAAAGGCAGTAAGTTTTGAGTACATTAACGCTAGTTTTGACAGCAGTAGGTTCAGTATTGCTGCTGCTGTTTTTAGTGATGAAGGCGCGCATGCACGCCTTTGTTGCTTTGATGGTGGTTTCTATTGGTGCTGGTCTCTTTTCCGGTATGCCGCTCGACAAGATCGCCGCGACAATGGAAAAAGGGATGGGCGGTACGCTGGGCTTCCTGGCGATTGTGGTCGCCCTTGGCGCCATGTTTGGCAAGATTTTGCACGAGACGGGCGCGGTCGACCAGATTGCCGTCAAGATGCTGAAATCCTTTGGCCACAGCCGTGCGCATTACGCGATTGGTCTGGCAGGGCTGATTTGCGCGCTGCCGCTGTTCTTCGAAGTGGCCGTTGTGCTGCTGATAAGCGTCGCCTTCTCCATGGCGCGCCATACCGGCACTAACCTCGTGAAGCTGGTCATTCCGCTGTTTGCGGGCGTGGCGGCAGCCGCAGCGTTTCTGCTGCCGGGGCCTGCCCCGATGCTGCTGGCTTCCCAGATGCACGCCGACTTTGGCTGGATGATCCTGATTGGCCTGTGCGCGGCAATCCCCGGGATGATTATTGCCGGTCCGCTGTGGGGCAACTTCATCAGCCGTTACGTTGAGCTGCACATTCCGGACGACATTACCGAGCCGCACCTGGGCGAGGGCAAAATGCCATCCTTCGGCTTCAGCCTGTCGCTGATCCTGCTGCCTCTGGTGCTGGTGGGCCTGAAAACCATCGCCGCGCGCTTTGTGCCGGTCGGTTCTACCGCCTACGAATGGTTTGAGTTCATTGGTCATCCGTTCACGGCGATCCTGGTGGCGTGCCTGGTGGCGATTTACGGCCTGGCGATGCGTCAGGGGATGCCAAAAGACCGGGTGATGGAGATCTGCGGTGCGGCGCTGCAGCCTGCGGGGATTATCCTGCTGGTGATCGGTGCAGGCGGCGTGTTCAAGCAGGTGCTGGTGGATTCCGGCGTGGGCCCGGCTCTGGGCGAAGCGCTGACCGGGATGGGCTTGCCGATTGCGGTCACCTGCTTTGTGCTGGCTGCGGCGGTGCGTATCATCCAGGGTTCCGCCACCGTGGCGTGTTTAACCGCCGTGGGTCTGGTGATGCCGGTGATTGAACAGCTGAACTACTCCGGTGCCCAGATGGCCGCGCTCTCTATCTGTATCGCGGGCGGTTCGATTGTGGTCTCTCACGTTAACGACGCCGGCTTCTGGCTGTTCGGTAAGTTTACCGGTGCCACCGAAGCGCAAACCCTGAAAACCTGGACGCTGATGGAAACTATCCTCGGCACGACGGGTGCAATTGTCGGGATGATTGCCTTTACGCTGCTCAGCTAAATGCAATGATTTAACAAGGCAAAAAAAGGCCCGGTAGCGTCAGCGCTTACCGGGCCTTTTTATTATCCAGAGCGTCAGGCCGGGCCATAACCCGGCATTGTGTTACTCGCCCTGCGTGGCGCTCTCAATCGTCAAGCGCACGTCCGAGGTAATCAGCTCTGCCAGCATCTGGTACACCTTCAGCGTCTCTTCCGGCTCGGCATCACCCGTATCGCTGATGAAGCCTTCATCGCGCAGCGTCAGCACCAGGGAACTGAAGACCGCTTTGTCGAAGAATTCAGGGGCGTTAATGCCGTGCAGAACGGACAGGCGCTGGGCCAGCGTCCGGCTCTCTTTCTCCAGCGTACCGCGGTTGATGGACGGGTTCGCGCTCAGCAGCCAGAACGTGATGGCGTAGCGCTGCAGCGTTTCGCGCGCACCGGCCGCCAGCAGTTGCAGGGTGCGGGAGCGTGACGGATTGATGTGCAGCTCGTCGTTGTTCAGGGTAATCAGCCCCTGGCGACGCATCTCTTCCGTCATCTTATCCAGTTCTGTCGCCAGCTCATCCTTACTCCAGCGCAGGAACAGCTCCGCTTTCAGCATCGGATAGATGGTCTCAAGATGGCGCAAAAGCTCCTGACGGGAGATATGACGATGCTGGGTAATAATGGCGGCCATGAGCGACGGCAGCATCAGCATATGCGTGATGTTGTTGCGGTAGTAGGTCATCAGCACCGCCTGCTCGCGCGGCAGAATGATGATGTCGCCGATCGTGTCCTTCTCCACTTCAAACTTGTTCATCTGCAACGCGTGATCGATAAGTTCACTGGCGGTCGCAGAAGGCACGGTTGAATCAACCGAGTACGGCACGTTACGCATCATGTCCAGATAGCAATCCAGCTGCTCCGTGAGCTGTTCACGGGTCAGCGAGCGCTGACGTGAAGCCAGCAGCGCCGTACAGCAGAGGTTCATGGCGTTAGCCGCACCGGCGTTGTTAATGCGCACCATCAGCTCGGACGCGATGCCGTTAACCGTTGGCGTTAGCCAGGCCGGACGCACCGCTTCGATAGGATCGATGGACTCGCGCCACTCCGGCACGTGATGGTTCAGGTAGGTCATCAGCGGCATCGGCTCGCCGAAGTTCACGTAGCCCTGACCGAGATTGCGCAGCTTGCTCAAGCCGCGCAGCATCTGCGGCAGGCTCTCTTTCTCTTTGGTCGCACCGCGCAGCTCTTTCGCGTACGTGCCCACTTCCATCACGTGCTCGTAGCCGATGTAGATAGGCACCAGCGTGATCGGACGGGTGCCTCCGCGCAGCATGGCCTGGATGGTCATCGACAGCGTGCCGGTCTTCGGATCGAGCAGACGACCGGTACGGGAACGACCGCCCTCCACGAAGTACTCCACGGAATAGCCGCGGCTGAACAGCTCGCCAAGATACTCGCGGAACACGGTGGAGTAGAGCTTGTTGCCCTTGAAGGTACGACGAATAAAGAACGCGCCCAGGCGACGGAAAATCGGGCCCGCGGGCCAGAAGTTCAGGTTGATACCGGCTGCGATGTGCGGTGGCACCAGCCCCTGGTGATAGAGCACGTAGGAAAGGAGCAGGTAGTCCATGTGGCTGCGGTGGCAGGGGACATAGACAATCTCATGGCCATCGTGCGCCAGCTGACGCACGCGCTCGGCGTTATGGACGTTGATGCCCTGATACAGGCGGTTCCAGGTAAAGCCGAGAATACGATCGGACAGGCGAATCATCTCGTAAGAGAAGTTCGCTGCGATCTCTTCCATCAGCGCAATGGCGTTCTGCTGAGCTTTCTCATGCGAAATTTTCTTGCTGCGCGCTTCATCTTCAACGGCGCGGGCGATCGCTTTTGAAGCCAGCAGCTTGTTGAACAGATCCTGACGCGCCGGGAGGCGTGGCCCTACGGCCGCCAGGCGCTGACGGGCGAAGTGCATACGCGCCACGCGCGCCAGTTTTTGCGCGATGATCTTGTCGGTGCCGTGCTCGTCCGCCATGCGACGCAGCGAAACGGAAGGGGAGAAACGCACAAAGCTGTCGCGTCCCAGCCAGGAGACCGCGAAGAACTTCTGGATGCCGTTAAGCATGCGCAGCGGCGGATTCTCTTCGCCTTTTTCACGACCCGGACGACGACCAAACATCACCGATACCGGCACCATCTGCACATCCAGATCGGGGTTGCTGCGGTGCAGGTCGAGATAGTCATGGAACAGCTTGATGGACTCTTCTTTCGGCGTGTAATAGGTAAACACGCGCGGCCCGCCGTGGATGAAGACGTAGCGCGGCAGCAGCGTACCGTCAACTTCCAGCGGTTCAAGCGGGTCAGGTAAGTCATGCGCCAGACACTGGGCGCGAAGCGTCAGTAAGTCTGCCTTCGAGTTATAAGGCAAAACGTACATAATAGGGCGCGACGTATCGAGCCCCAGTTCCAGCGCGGGTTCTGCTGGGATAGACTTGCTTTTTACCAGGATGCTTAATGGTAAATTAAGTAATTTGTAGTAAATTCGTGGCCAGCCGGACATAAACGATGTAAAGCCTCTGGTTAATAATGCAATTGCGGCGCAAGGATAACAGAAAGCGCGCAAAATTTCTGTTGTTACCCGTCATACTTCAGGCTGTAGCGAAACGCGCTCCGCCTCATGTTAATGACGCTCTTTTTTAAAAAGGTTCTTTTAATGGCCAATAATACCACTGGGTTAACGCGTATCATCAAAGCCGCCGGCTATTCATGGAAAGGTTTCCGTGCCGCATGGGTCAACGAAGCCGCTTTTCGCCAGGAGGGCGTCGCCGCAATCATCGCGGTGATCGTTGCCTGTTTCCTTGATGTTGATGCGATTACCCGCGTACTGCTTATCGGTTCCGTACTTCTGGTGATGATAGTGGAAATTCTTAATAGCGCTATTGAGGCCGTTGTTGATCGCATTGGTTCCGATTTCCATGAGCTTTCTGGCCGTGCAAAAGACATGGGCTCTGCTGCCGTGTTGTTGGCGATTATCACTGCCGTTATCACCTGGGTCACCCTGCTTT
Source organism: Enterobacter sp. PL1 (assembly GCF_945957325.1). Lineage (NCBI taxonomy): Bacteria > Pseudomonadati > Pseudomonadota > Gammaproteobacteria > Enterobacterales > Enterobacteriaceae > Enterobacter > Enterobacter sp. PL1. The sequence goes on from NZ_CAMFKT010000015.1 coordinate 55,698, forward strand.
GGTCACATTTCCGATGAGCCTCGAGGAATAATTAAGTCCCTGGTTTTTTGTGCAGTTTTTGGTTCCAAAATCGCCTTTGACTGTATATACTCACAGCATAACTGTATATACACCCAGGGGGCGGAATGAAAGCGTTAACGACCAGGCAGCAAGAGGTGTTTGATCTCATTCGGGATCATATCGGCCAGACGGGTATGCCACCCACGCGTGCGGAAATCGCGCAGCGTCTGGGCTTCCGTTCTCCGAATGCTGCCGAGGAACACCTGAAAGCGCTGGCGCGTAAGGGTGTGATTGAGATTGTGTCAGGCGCGTCGCGTGGTATCCGCCTGCTGGTGGAAGAAGAGACGGGCATTCCGCTCATAGGCCGCGTTGCTGCAGGTGAGCCGCTGCTGGCACAACAGCATATTGAAGGTCACTACCAGGTCGATCCCGGCATGTTCAAACCGAGCGCTGATTTCCTGCTGCGCGTCAGCGGCATGTCGATGAAAGACATCGGCATTCTTGATGGCGATCTGCTTGCGGTGCATAAAACCCAGGACGTGCGAAACGGCCAGGTCGTGGTCGCACGCATTGATGACGAAGTGACCGTTAAGCGTCTGAAAAAGCAGGGTAACACTGTTCAGTTGCTGCCCGAAAACAGCGAGTTCACCCCGATTGTGGTCGACCTCCGCGAACAGAGCTTCTCTATTGAAGGTCTGGCGGTAGGCGTGATTCGCAACGGTGAATGGCTGTAATCTCTTCCTGACAGGCTATGGCACCGCTGTAGCCTGATTCATTCCCCACTCCCGGTATCTTTCATGTCACTGCTGACGGCATCCGACAAGGCATTGTGGCGTCTTGCCCTGCCGATGATTTTCTCCAATATTACCGTGCCCTTGCTGGGGCTGGTTGATACTGCCGTTATAGGCCATCTTGATTCACCGGTTTATCTTGGCGGCGTGGCGATTGGCGCGACGGCAACCAGCTTCCTGTTTATGCTGCTGCTCTTTTTGCGCATGAGTACCACCGGTCTTACCGCACAGGCTTATGGCGCGAAAGATCCGCTGCGTCTGGCGCGCGCACTGGTGCAGCCGCTAATCCTCGCGCTTGGCGCGGGTGCGTTAATCGTTGTATTGCGGGCCCCCCTGATCGATCTTGCGCTTCATATTGTCGGTGGCAGCGAAGCGGTACTGGCGCAGGCGCGACGGTTCCTGGAAATCCGCTGGCTCAGCGCACCCGCCTCGCTGGCAAATCTGGTTCTTCTGGGGTGGCTACTGGGCGTGCAGTACGCCCGCGCGCCCGTGATTTTGCTGGTGGTGGGTAACCTGCTCAACATTGTTCTGGACGTCTGGCTGGTCATGGGTCTGCATATGAACGTGCAGGGCGCGGCGCTGGCGACGGCGATTGCCGAATACGGGACCTTTATCATTGGCTTGTGGATGGTCCGGCGTGTGCTGGCCATGCGCGGGATCTCCCTGGCGCTGCTCAAAACCGCATGGCGCGGCAATATCCGTAAGCTGCTGGCGCTCAACCGTGACATCATGTTGCGCTCGCTTCTTCTTCAGCTCTGCTTTGGTGCGCTGACGGTTTTCGGGGCTCGACTGGGGCCGGAAATCGTTGCGGTGAATGCGGTATTGATGACGCTTATGACCTTTACCGCCTATGCGCTGGACGGCTTTGCCTACGCGGTTGAAGCGCATTCCGGACAGGCGTACGGCGCGCGCGAAAGCGGGCAGCTTCGGGAGGTGTGGCGGGCTGCCTGCCGTCAGTCGGGGCTGGTGGCGCTGGCCTTTGGTCTGGTTTACGCCTGCTTCGGTGAGCAAATCGTTGCATTGCTTACCTCTCTCCCTGCGCTGCGCGAGCTGGCGAGCCACTATCTCATCTGGCAAGTCGTCTTACCGGTGGTTGGCGTCTGGTGTTATCTGCTGGACGGCATGTTTATTGGGGCGACGCGCGGAGCCGAAATGCGCAACAGTATGGCTGTCGCGGCGGCCGGATTTGGCCTGACGCTCCTGACGCTCCCCTGGCTGGGTAATCATGGCCTGTGGCTGGCCCTGGCCGTCTTCCTCTCGCTGCGCGGGTTATCGCTGGCGTTTATCTGGCACCGGCACTGGCAAAACAATACCTGGTTTCCCTCGCGCTCCGATATATCGTGACGGTTAAAGATTCCGAATATGAAATTAACCACGGAATCCTTAACTACAATAATTATCACGTCCAGCAGAAAAGAACGTAACGGACGTTACGACCCGACGCTTAACGAAGAGGACACGATGATGAATAAAGACGAAATCGGCGGCAACTGGAAGCAGTTCAAAGGTAAAGCGAAAGAACAGTGGGGTAAGCTGACGGATGACGACATGACCGTCATCGAAGGTAAACGCGATCAGCTTGTTGGTAAAATCCAGGAGCGTTACGGCTACGCAAAAGACCAGGCGGAAAAAGAAGTGGGCGACTGGGAAAAACGCAACGACTACCGCTGGTAACCGGGCTACACCCGAAAGTACAAGGAAGTACACCCTGAGGGCGGCCATGAGCCGCCTTTGCTTTTGCCGCTAACGCGGCTTTTTCTTCACCAGGATAGAGTGGTCGTGCTGACACGCGTCCTGATGGCGACAGGCTTCCACCTCCACGCACGCGGAACAGAGCCCGTGCGCTTCAATCACGTTATGACGCAGGGCAAAGCCCATTTTCGCTGCCAGCGTATGCATAATATCTTCCACGCCTTCCGCAGCCTCTTCTTTCACCACGCCGCAGCGGTCACAGATAAACATCGCCGATGTGTGGGTGGGCTGATCAAACAGATGGCATAGCACATAGCTGTTGGTGGATTCCACCTTGTGCACGAACCCTTGTTCAAGCAGGAAATCCAGCGCGCGATAGACCGTCGGCGGCTTTGCCTGCGGCTCGCTTTCGCGGAGCAGATCCAGCAGATCGTAGGCGCTGATGGCACCCTGCTGCAGGCTCATCAGACGTAATACTTCAAGGCGCTGCGGAGTCAGGCGCACATTGCGTTGCGCACACAGCTTTTCGGCCTGCGCTAACAGCTCTTTTGTGGACTTATCCATGTAGCACCCCGGATGTTATAGGACGGAAAACCTTCACTTTATCATGTTCTGCTAAAAACACCGAGATCCGCCAGTCTGTGCTATACCTGACCCATCGAAAACCGGGAGAACCAGAATGAAAAGACCTGACTGCATTCGACACTGGCGCGACGTGGAAGGCGCGGATGACTCGACCTACCCCGACAGCGATGAGCTGTTTTCCATTGGTGCTCCGCTGGCTCGCAAGCTTGGGCTCGGGCGTATTGGCATCCATCATGAGCGCCTGCCGCCTGGGCGCAGAACGTCCTATCCGCATGCGGAGAGCGACGAAGAAGAGTTTGTTTACGTGCTCGAAGGCTACCCTGAAGCCTGGATTAACGGCCACTTGTGGAAACTGGAGCCTGGCGACAGCGTAGGTTTTCCCGCCGGAACCGGCATCTGTCATACCTTTATCAACAACACGGACGATGAGGTTCGGCTCCTGGTCGTTGGCGAGGCCAACAAGAAGCACAACCGCATCTACTACCCGCTCAACCCCGTGTATGCCGCCACGCGGGAAGATCGCTGGGTAGATCATCCCCCGCAGTTTTTTGGGCCGCATGATGGAAAACCTGGGAAAAAATAATTTCCTCTTCTATAAATATTGAGGGCCGTCACAAAATATAACAGGCCGTAAGGGAGTTTTACTTAGGGAAAGAAATAGCGGGTCTTTTACTACTTATTCACAGCAATAGTTCGTTCCTGTTTGGGTGATAACAGACAGGGGTTATTTCATAACAGACTATAACGGGCATACTGTGAAAAAAAATTTTAAATTTTCGGTGGTTAGCATTGCTGTCTCCTTGTTTATGGCAAATCAGGCGGGAGCAGCCAATACCTGGACAGAATCACGCAGCGACGCAATGGGTGGCACCGGCGTGGCTTCGGGAAGCTATGGTAGTGGGGCGTTAATCAACCCCGCGCTGCTGGCAAAGGCAAAGCCGGACGATGATGTGACGGTCATATTGCCTTCGGTTGGCGCGCAAATCACGGATGAAGACAATCTTCAGGACGAGATTGATAACATCAACGACAAAATTAATCACTACAAGGATGTGGTTGATAATCTCACGCCACGAGAAATTATCACCAATCCATTAGGTTCCATTAATCAATTCCAGGGCGCGGCCAAAGATCTGGCCGATGAACTGGACTATCTCAAAGGCAAAACCGCACGCGCAACGGCAGGGGCAGGGCTTGCGGTGAGTATCCCTAACGATGTCCTTTCGGTAGCCTTCATGGCGAAAGGCTATGCCCATGGCCGGGTGAGCTCGTCTATCGATCAGCAAGATATTGATTACCTTCGCCGTATTCAACGAAGCAATGTCGTGGCTGCCGGTGTCGCGCTGGACGCTGCGCTGAATGGTACGGATCAGATCACCAAAAACCTCAACTCAACGGCATCCGGCCGGGCGGCGATAGTCTCCGATTACGGTGTTGCTGTTGCCCGTCAGTTCGATCTGGGTGGCGTCCCGGTTTCCGTGGGGGTTACGCCAAAACTGCAAAAAACCTGGGTCTATAACTACACCACGTCAATCTACGATTACGACAGTAACAAGTGGAACGACAGCCGCTACCGCACTGACGATACGGGCTTCAACGTGGATGCCGGTATTGCGGCCGATTTCGGCGAACACTGGACCGTGGGCGTGAGCGGACAAAACCTGATGTCGCGTGATATCGACACCAAAGACATCCGTATTCGCAACGGCCGTACGGGAGAAGTGGTGAGCTATAAAGACACCTATCAGATCCGTCCGCTGGTGACCGCCGGTGCTGCCTGGCACAACGACCTGGTGACGCTGACCGCCGATGGCGATCTGACCGAAACCAAAGGCTTCAAGAGCGAAGATACATCGCAGTACGTGGGTGTCGGTGCCGAGGTGACGCCGCTGAGCTGGCTGGCGGTGCGTGCGGGTTATCGTGCCGACGTGAAGGGTAACGACAGCAATGTCTTTACCGGCGGTGTCGGTTTCGCGCCGTTTAGCACCGTGCATGTTGACCTGATGGGCCTGTACGGTGAAGACGAAACCTGGGGCGCAGGGGCTCAGCTGAGCATGACGTTCTAAAGTCCACCGGAGGCGCTGCGCCTCCGGCTTTTCTTTGTGCTATAGTAGCGCCCCTTTTCCACCAGATGCTTAAAACTTCGCCATGTCGTCAGAATTACAGACCGCTTTCCCTGCACACCGTTTTTCCATTGCGCCGATGCTCGACTGGACGGACAGACACTGCCGCTATTTCCTGCGCCAGCTCTCCCGCCATACGCTGCTGTACACCGAAATGGTGACCACAGGCGCAATCATTCACGGCAAGGGCGACTATCTGGCCTATAGCGAAGAAGAGCATCCGGTTGCCCTGCAATTGGGCGGCAGCGATCCGGCCGCCCTGGCGCAGTGCGCGAAGCTGGCTGAAGCGCGCGGCTACGACGAGATCAACCTCAACGTTGGCTGCCCGTCCGATCGCGTGCAAAACGGTATGTTCGGTGCCTGCCTGATGGGAAATGCCCAGCTGGTGGCGGACTGTATCAAGGCGATGCGCGACGTCGTTTCCATTCCGGTGACGGTCAAAACCCGTATCGGGATTGACGACCAGGACAGCTACGAATTCCTGTGCGATTTCATCAATACGGTCTCCGGCAAGGGCGAATGCGAGATGTTCATCATCCATGCGCGAAAAGCCTGGCTCTCCGGCCTGAGCCCGAAAGAGAACCGTGAAATCCCGCCGCTGGACTACCCGCGCGTGTATCAGCTGAAGCGTGACTTCCCGCACCTGACGATGTCCATTAACGGCGGCATCAAGTCGCTGGAAGAGGCCAAAGCGCATCTCGAACATATGGATGGGGTGATGGTCGGGCGCGAGGCGTATCAGAACCCGGGCATTCTGGCGACGGTCGATCGCGAAATCTTTGGCATCGAAGGTGCAGACACCGATCCGGTTGGCGTCGTGCGTGCGATGTATCCTTACATTGAGCGCGAGCTGAGCAACGGTACGTATCTCGGCCATATCACTCGCCATATGCTTGGGCTGTTCCAGGGCATTCCGGGCGCGCGTCAGTGGCGTCGCTACCTGAGCGAAAACGCCCATAAAGCCGGGGCCGATATTGAGGTGCTGGAACATGCGTTGCGCCTGGTGGCGGACAAGCGATAACTTTCGCTAAAAGTTCGTCAAATTCACCACGCCCTGCGAATTCTCGCGGGGCGTTTTGTTTTAAGAACAACACGTTATGTCTGGCATGATTCTTGTAATGTTTGCTGCATCATTCGGGAACTCGTGGGAGAGCACCATGCTGGAACTACTTTTTGTGATTGGCTTTTTTGTCATGCTGTTAGCAACGGGCATTTCGCTGCTCGGCATTCTGGCGGCTATCGTGGTGGCGACGGTCGTCATGTTTATTGGCGGATTGTTTGCCCTGACGATCAAACTGCTGCCGTGGTTACTGCTGGCCGTCGCGGCGGTGTGGGTGATACGGGCGATTAAATCGCCAAAAGTGCCCAGTTATCAGCGCAATAACCGCTTCCGTTACTAAGGTATTGAGGGGTTCGTCACAGAGTTGTAACTTTTCCGGCAGCCTGGCTTAGAACAGAATAGGATTTACTTATCGAATCTGTCACTATGACTGCCGTTAAAGAATTCATCGCGCTGTACCCTACATACAGCCGAACTAAAAAAAGAAAGGGCTTCCCACGGGAAGCCCAATTTCTTTTTGGGGCTCAGGGAATCAACAAGCTCGATCCCTGCGTTGCCCGGCTCTCCAGCACCTCATGCGCGCGCTGCGCGTCGGCTAGCGGGTATTTCTGCGCTTCTGCCACATCCACCTTAATGACGCCGCTGGCGATCAGCGAGAACAGCTCGTTGCTGGCTTCCTCAAGTTCTTCCCGGTTGGTGATGTAGCCTTGCAGGGAAGGGCGCGTGACGTACAGCGAGCCTTTCTGGTTAAGGATGCCCAGATTCACGCCGGTGACTGCGCCTGACGCATTCCCGAAGCTCACCATCAGCCCACGACGCTGCAGGCAGTCCAGCGACGCTTCCCAGGTATCTTTCCCTACCGAGTCATACACCACGCGCACCTTTTTGCCGCTGGTGATCTCCTTCAGCCGTTCGACAATGCTCTCTTCACGGTAGTTAATCACCTGCCAGGCACCCGCCTGCAGCGCGCGCTGCGCTTTTTGGGCATTGCCCACGGTGCCGATCAGTTTTGCGCCCAGCGCTTTTGCCCACTGACAGGCGATGAGCCCGACGCCACCCGCCGCGGCATGAAACAGGAACTGCTCGTCGGGTTTAATTTCATAGGTTTTGCGCAGCAGGTAGTAAACGGTTAACCCTTTCAGAAAGGAGGCCGCCGCCTGCTCAAAGGAGATGGCGTTGGGCAGCAGGGCGGCTTTATCCGCCGGGACGTTGTGGACGGAGCTGTAAGCGCCCAGCGGAGATTGCGCGTACACCACGCGGTCGCCTTCTTTAATATGCTTAACCGCGCTGCCCACTTTGACGACGACGCCGGCCGCCTCGGTGCCCAGTCCGCTCGGCATCGACGGAGGCGGGTAGAGCCCGCCGCGAATATAGGTGTCGATGTAGTTTATGCCGATGGCTTTGTTTTCAACCTGCACTTCGTTTTCGCCAGGCGCGGTGGGGGTGAACTCCACCGCGTTGAGTACGTCAGGGCCACCATGCTTGTGAAATTCAATACGTGTTGCCATGCTTCCTCCAGAATGTGGTAATCTTTCGACCCACTCTTTATCTCGGTAACTCCATTCACTATGGCAGGAAACAAACCCTTCAACAAACAGACTGAACCTCGCGAGCGTGATTTCCAGGTCGCAGGGTTAAAAGTCCCGCCGCACTCGATTGAAGCGGAACAGTCGGTGTTGGGCGGTTTAATGCTGGATAACGAGCGCTGGGACGACGTCGCCGAGCGCGTGGTGTCTGAGGATTTCTACACCCGTCCGCACCGTCATATCTTTACCGAAATGGCGCGTCTGCAGGAGTCGGGTAGCCCGATTGACCTGATCACGCTCGCGGAGTCGCTGGAGCGTCAGGGACAGCTGGACAGCGTCGGCGGGTTTGCCTATCTGGCAGAACTGTCAAAAAACACGCCAAGTGCGGCGAACATCAGCGCTTATGCTGACATCGTGCGTGAACGCGCCGTTGTCCGCGAGATGATCTCGGTGGCGAATGAGATCGCCGAAGCGGGTTTTGATCCGCAGGGTCGCACCAGTGAAGACCTGCTCGACCTTGCCGAGTCTCGCGTCTTCAAAATCGCCGAAAGCCGCGCCAACAAAGACGAAGGCCCCAAAAATATCGCCGACGTCCTCGACGCCACCGTTGCCCGTATCGAACAGCTGTTCCAGCAGCCGCACGACGGTGTGACCGGGGTGAACACCGGCTATGACGATCTCAACAAGAAAACCGCCGGTCTGCAGCCGTCGGATTTGATTATCGTCGCGGCGCGTCCGTCGATGGGTAAAACGACCTTTGCGATGAACCTCGTCGAAAACGCGGCGATGTTGCAGGATAAGCCGGTACTGATTTTCAGTCTTGAGATGCCCTCCGAGCAGATCATGATGCGTTCTCTGGCATCGCTCTCGCGCGTGGACCAGACCCGCATCCGTACCGGCCAGCTCGACGATGAGGACTGGGCGCGCATCTCCGGCACCATGGGCATTCTGCTGGAAAAACGTAACATCTATATTGATGACTCTTCCGGCCTGACGCCGACGGAAGTCCGTTCCCGCGCGCGTCGTATCGCCCGTGAACACGGCGGTATCGGCCTTATCATGATCGACTACCTTCAGCTGATGCGCGTCCCGTCGCTCTCCGACAACCGTACGCTGGAGATCGCCGAAATTTCCCGCTCGCTCAAGGCGTTAGCCAAAGAGCTGCACGTGCCGGTGGTGGCGCTGTCGCAGCTTAACCGCTCTCTGGAACAACGTGCCGACAAACGTCCGGTCAACTCCGACCTGCGTGAATCCGGCTCGATCGAGCAGGATGCCGACTTAATCATGTTTATCTACCGTGATGAGGTTTATCACGAGAACAGCGACCTGAAAGGGATCGCCGAAATTATTATTGGTAAACAACGTAACGGCCCGATCGGGACGGTGCGTCTGACCTTTAACGGCCAGTGGTCGCGTTTCGACAACTATGCCGGTCCTCAATATGATGATGAGTAATTTCTAAGGAATTCAAATGCAAGCGGCAACTGTTGTCATTAACCGCCGCGCTCTGCGACACAACCTGCAACGTCTGCGTGAACTGGCACCCGCCAGCAAGCTCGTTGCAGTCGTGAAAGCGAACGCTTACGGACACGGTCTTCTTGAGACCGCGCGAACGCTCCCCGATGCCGACGCCTTTGGCGTCGCCCGTCTTGAAGAAGCCCTTCGCCTGCGCGCGGGGGGGATTACCCAGCCGATTCTGCTCCTCGAAGGCTTTTTCGAAGCCGCCGATCTGCCAACTATCGCGGATCAGCATCTGCACACGGCGGTACACAACGAAGAACAGCTGGCCGCACTGGAAACCGCTGAGCTGAGCGAGCCGGTGACCGTGTGGATGAAGCTTGATACGGGCATGCACCGTCTGGGCGTACGTCCGGAAAGCGCCGAAGCGTTTTATCAGCGTTTATGCCGGTGCAAAAACGTGCGCCAGCCGGTGAATATTGTCAGCCACTTCGCCCGTGCCGATGAGCCCGAGTGCGGTGCGACCGAGCGACAGCTGGATATCTTTAATACCTTCTGCGAAGGCAAGCCGGGGATGCGCTCGATCGCCGCATCCGGCGGTATTCTGCTGTGGCCGCAGTCGCATTTCGACTGGGCGCGACCGGGCATCATTCTTTACGGTGTGTCGCCGCTGGAGAATAAACCCTGGGGGCCGGACATGGGTTTCCAGCCAGTCATGTCTCTGGTGTCTACTCTGATTGCCGTGCGTGAACACAAAGCCGGTGAACCGGTGGGCTATGGTGGCACCTGGACCAGCGAGCGCGACACGCGTCTCGGCGTGGTGGCGATGGGCTACGGCGACGGCTATCCGCGCGCAGCACCAACGGGTACGCCGGTGCTGGTCAACGGTCGCGAGGTGAAGATCGTTGGCCGCGTGGCGATGGACATGATTTGCGTCGATCTGGGGCCAGAAGCGCAGGATAAACCCGGCGACGATGTGGTGATGTGGGGGGAAGGTTTACCCGTTGAACGTATTGCTGAAATCACTAAAGTGAGTGCTTACGAACTTATCACCCGCCTGACGTCTCGGGTGGCGATGAAGTACATCGACTAACATTTCATTCCAGGGAAGGATAATGTCCCCTTCAGAAATCGCTGCATGTCTGGCCTATGCTCTCTCCGTCTGGCTGGCCGCCAGAAACAATATCCATACGTGGTGGATAGGCATCATCGGTAGCGGGCTTTATGCCTGGGTCTTCTATTCTGTGCAGCTTTATGCTGACGTTACCCTTCAGTTCTTTTTCATCATAACGAGCATAACCGGCTGGCTGCATTGGCTTAAAGGCAATCATGGAGAGGTCTTGCCTGTCCGTCGTACCAGACCGGGACATTTTTTTATGCTTTTAGCCTGCGCCGTAAGCGTAGCAGCGGCGTACGGGTGGATATTGCATCTCTATACCAATGCATGGGCCCCCTGGCTGGACTCCATCATTTTGACATTCAGCATTCTTGCTCAGTTTATGTTGATGGGACGGCGTCTGGAAAACTGGTACATCTGGCTTGCCGTTAACACGCTGGCAGTACCGCTGTACGCGACGAGAGAACTGTATCTGACCGCCGGTTTATATCTGGTGTTTTGGTTTAATGCGTGGCACGGACTGTATCAGTGGCGCAAGGAGATCCGTGCGCAATGACGCTGTATGCTAACGGCCTGGTGGTAGGCAAATTCGCACCATTACATGCAGGCCATGAAGCGCTTATCAATACGGCACTTGAGCAGTGCGAGACGGTCTGTATCATCAGCTATTCGTCGCCGGAAATACGCGGTTACGAACCTGAAAAGCGGCTTAACTGGTTAACAACGCGCTTTCCGCAATGTCGCCACCTCGTGCTTTCGCCGCATGTGTTGGCTACATATGGCCTTGCGCCACCGCCACCGAATGACGCTGATGACGATCTCCACCGGCATTATGTTGCAACGCTGTGTGAGGACATTTTGCACTGTCAGCCAGAGGCGGTATTTACTGCCGAAGACTATGGAGACGGGTTTGCCGTTGTCCTGAGCCAGCGTTTCGGACGACCGGTTGCGCACGTGCGTCTCCAGCGTCAACGGGGACCAGAGGCCCCTTCGGGAACGCTCATCCGTTCTGATGTTCATCGTTATCGTAAGATGATGTCCCCAGAGGTGTACCGCAGCTTTGTTTTTCGTATCTGCTTATTAGGTGGAGAATCGACGGGCAAAAGCACGCTAGCAAAGGCTCTGGCGCAGACGCTAAACGTTCCGTACGTTGCAGAGTATGGCCGTGAACACTGGGAAGCGAAGAACGGTATCCTGGATCGGGAGGATTTGCTGCATATTGCCCGCGAGCAAGTACGTCGGGAAGCATTAGCCTGCACGGCGCCTTATCTGGTCTGTGATACCTCACCTTTAACGACCCTGTTTTACGCACTCGATCAGTTTGGCAGCGCGCCGCAGGCGTTAAAGGAGTTAGCTGAACGAGACTATGCGCTGGTCGTACTTTGCGGAGATGAATTTCCGTTTGTGCAGGATGGCACCCGGCAGGGCGAGGCGTTTCGCCACCGACAGCAAGTATGGTATGAAGCAGAGCTGTCGGCACGAAATATTCCTTTTCTGCGCGTGCAGGGCTCACTGCCTGAGCGAATCGATCACATTTGCCGATATATCCAGGGACCGATCTGATATCGCTCTCGACCTTCATCTGCTTCCGGTTTATTGTTGAAATCCCTGCCTCATCGAATTCCGGAGAACCATCGCGTGTTTCAGAAAGTTGACGCCTATGCCGGCGACCCTATCCTCTCCTTAATGGAGCGTTTCAAAGAAGATCCTCGCAGCGACAAAGTGAACCTCAGCATCGGTCTGTATTACAACGAGGAGGGCATTATTCCTCAATTAAAAGCCGTTGCCGAAGCCGAAGCGCGTCTGAACGCGGTTCCACACGGCGCGTCTCTGTATCTGCCGATGGAAGGGCTAAACGCTTATCGCAACACCATTGCACCGCTGCTGTTCGGCGCCGATCACGCTGTGCTCGCGCAAAAACGCGTGGCGACCATCCAGACGCTGGGCGGCTCGGGTGCGCTGAAAGTCGGTGCAGACTTCCTGAAAAAATACTTCCCGGATTCAGGCGTGTGGGTCAGCGACCCGACGTGGGAAAACCACGTTGCGATCTTCGAGGGCGCGGGCTTTAAGGTGGCGACCTATCCGTGGTTCGACAGCGAAACGAACGGCGTGCGCGTTGACGCGCTGCTGGAAAAGCTGAACACGCTGCCAGCGCGCAGTATTGTGCTGCTGCACCCATGCTGCCATAACCCAACCGGGGCGGATCTCACCAATGCCCAGTGGGATGCGGTGATCGAGGTGCTGAAGGCCCGCGACCTGATCCCGTTCCTCGACATTGCCTACCAGGGCTTTGGCGCGGGTATGGAAGAAGACGCCTATGCCATCCGTGCCGCTGCCAGCGCCGGGCTGCCTGTACTGGTGAGTAACTCCTTCTCTAAGATCTTCTCCCTGTACGGTGAACGCGTTGGTGGCCTGTCCGTGGTGTGTGAAGACGCCGAAGCGGCGGGCCGCGTGCTGGGCCAGCTAAAAGCGACAGTGCGCCGTATCTACTCCAGCCCGCCAAACTTTGGTGCTCAGGTGGTGGCGACGGTTCTCGGTGACGAAACGCTGAAAGCATCCTGGCTTGCCGAAGTGGAAGCGATGCGTAAGCGCATCCTGTCGATGCGTCAGGCGCTGGTTAACGTCCTGAAAGAGGCCGTGCCAGGGCATAACTTTGACTATCTGCTCAAGCAGCGCGGGATGTTCAGCTATACCGGACTGAGCGCGGCGCAGGTCGATCGCCTGCGCGAAGAGTTCGGTGTCTACCTGATCGCCAGCGGCCGTATGTGCGTGGCGGGCCTGAATGCCAGCAACGTTCACCGCGTGGCGCAGGCGTTTGCAGCTGTGATGTAAGTACTCACTACTTATTATCGCCCTCTCCCTGTGGGAGAGGGCATCAGGCCGCAGAAAATCTTGCCCGGTGGCGGCTGCGCCTGCGCCTTACCGGGCCTACATCACTCATCCACACTTTGTGATCGTCTTCTTTTTATTCCGCTTCATAAGCAAAAACTCCTTCCCTTCACCTCCCGCTGGGGTTAAGGTCGGATAGTTTTTTGACCATTCACTCAAAATAAAACCATAACAAGCTGAATATTCAGGGGAAAATATGCGCAAGATCACACTGGCGCTCAGCGCCGCCTGCTTATTGTTCTCACTTAATAGCGCCGTCGTCGCACGTGCCTCGGCGCCGACGCCGCTTTACACCGGCACCACCGCCGCCATGCTTGCCGAACAGGCGCCCATTCACTGGGTCTCCGTGGCCCAAATCGAAAACAGCCTGATGGGACGCGCGCCAATGGCCGTGGGCTTCGACATTGACGATACCGTGCTGTTCTCAAGCCCTGGCTTCTGGCGCGGCAAAAAAATGTATTCACCGGACAGCGAAGCGTATCTGAAGAATCCGGAGTTCTGGGAAAAAATGAATAACGGCTGGGACGATTACAGCATCCCGAAAGAGGTCGCCCGGGCGCTTATTGCTATGCACGTTAAGCGCGGTGACAGCATTTACTTCGTTACCGGCCGTAGCCAGACCAAAACGGAAACCGTCTCCAGAACACTGCAGGACGATTTCCAGATCCCGGCTGCCAATATGAATCCGGTCATTTTTGCGGGTGACAAAGAGGGGCAAAACACCAAAATCCAGTGGCTGGAAAAGAAAAACATCAAAGTGTTTTATGGCGATTCGGATAACGACATTACCGCCGCGCAGGATGCTGGTGCCAGAGGGATCAGGGTGTTACGCGCGTCTAACTCGACCTATCGACCGCTGCCGATGGCCGGAAAGTTTGGTGAAGAGGTGATCGTCAACTCGGAGTATTAAGTCTCTGGCAGCGAGTTTGACTCTTTTTTAATCAAATCTCGCTGCTGCGGGTTTTACCTTTCGCCTTCTTGCTGCACACTTAGAAAGATTCATCTTTCATTACGGAGCAGCAGATGTGGTACCAACAGACCCTGACCTTAAGCGCTAAACCACGCGGTTTTCACCTGGTGACGGATGAAGTCATCGGGCAGCTCCGCGACCTGTCGCGGGTCAAAACGGGTTTGCTGCATCTGCTACTTCAGCACACGTCAGCCTCTCTCACGCTGAATGAAAATTGCGATCCCACCGTCCGGTCTGACATGGAGCGTCATTTTCTGAAGAGCGTCCCGGACAACGCGCCCTACGAGCATGACTATGAGGGGGCGGACGATATGCCTTCGCATATCAAATCTTCCCTGCTGGGCGTATCGCTGACGCTGCCGGTCCACAACGGACGGCTGCTGTTGGGCACGTGGCAGGGGATCTGGCTGGGAGAACATCGCATTCACGGTGGTTCGCGTAAAATTATCGCCACGCTACAAGGGGAATAAAGATGACAATTTCGGAGATACTTCAGTACTGCATGAGCAAGCCCGGCGCGGAGCAGAGCGTCCATAGCGACTGGAAAGCCACGCAGGTTAAGGTGGGGGATGTGCTGTTTGCGATGGTGAAAGAGGTAGAAGGCCGTCCGGCGGCGTCGCTGAAAACCAGCCCTGAACTGGCGGATTTACTGCGTCAGCAGCATGATGACGTGAGGCCGAGCCAGCACCTCAATAAGGCGCACTGGAGCACCGTCTATCTGGATGGATCGATTCCAGGCTCGCAAATTTACTACCTGGTGGACGCGTCCTATCAGCAGGCGGTTGAGCTGCTGCCGGAAACGACCCGACAGCAACTCTCCGTGTGACAATTACAGCAACGGTTTAAGGAAGCGCGCGGTGTGCGAGGCTTCGCACTCTGCAACGGTCTCTGGCGTACCGGAGACGAGGATTTCACCGCCGCCGCTGCCGCCTTCCGGGCCAAGATCGACAATCCAGTCCGCGGTTTTAATCACGTCCAGGTTATGTTCGATGACCACGATGGTGTTGCCCTGATCGCGCAGCTGATGCAGCACGTCCAGCAGCTGCTGGATGTCGGCAAAGTGCAGACCGGTGGTCGGCTCATCCAGGATATACAGCGTCTGACCGGTGCCGCGTTTTGACAGCTCGCGCGCCAGCTTCACGCGCTGCGCTTCACCGCCGGACAGCGTCGTGGCGGACTGCCCCAGACGAATGTAGGTCAGGCCGACGTCCATCAGCGTCTGCAGCTTACGCGCCAGCGCAGGGACGGCGTCAAAGAACTCGCGCGCCTCTTCGATGGTCATATCCAGCACTTCGTGGATGGTCTTGCCCTTGTACTTAATCTCCAGCGTTTCGCGGTTATAGCGCTTGCCTTTGCACTGGTCGCACGGCACGTAGATATCCGGCAGGAAGTGCATCTCAACCTTGATCACGCCGTCGCCCTGGCAGGCTTCACAGCGGCCGCCGCGCACGTTAAAGCTGAAACGTCCCGGCGTGTAGCCGCGTGAACGCGCTTCCGGCACACCGGCAAACAGTTCACGTACGGGCGTGAAAACACCGGTATAGGTTGCCGGGTTAGAGCGTGGCGTACGGCCAATCGGGCTCTGGTCGATATCGATAACCTTATCGAAATGTTCCAGCCCCTGAATGTCACGGTACGGTGCAGGTTCGGCCAGGGTCGCGCCGTTCAGCGCCGTCTGCGCAATCGGGAACAGCGTATCGTTGATCAGCGTCGACTTACCGGAACCGGACACGCCGGTAATGCAGGTAAACAGGCCCACCGGCAGCGTCAGGGTAACGTCTTTCAGGTTGTTGCCGCGCGCGCCGGTCAGCTTCAGCACTTTTTCCGGGTTCGCCGCCACGCGCTGTTTTGGTACTTCAATCTTGCGCTTGCCGCTCATGTACTGGCCGGTCAGCGACTCGGGCACCGCCATAATGTCCTTCAGCGTGCCTTCCGCCACCACCTGGCCGCCGTGCACGCCAGCGCCCGGGCCGATGTCGATCACGTGGTCTGCGGCGCGGATCGCGTCTTCGTCGTGCTCCACCACGATCACCGTGTTACCGAGGTTACGCAGGTGAACCAGGGTGCCGAGCAGACGTTCGTTATCGCGCTGGTGCAGGCCGATGGACGGCTCATCGAGCACGTACATCACGCCCACCAGGCCCGCACCAATCTGGCTCGCCAGACGAATACGCTGGGCTTCACCGCCGGAGAGCGTTTCTGCCGAGCGTGAAAGCGTCAGGTAGTTCAGTCCGACGTTCACCAGGAACTTCAGGCGATCGCCAATCTCTTTCAAGACTTTTTCGGCAATTTTGGCGCGCTGGCCGGAGAGCTTCAGGTTATTGAAGAAGTCCATCGCGTGGCCGATGCTCATGTCTGAGATGGTCGGCAGCGCCGTATTTTCCACAAACACGTGGCGCGCTTCGCGACGCAGGCGCGTGCCCTCGCAGGTGGCGCAGGAGCGGTTGCTGATGAACTTCGCCAGCTCCTCGCGCACCGCGCTGGATTCGGTCTCTTTGTAGCGGCGCTCCATATTGTGCAGCACCCCTTCGAACGGGTGGCGACGCACGGAGGTATCGCCGCGATCGTTCATATACTTGAACTCGATGTTCTCTTTGCCAGAACCGAACAGGATCACTTTGTGTACGTTCGGGCTCAGGCTCGCCCACGGCGCTTCCACGTCGAACTTGTAGTGCTCCGCCAGCGACTTCAGCATCTGGAAGTAATAGAAGTTACGCTTGTCCCAGCCGCGAATGGCGCCACCCGCCAGCGACAGCTCCGGATTCTGGATCACGCGGTCCGGATCGAAATACTGCTGCACGCCCAGGCCGTCACACGTCGGGCAGGCGCCCGCCGGGTTGTTAAACGAGAACAGGCGCGGTTCCAGCTCGCGCATGCTGTAGCCGCAAATCGGGCAGGCAAAGTTGGCGGAGAAGAGCAGCTCTTCCGCCTGCGGGTCGTCCATGTCGGAAACCACGGCCGTGCCGCCGGAGAGCTCCAGCGCCGTTTCAAACGATTCTGCGAGACGCGTGGCGAGATCGTCACGCACCTTAAAGCGGTCAATCACCACCTCGATGGTGTGCTTCTTCTGCAGTTCTAGCTTGGGCGGGTCGGACAGGTCACACACTTCGCCGTCAATACGGGCGCGGATATAGCCCTGGCTTGCCAGGTTTTCCAGCGTTTTGGTGTGCTCACCCTTACGCTCTTTAATGATTGGTGCCAGCAGCATCAGGCGT
This sequence comes from Enterobacter sp. PL1, assembly GCF_945957325.1. Lineage (NCBI taxonomy): Bacteria > Pseudomonadati > Pseudomonadota > Gammaproteobacteria > Enterobacterales > Enterobacteriaceae > Enterobacter > Enterobacter sp. PL1. The sequence continues at coordinate 73,124 of NZ_CAMFKT010000015.1, forward strand.
TTGCCTTCCGGCTGCGACAGCACGTTATCCACCATCTGGCTCACGGTCTGTGCCGCCAGCGGGACGTCGTGGTCCGGGCAGCGCGGCTCACCCACGCGGGCATACAGCAGACGCAGGTAGTCATGAATTTCAGTAATGGTACCGACCGTGGAGCGCGGGTTATGCGACGTGGACTTCTGCTCGATAGAGATAGCAGGAGACAACCCTTCAATGTGGTCGACATCCGGTTTTTCCATCAGCGACAGGAACTGACGCGCGTACGCCGAGAGCGATTCAACGTAACGACGCTGTCCTTCGGCATACAGAGTGTCGAAAGCCAGTGAGGATTTGCCAGACCCCGAAAGCCCGGTCACGACAATGAGTTTGTCGCGAGGGATTATGAGGTTGATATTCTTGAGATTGTGGGTGCGGGCGCCCCGAACTTCGATCTTATCCATTCACCTTTCCCGGTTGGAACACGGATTGCCTGGTTTGTTTGAAGGACAAACGGCTGTCAGAAACGGCTAATTATGACACAATTTGACCTGTTTGAATATACAGTATTGGAATGCATTTTCTGACGGACTGTGTAACAATGTTATGTTCGCACGAGAACTCTGGAATCCATCTCGCAGCTATCAAAATGCAGCGTGGAAATGGTACACTCGCGCGTTTACACTATTAAGAAACGTATTCAGGAGACACGAACATGGCCAGCAGAGGCGTAAACAAGGTGATTCTCGTCGGTAATCTGGGCCAGGACCCGGAAGTACGCTACATGCCGAGTGGTGGCGCAGTTGCCAACATTACGCTGGCTACTTCCGAATCCTGGCGTGATAAAGCGACCGGTGAGATGAAAGAGCAGACCGAATGGCACCGCGTTGTGCTGTTTGGCAAACTGGCAGAAGTGGCCGGTGAGTATCTGCGTAAAGGTTCTCAGGTCTATATCGAAGGCCAGCTGCGTACCCGCAAATGGACCGATCAGTCCGGTGCTGAGAAGTACACCACTGAAGTCGTGGTTAACGTCGGCGGCACCATGCAGATGCTGGGTGGCCGTCAGGGTGGTGGCGCACCAGCAGGTGGCGGCCAGCAGCAGGGCGGTTGGGGTCAGCCTCAGCAGCCACAGGGCGGCAACCAGTTCAGCGGCGGCGCGCAGTCTCGTCCGCAGCAGCAGTCTGCTCCGGCGCCGTCTAACGAACCGCCAATGGATTTCGACGACGACATTCCGTTCTGATTTGTGCGTCCTTCAAACAAAAAACCCAGACATCGTCTGGGTTTTTTTTATTCCATAAAGGGATCAGGTAATCACCATTGGCCAGTCTGGTGGCGTGTGGCTCATCGCTTCAACCATCACCACTTTGATATTTTCCCAGACGGCGGCGATATCCAGCAGGGTAATGCCAAGCAGCCCCGTTGCAAACCAACATGCTGCACCCAGCCCCAACAGCGTGCTGATGACAGCGAGACCCGCGTAGTCAGATTTACGAAACTGAATGTTCAGCGTGCTGGCCAAAAACATCAGTACCGCACTCAACAAAGGCCAGCGCAGGAGAACCATGCTGGTAGTAATGGTTGCCATAAACCCATCCTCTACAAAACAGACGACCTGAATGAAACGGTGTTTCTCGTTACAGAATATGTGTGAACTATATCACATTTGTTGATTTATTCGCCAGTATCTGTGCGATCAAAAAACGGTTTTTATTCCTCAGGTAAAGAGTGTGTGCAGGCTGGCCCTGCCTTCGGCGCGCGAGGAGGCGCCCCCCAGCGTGCCGGAAACGTCCATCGGGCTAGTGGTGATACCTCAAATTCGGTTTTTATAAGAGGGGCTCAGTCGAATCATAAAATAGTGCGGCGAAGACTGATTATTTATAAATCAACGCACACAATGCCCCACAGTAAATAGCATAAAACGTCATGATAAAGGTGCGCTTTTTTCATGCTGCCAGAAGTTTGGCTTAATCAACGATCGTCTGTTGTGTTATCTTCCCTCCGTCCTCGAGGGCTGGATAATTATTTTCCTTAATTGAAACGGAACGAATACTTACAGTTTCACTTACGGGAAAATATTATCGTCATAACGAAATTTAAGATTTTTAATACGAAAAGTCAGTTGCTAACTTCGCATGATTCATGCAACGTAATCACCTGTTTAACACAGCATCCGGCCTTCATTACTACAGGCGTACAACATGCAGGGATATAGGGCGGGAAATGAATCGTAGCGCGCGGCGCAAGATGCTCAGGGTGGTAGGGATCATCATGGTAGTTATGCTGCCGGTGATGCTTGCGCTATGGTTTGCCCAGCTAAGAGCCGTGTCTGAAACAAGCGCCCAGCTACGGACATTTGCTGAACTGGCTTTAGACAAAACTGAGCTGGTTATACAACAGGTTGATCTGGCCCGGGACGAGGCAGAAAAATATCGGGGCGAGCTCTGTACCCCGGGACACCGTCAATATATGTTGAACGTTGTTCGTGGTCGCCTGTTTGTTGCCGATTTAATTTACGCTGAAGGTCAGAATTTTCTTTGTTCGACCGTTTTTACACCGGATCAACCCTACGCCATACCCGTCGCTAATTACACGCGAAAACCTGACGTCGCTATCTATTATTATCGCGACACCCCATTTTATACTGGCTATAAAATGACATATATGCAGCGCGGAAATTATGTAGTGGTCGTTAATCCACTTTCATACAGCGAAGTCATGTCCGCGGATCATTCTCTCTCGTGGGGGGTTTACGACACGGTAACCAATGCTTTCTTTTCCGTCAGTCAGAAAGCCAACGTTTCGTTATTAAATTCGCTGATTCGGGATAAGGAATCGGTATTTCAAAAAGATAACCGCTTTTATACGATCGTCACATCCCCTAAAAGACCGATTGCGGCCATCGTGTCGACATCGAATAAACGCTTTTATGAAACGCTTTATCATCAGGCGACATTAACGCTGCCGCTGGGCATGATCTGCAGCATTATTATTTTGCTGGTCTGGTCCCGTACTCATCGTGAGCTTAATTCGCCGGGGCGTTTACTGCACCGGGCGCTGAACAAACGCCAGCTTTGCGTGCACTATCAACCGATTATTGATATTAAGAACAACCGGTGTGTCGGCGCGGAGGCGTTGTTACGCTGGCCGGGTTTTAACGGGCAGGTGATGAGCCCGGCTGAGTTTATTCCGCTGGCTGAAAATGAGGGGATGAGCGAGCGGATTACGGATTACGTCGTTGAGGAAGTGTTCAGCGATTTGGGCCATTTCCTGGCCGAGCATCCGCATCTCTATATTTCGATTAACCTGTCGGCCACGGATTTCCACTCCTCGCGGCTGATCGCCATGATTTCTGAGAAGGCTCGCCACTACGCCGTCCGCGCGCAGCAAATCAAAATTGAAGTGACGGAACGCGGTTTTATCGATGTGCCTAAAACCACGCCGGTGATTCAGGCTTTCCGTCAGGCGGGGTATGAAGTGGCGATCGATGATTTCGGTACCGGCTATTCGAACCTGCACAACCTCTACTCGCTGAACGTCGATATTCTGAAAATCGATAAATCGTTTATCGATACCTTAACGACCAACAGCACCAGCCACCTGATCGCCGAGCATATTATCGAGATGGCGCAAAGCCTGCGGCTGAAAACCATTGCGGAAGGGGTCGAGACGGCAGAGCAGGTGAGCTGGCTGTTGAAGCGCGGCGTCCAGTTTTGTCAGGGATGGCACTTCGCGAAAGCGATGCCGCCCCAGGAATTTATGACCTGGCAGCAGCAACCTTTGCACTGAGAGTAATTAATTCAACTGGTGGCGATAGTCGCTCGGCGTGCGGTCAAACTCGCGGCGAAACACGCGGGAAAAGGTTTGTTGCGACACATAGCCAAGATCCATCGCGATATCAAAAATCGGCCGCTGCGTTGAGCGTAGCGCCTGCGCCGCCAGCAGCAGCCTGCGCTGACGAATGTACTCACCCAGCGTCTGATGCATGACCGTGCGGAACATTCTCTGTAAATACCATTTCGAATAGCCCGACTTTTTCGCGACCACATCAATGTTCAACGGTTGGTCGATATGATCGTCAATCCATTCAATAAGCGTCTGAATAATCTGCTGATGCGACATAAGGTTGCCCCTCTGTAGATACAACTTTCTCGGTTGATTCGTCGTTTTCTCTGCGGGGGAGTATAATTCCTCAAGTTAACTTGAGGTAAAGAGGTTTTATGGAAAAGAGATTGCCGCGCATTAAAGCGCTGTTAACCCCCGGCGAAGTGGCAAAGCGAAGCGGCGTTGCGGTATCGGCGCTCCACTTCTATGAAAGCAAAGGGTTAATTAAAAGCATCCGCAACGGCGGCAACCAGCGTCGCTATACCCGCGACGTGCTCCGCTACGTGGCGATTATCAAAATTGCGCAACGAATCGGCATTCCCCTGGCTACCATTGGCGAGGCATTTGGCGTGCTGCCGGAAGGGCATACGCTGAGCCCGAAAGAGTGGAAAGAGCTTTCATCCCAGTGGCGAGAAGAGCTGGACAGGCGTATCCATACGCTGGTCGCGCTGCGTGATGAGCTGGACGGTTGTATCGGCTGCGGCTGCCTGTCGCGCAGCGACTGCCCGTTGCGTAACCCCGGCGACAAACTGGGCGAACAGGGGACGGGAGCGCGGTTGCTGGAAGAGGATTGAGCGTGCGTGTAGCCCATTCGCCGGGTGGCGCTTCGCTTACCCGGCCTACCAAACCGTCAAATGTAGGCCGGGTAAGGCGCAGCCGCCACCCGGCAAAACCCCACATACATAAAGAACTAAAGCGCCACAAAGGGCGCTTTAGTTTTTCCCGGTCTTTGTCTTTCTCTCTATCCCGCTGGTTCACGGGAGGGTTTCCCCCGACGTCAGCACCCCTCGTGTCGAGCTGGTTGGGGAGGTTCCGGATTGTGCTGACACTTTAATTCTATGCAAGACCCGTTTTTTCGCCAGCGTCGCTGACCGGTTTTTAGCCGAATTTTTTTCGCGGTGTTGTTCGATTTTCTATAGTTAAAAAGTATGAATAACAGGAGAAAACCATGCTCACGGTACACCACCTTAACCAGTCGCGCTCGCACCGCGTGATCTGGGCGCTGGAAGAACTCGGCCTGCCTTATGAGATCGTTCACTATCAGCGCGAAAAGAACATGCTTGCGCCGGAGGCTCTCAAAAAGGTGCATCCGTTGGGCAAATCGCCGGTCATCGAAGATAACGGGCTGATCCTCGCGGAGTCTGGCGCCATTCTGGAGTATCTGCAGGAAACATACGATGCCGAGTCGCGGCTTAAGCCTTTAGATCCGGCGCATAAGGTGCAGTATCGCTTCTGGCTGCACTACGCGGAAGGATCGCTGATGCCGCTGCTGCTAATGAAGCTGGTCTTCAGCAGTCTCGGCAAGCCGCCGGTGCCGTTTGGTATCCGAACCCTGGGCAAAGCGCTTGGGCAGGGGGTGCAGAAAGCGTACCTTAACCGCCAGCTGGAAACCCATGCGCGCTTTATTGAGTCGCACCTTGCTAAAAACAGCTGGTTTGCCGGGGATTCGCTCAGCATGGCCGACATTCAAATGAGCTTCCCGATCTTTGCCCTGCTGGCGCGCGGCGGTATCGACAACCTGCCGCATAGTCAGGCATGGAAAACGAAAGTTGAAAACAGCCCTGGCTGGCAACGAACCCTGGCACAAGGGGGACCGTTATCCATTCCGGGTGAGGATTGAAATGTAAACAAATTGCGCATAGACGATAACGTTTGCGCATCCTCTGTTTATTTCTTCAGCGTCATAAGGGAATTTTAGCGAAAAACGATAAAGTTCAGTTGAAAAGGGCGGGGATTAGGCTAGATAATCGTTTGCCTTAATTTGACCACCCGTTTGTAAGCGCGGAGCTAAACGTTTGCTTTTTCTGTGACGCCCTTTCGTCGCAAACGCAACACAAGGATTTGACGTTTAGCTGGCAGTGGCGTCTCCACCTCGCTTACGGACTTCCTAAAAAACTCTCAGGGGATGTTTTCTATGTCTACGCCATCTGCGCGTACTGGCGGTTCACTTGACGCCATGTTTAAAATTTCGGCCCGCGGCAGCACCGTGCGCCAGGAAATCGTTGCCGGTTTGACAACGTTTCTGGCGATGGTTTATTCCGTCATCGTTGTGCCGGGTATGCTGGGCAAAGCGGGCTTCCCGCCAGCGGCTGTCTTTGTGGCGACCTGCCTTGTGGCCGGCGTGGGCTCTATCGTGATGGGCCTGTGGGCGAACCTGCCGCTGGCGATCGGTTGCGCCATCTCCCTGACCGCGTTTACCGCGTTCAGCCTGGTGCTGGGCCAGCACATCAGCGTACCGGTAGCGCTTGGCGCCGTGTTCCTGATGGGTGTGCTGTTTACCGTTATTTCAGCGACCGGCATCCGTAGCTGGATCTTGCGCAACCTGCCGCAGGGCGTGGCGCACGGTACCGGCATCGGCATCGGCCTGTTCCTGCTGCTGATCGCCGCCAATGGCGTCGGTCTGGTTATCAAGAACCCGCTGGACGGCCTGCCGGTTGCGCTGGGCCACTTCGCCAGCTTCCCGGTGATCATGTCGCTGATCGGCCTGGCGGTGATTATCGGTCTGGAAAAACTGAAAGTCCCGGGCGGCATTCTGCTGACCATTATCGGCGTGTCCATTGTGGGCCTGATTTTCGATCCGAACGTCCACTTCTCCGGCATTTTCGCCATGCCGTCGCTGAGCGATGACAAAGGCAACTCTCTGATTGGCAGCCTCGATATCGTTGGCGCGCTGAACCCGGTGATCCTGCCAAGCGTGCTGGCGCTGGTGATGACCGCCGTGTTTGACGCGACCGGTACCATTCGTGCGGTGGCCGGTCAGGCGAACCTGCTGGATAAAGACGGTCAGATTATTGACGGCGGCAAAGCGCTGACTACGGACTCCCTGAGCAGCGTCTTCTCGGGCCTGGTGGGCGCAGCGCCTGCGGCGGTGTACATCGAGTCCGCAGCGGGTACGGCGGCGGGCGGTAAAACCGGCCTGACGGCGATCACCGTGGGCGTGCTGTTCATGCTGATCCTGTTCCTCTCCCCGCTCTCCTATCTGGTTCCGGCGTACGCGACCGCGCCAGCGCTGATGTACGTTGGCCTGCTGATGCTGAGCAACGTGGCGAAAATCGACTTTGCGGATTTCGTTGACGCGATGTCTGGACTGATTACCGCGGTCTTCATCGTACTGACCTGTAACATCGTGACCGGCATTATGATCGGCTTCGCGTCGCTGGTGATTGGTCGTCTGGTCTCCGGTGAATGGCGCAAGCTGAACGTTGGCACCGTTGTGATTGCCGTTGCGCTGGTGGCGTTTTACGCGGGCGGCTGGGCAATCTGAGTTGTCCTTTGATGCGAAAACGGGTGGCTCAGGCCGCCCGTTTTTATTTTCAGGACTCATCCTGTTGCCTTTTGCGTTACTCTGGGGAAGATAGAATAAAAGGCACGACGCCTTCCGGAGTACATAAGCAACACAGCAAACAGGGAACGCATGGAAATCTTCTTCACAATACTCATCATGACCCTTGTGGTCTCGCTATCCGGGGTGGTTACACGCGTACTGCCCTTTCAGGTCCCCCTGCCATTAATGCAAATTGCCATCGGTGCGCTGCTGGCGTGGCCGACGTTTGGCCTGCACGTGGAATTTGACCCCGAACTGTTCCTCGTGCTGTTCATCCCGCCACTGCTGTTTGCCGATGGCTGGAAAACGCCCACGCGCGAGTTCCTTGAGCACGGGCGAGAGATCTTCGGCCTGGCGCTTGCGCTGGTGGTGGTTACCGTCGTCGGGATTGGTTTCCTGATCTACTGGACGGTACCGGGTATCCCGTTAATTCCTGCCTTTGCGCTGGCCGCCGTGCTGTCGCCAACCGATGCCGTGGCGCTGTCCGGCATTGTGGGCGAAGGCCGCATTCCGAAGAAAATCATGGGGATTTTACAGGGTGAGGCGCTGATGAATGACGCCTCCGGTCTGGTTGCCCTGAAGTTTGCCGTGGCCGTTGCGATGGGCACGATGGTCTTTACCGTCGGCGGCGCGACGCTGGAGTTCTTTAAGGTAGCCATCGGCGGTATTCTCGCGGGCTTCGTGGTGAGCTGGCTGTACGGCCGCTCATTGCGCTTCCTCAGCCGCTGGGGCGGCGATGAACCCGCGACGCAGATCGTGCTGCTGTTCCTGCTGCCGTTCGCCTCTTATCTGATTGCCGAACATATCGGCGTGTCGGGCATTCTGGCCGCGGTCGCGGCAGGGATGACCATCACCCGCTCCGGCGTGATGCGCCGCGCGCCGCTGGCGATGCGCCTGCGTGCCAACAGCACCTGGGCGATGCTGGAGTTTGTCTTTAACGGCATGGTGTTCCTGCTGTTGGGCCTGCAGCTGCCGGGCATTATGGAATCCTCGCTGGTGGCGGCGGAGGCCGATCCGAACGTTGAAGTCTGGATGCTCTTTACCGACATCGTGCTGATCTACCTGGCGCTGATGCTGGTGCGCTTCGGCTGGCTGTGGACGATGAAAAACTTCAGCGTCCGCTTCCTGAAGAAAAAACCGATGGAGTTCGGCTCGTGGACAACGCGTGAACTGCTGATCGCCTCTTTTGCGGGCGTACGCGGGGCGATAACCCTCGCCGGTGTGCTCTCCATTCCGCTGCTGCTGCCGACGGGCGATGTCTTCCCGGCGCGTTACGAGCTGGTGTTCCTGGCGGCGGGGGTGATTCTGTTCTCCCTGTTCGTCGGCGTGATTATGCTGCCGATTTTGCTCCAGCATATTGATGTTGGCGATTCGACCCAGCAGCAGAAGGAAGAGCGTATCGCGCGTGCGGCCACCGCCGAAGTGGCGATTGTCGCCATCCAGAAAATGGAGGAGCGTCTGGCCGCGGATGCGGAAGAGAACATCGATAATCAGCTGCTGACGGAAGTCAGTTCCCGCGTGATTGGTAACCTGCGTCGCCGCGCGGACGGGCGTAACGATGTGGAAAGCTCGCTGCAGGAGGAGAACCTGGAACGCCGGTTCCGTCTGGCCGCGCTGCGCTCAGAGCGTGCCGAACTGTACCACCTGCGCGCCACGCGCCAGATCAGCAACGAGACGCTGCAAAAGCTGCTGCACGATCTGGACCTGCTGGAAGCGCTGTTGATAGAGAATCAGTAGCGCGCTTTTGCCCGGTGGCGCTGCGCTTACCGGGCCTACATTTGAACCGTAGGCCGGGTAAGGCGAAGCCGCCACCGGGCACTATTCAGACCGCACCCAAAACCCCTCACAACACTGCAGCCACGCCTGCGCGCTCTGGGACAAATAGACCCCTTCACGCCAGATCATCCCTAACTGCCAGTGCAGATCGCTCTCCAGCGGGATCCAGCGCAGCGTGTTTTTATCCAGACGCTCGCAAATCGGCTGCGGCAGAATGGCAATCCCCACGCCCGCCTGCACCATCGCGGCCAGGAAATCCCACTGACCGCTGCGCACCGCAATGCGTGGCTTGACGTTATGTTGGTTAAACAGCGTCATCAGCTGGCGGCTGAGAGCGAAGTCTTCGTTGTAGATCAGCAGAGGGTGTTCGCCGAGCAGCTCAGGCTTCACCGCGTCCCTTTTCAGCCAGTCGCCGGAGCGGGGAACCAGCACGCACAGCGGGTGGCTAAAGAGCGGAAGCGTCGCCAGGCCGCTCTCTTCCTCAACGGGGAGGGCGGTCATGGCCACGTCGAGCTCGCCGTTAGTGACGGCCTGCTGGACGGTTAAGCCACCAAACTCCGAAATCTTCAGCTCTACGCCAGGATAGCGCTGGCGAAACAGGCCGATCGGCCCGGCCATCATCATCCCCACCATCGGTGGAATGCCGAGGCGAAGCACCCCTTTGGTCAGATGATTAATATCGTCCAGCTCCGCTTCCAGCTGGCGGAACTCCGCCAGAATGGCCAGCCCGCGTTCGAACACCACGCGTCCGGTGTCGGTCAGCAGCAGCTTGCGCCCGTCGCGGATCAGCAGGGTACAGTTAAGTTCATCTTCGAGGTTTTTCAGCATCTTGCTGATGGTGGGCTGGGTAACAAACAACTTCTCCGCTGCGCGGGTAAAACTTTGCTGGCGAACCACTTCGACAAAATAGCGCAGCGTTCTTATGTCCATGATTATTCCTCGAAACTATACCTGTGATGATTTTAATTCATTTCAGTCCATACCGTGCGCTCACTATACTGGCGCCTCGTCTCATTTTTGAGGAAAACCCCCATGGCCGTGGCGTTAAGCCGTGTTACGCCTGCCGTTGTGCAACGACTCCAGGTCCCGGTTCAGGTACTGCTCTACGCGGGACTGTTTGTTTTCGCCGAATATCTTGTCGGCTGGCTCCACCTGCCGCTGCCTGCCAACCTGGTGGGGATGCTGCTGATGTTGACGCTCATCCTCTGTCGCGTGATCCCCCTTAACTGGGTGCGCGCCGGGGCGCGCTGGCTGCTGGCGGAGATGCTGCTGTTCTTTGTGCCTGCCGTGGTGGCGGTGGTGAACTATGCGCAGCTGTTGATGGTGGACGGCTGGCGCATCTTCGCGGTGATCGCGCTGAGTACGCTGATGGTGCTGGGAGCGACCGCCTGGGTGGTGGATAAAGTGTATCGCTTTGAAATCAGCAGGCACAAACATGACTAACTTTCAGATCAGCGTTTTGTGCCTGATCGCGACGCTGGCGATCTACTTTGCCAACAAGCGGCTGTATCGCCGGTTTCATGCGCTGCCGCTGATGCCGCTGGTCTTCACGCCGATCCTGCTGGTGCTGATGCTGGTCTTCGGCCATATCTCCTGGCAGAACTACATTGGTGAATCCCACTGGCTGCTGTGGCTGCTCGGCCCGGCGACCATCGCCTTTGCCGTGCCCGTTTACGACAACCTGGCGATTATCAGGCGCCACTGGATGTCGCTCAGCGCAGGCGTCATCACCGCCACGGTGGTCGCGGTCTGTAGCTCCGTCTGGCTGGCGAGACTGTTTACGCTGCCCGACGAAATTCAGCGCAGCCTGGCCGTGCGCTCGGTGACCACGCCGTTTGCGCTCGCGGCGGCGAAACCCCTCGGCGGACAGCCGGACCTGGTGGCGCTGTTTGTGGTGGTGACGGGCGTCTTTGGGATGGCGGTGGGCGATATGCTCTTTCTGCGGCTTTCCATCCGGGAAGGGATGGCCAAAGGCGCGGGGTTTGGCGCGGCGTCGCACGGCGCGGGGACGGCGCGTTCGTATGAACTCGGTCAGCAGGAGGGGGTTGTCGCAAGCCTGGTGATGATGCTCTCGGGCGTGACGATGGTGCTGGTTGCACCGCTGGTGGCGTGGATGATGTTTTGAACTCCCCGGCCAGAGCGGCCGGGGAGAAAGGTTTAGTGCGCGCGGCCCTGCTCAACGCCAAGACCGGTTTGTGAACGAATAAACTGGGCGCGGAATTTCTCACGCTCCAGGTTACCCTCCGGCGAGTTGTCGGTAGCCGAGAAGACCCAGATACCGATAAACGCCACGGCAATGGAGAACAGCGCCGGGTACTCGTACGGGAAGATAGCGCTTTCGTGACCGAGGATCTGCACCCAAATCGTCGGGCCCAGAATCATCAGGATCACCGCCGTCAGCAGCCCCAGCCAGCCGCCAATCATCGCGCCACGGGTGGTCAGCTTCGACCAGTACATGGAGAGCAGGATGATCGGGAAGTTACAGCTTGCCGCGATGGAGAAGGCCAGCCCCACCATAAAGGCGATGTTTTGCTTCTCGAACAGAATGCCCAGCAGGATCGCCACGACGCCCAGCACCAGCACGGTGATTTTAGAAACCTTCAGCTCATCGCGCTCGCTCGCGCCTTTGCGGAAGACGTTGGCGTAGAGGTCATGCGAAACCGCCGACGCGCCAGCCAGCGTCAGACCCGCAACCACCGCAAGAATGGTGGCGAAGGCCACGGCGGAGATAAAGCCGAGGAACAGGTTGCCGCCCACCGCGTCGGCCAGATGCACCGCCGCCATGTTGTTACCGCCAATCAGCGCGCCCGCGGCGTCTTTAAACGCCGGGTTTGCCCCCACCAGCATGATCGCGCCAAAGCCGATAATAAAGGTCAGGATATAGAAGTAGCCCATGAAGCCGGTCGCGTAGAAGACGCTCTTGCGCGCTTCACGCGCGTCGCTCACGGTGAAGAAGCGCATCAGGATATGCGGCAGACCCGCCGTGCCAAACATCAGGCCCAGACCGAGCGACAGGGCCGATATCGGGTCTTTCACCAGCCCGCCCGGGCTCATGATGGCTTCCCCTTTCGGGTGGACCGCCATGGCTTCAGTGAACAGGTTATTGAAGCTGAACCCGACGTGCTTCATCACCATAAAGGCCATAAAGCTGGCGCCAAACAGCAGCAGCACGGCTTTGATGATCTGCACCCAGGTCGTCGCCAGCATGCCGCCGAACAGCACGTACATCACCATCAGCACGCCCACCAGGACCACCGCGATGTGGTAGTTCAGGCCGAACAGCAGTTGGATCAATTTACCCGCGCCCACCATCTGCGCAATCAGATACAGCGCCACCACCACCAGCGAACCGCAGGCGGAGAGGGTGCGAATCGGTCCCTGCTTCAGGCGATACGAGGCCACGTCGGCGAAGGTGTAGCGGCCCAGATTGCGCAGGCGCTCGGCAATCAGGAACAGAATGATCGGCCAGCCGACGAGGAAGCCGAGGGAGTAAATCAGGCCGTCATAGCCGGAGGTGTAGACCAGCGCGGAGATCCCGAGGAACGAGGCGGCGGACATAAAGTCACCCGCAATCGCCAGCCCGTTCTGGAAGCCGGTAATGTTGCCGCCTGCGGTGTAGTAATCGTTACGGGAGCGCACGCGTTTCGACGCCCAGTAAGTGATGTACAGCGTCAGCACCACGAAAATCAGGAACATCACAATCGCCTGCCAGTTGGTTGGCTGGCGCTTTACCTCGCCGGTAATCGCATCTGCCGCGTGGGCGGCAAAGGGAAGCGTGGCGGCGAGCGCCGTCAGAATTCTCTTCATGATGCTTTTACCTCTTGCAGTACCGCTTTATTAAGGCGATCGAATTCACCGTTCGCGCGCCAGACGTAGACGCCGGTCAGCACAAATGAAATCACGATGACGCCAATGCCAATGGGAATACCGCGCGTCACGCTGGTGCCCTCGTGCAGCGGGGTGCCCAGCCAGTGCGGCGCAAAGGCGATCAGCAGAATAAAGCCGACATAGATAATCAGCATGATGATGGAAAGGGTGAAGGCAAACCGTTGCCGCTTATCGACGAGCTCCCTGTAGTGCGCACTATTCTCTATCTGCTGACAAATATGGTCATTCATCACAGAGTCTCCAAAGGTAAGGTTGGTTTGTTTTTATCCCCTCTCCCCTATGGGGAGAGGGTGAGGGGAGAGGGAGAAAACACTAGGAAGGCATTGCGATGGCCTGCTTCTCTTCGAGCAGTTTTTCCACCACGCCAGGATCCGCGAGCGTTGAGGTATCACCGAGGTTGCTGGTGTCCCCTGCCGCGATTTTGCGCAAGATACGGCGCATGATTTTGCCGGAGCGGGTTTTCGGCAGCGAGTCGGTCCAGTGCAGCACGTCCGGCGTCGCCAGCGGGCCAATCTCTTTACGCACCCAGTTGCGCACCTCAGCATAGAGCTCTGGCGACGGCTCTTCCCCGTGGTTCAGGGTGACGTAAGCGTAAATTGCCTGGCCCTTGATGTTGTGCGGAATGCCGACAACGGCGGCTTCGGCAATCTTCGGATGCGACACCAGCGCCGATTCAATCTCCGCGGTGCCCAGACGGTGGCCGGAGACGTTCAGCACGTCGTCTACGCGTCCGGTGATCCAGTAATAGCCATCTTCATCACGACGCGCGCCGTCGCCGCTGAAGTACATGTTTTTAAAGGTCGAGAAGTAGGTCTGCTCGAAGCGATCGTGATCGCCGAACAGGGTACGCGCCTGACCTGGCCACGAGTCCGTGATCACCAGGTTGCCTTCGGTGGCCCCTTCCAGCGGGTTGCCTTCGTTATCCACCAGCGCAGGCTGTACGCCGAAGAACGGACGGGTTGCCGAGCCCGCTTTCAGCTGCGTGGCGCCCGGCATCGGGGTGATCATAAAGCCGCCGGTTTCGGTCTGCCACCAGGTGTCCATGACCGGGCATTTCTCGTTGCCGATTTTCTTCCAGTACCACTCCCAGGCTTCCGGGTTAATAGGCTCACCCACGGAACCGAGGATGCGCAATGAAGAGCGGTCGGTGCCTTCGATGGCTTTGTCGCCTTCCGCCATTAACGCGCGGATGGCCGTTGGTGCGGTGTAGAGAATGTTGACCTGGTGTTTGTCGACCACCTGGCACATACGCGCCGGGGTCGGCCAGTTCGGCACGCCTTCAAACATCAGCGTGGTGGCGCCACAGGCCAGCGGACCGTACAGCAGGTAGCTGTGTCCGGTGACCCAGCCCACGTCGGCGGTACACCAGTAGATGTCGCCCGGGTGGTAGTCGAAGACGTATTTGAAGGTAGTGGCCGCGTAGACCAGATAACCGCCGGTGGTGTGCAGCACGCCTTTCGGTTTGCCGGTTGAGCCAGAGGTATAAAGAATGAAGAGCGGATCTTCCGCGTTCATCTCTTCCGGCTGATGCTGGTCGCTCGCCTTTTCAATCAGGTCGCTCCACCACAGGTCGCGCCCCTCGTGCCAGTCGATTTTGCCGCCGGTACGCTTAAGGACGATGACGTTGCTGACCGTGTTGACGTTCGGGTTTTTCAGCGCTTCGTCGACGTTTTTTTTCAGGGGGATACTGCGTCCTGCGCGCACGCCTTCATCGGCGGTGATCACCAGTTTTGAGCTTGAATCGACAATACGACCCGCAACCGCCTCTGGCGAGAACCCACCGAAAATAACGGAATGAATCGCGCCGATACGCGCACAGGCCAGCATGGCCACCGCCGCTTCCGGCACCATCGGCATATAGATAGCGACCACGTCGCCTTTTTTAATGCCTTTATCCAGCAGGACGTTGGCAAAGCGGCACACGTCGCGGTGCAGTTCTTTATAGGTAATGTGTTTGCTCTGCGAGGCATCATCGCCTTCCCAGATAATCGCCGTCTCGTTCCCGCGCGCGGCAAGGTGACGGTCCAGACAGTTTGCCGCCAGGTTCAGCGTGCCATCTTCATACCATTTAATGGAGACGTTACCGGGCGCAAAGGAGGTGTTCTTTACCTTCTGATAAGGTTTGATCCAGTCAAGGATATGGCCCTGCTCACCCCAGAAGGTGTCCGGGGCGGTAATAGATTGCTGATATTTCTCGTGGTACTGCTCCGGGTTGATCAGGCAACGGTCCGCAATGTTTGCGGGAATGTCATGTTTGTGTATTTGGCTCATGGCTTTTTTTCTCCTTGTAAGATGTTAATAATATGTCGCAAAAACGTTAATAGTAGGGGCTTTACAAGCTTTGTTTATTATTTGGGCGACAGATCACGCATTGTTTGAACAGGTTGAAAAATGAGCGAATGAAACTTTGAAGGAAAATAATTTATGCTGACGATTATTCACATTTATGTTTAAAAAAGGTTTTTTATAACAAAAGGTTATTTATTAGAATCAGGAGAAACTCCCGTCACAGACGCTTTTACGAGTGAAATGCGTCGTTCTTTAAGGCTTGCGCAACAGGCCGCGCAAATGATACTCATACGCCGCGTTAAAAAATCCCATAAATCGACGCAACACAATTCATACCCTTTCAGTATGTCCCCATATTCATGCAGTTTAAGTGAATAAGGCGCTTCATTGAGGAAGTCAGTTTCTATGAAAAACGTTAAAGTCAGCCTGGCCTGGCAGATCTTAATCGCCCTTGTGCTGGGCATCCTGCTGGGCAGTTACCTCCACTATCACAGCGACAGCCGCGACTGGCTGATTGCGAACCTGCTTTCACCGGCAGGGGATATCTTTATTCACCTGATCAAGATGATCGTAGTACCGATTGTGATCTCGACGCTGGTGGTGGGTATTGCAGGCGTCGGCGATGCGAAGCAGTTAGGTCGTATTGGTGCGAAAACCATTATCTATTTCGAAGTGATCACTACGGTTGCGATCATTCTCGGTATCACCCTGGCGAACGTTTTCCAGCCGGGTTCCGGGATTGATATGTCGCAGCTGGCGACGGTGGATATTTCGAAATACCAAAGTACGACCGCTGACGTGCAAAGCCATGCACACGGCCTGATGGGCACGATCCTTTCTCTGGTACCGACCAACATCGTGGCGTCGATGGCGAAGGGCGAGATGCTGCCTATTATCTTCTTCTCGGTCCTGTTTGGTCTGGGGCTCTCTTCACTGCCCGCGACGCACCGCGAACCGCTGGTGACCGTGTTCCGCTCGATCTCCGAAACCATGTTTAAAGTGACCCACATGGTGATGCGTTACGCGCCGGTAGGGGTGTTTGCGCTTATCGCCGTCACCGTGGCGAACTTCGGTTTTGCCTCCCTCTGGCCGCTGGCGAAGCTGGTGCTCCTGGTGCACTTTGCCATCCTGTTCTTTGCGCTGGTGGTGCTGGGAATTGTGGCGCGTCTGTGTGGGCTGAGCATCTGGATCCTGATTCGTATCCTGAAAGATGAGCTGATTCTGGCCTACTCCACGGCAAGCTCTGAGAGCGTGCTGCCGCGTATTATTGAGAAGATGGAAGCCTACGGCGCGCCAGCGTCGATCACCAGCTTCGTGGTGCCGACCGGTTACTCCTTTAACCTGGATGGTTCCACGCTCTACCAGAGTATCGCCGCTATCTTTATTGCGCAGCTGTATGGCATTGACCTGTCGCTGTGGCAGGAGATCGTCCTGGTGCTGACCCTGATGGTGACGTCTAAAGGTATCGCAGGCGTACCGGGCGTTTCGTTCGTGGTACTGCTGGCGACGCTGGGCAGCGTAGGCATTCCGCTGGAAGGCCTGGCCTTTATCGCGGGTGTGGACCGTATCCTCGACATGGCGCGTACGGCGCTGAACGTGGTGGGGAATGCGCTGGCGGTGCTGGTTATCGCCAAGTGGGAACACAAATTCGACCGTAAAAAGGCGCTGGCGTATGAACGCGAGGTGCTGGGTCGTTTTGATAAGACGGCTGACCAGTGATGTAAAAAGCCGGGTGGCGGCTTCGCCTTACCCGGCCTACACAAGCCGTAGGCCCGGTAAGCGCAGCGCCACCGGGCAATGGTTTACTCCCCGCTCAACGCATCAAACTCTTCGCACCCCGTATCAAACCCTTCCGTACAGCTCAGGTTTAACCAGTACAGCGCTTTCTGTTTATTGGGCGTGATAAAGCCTTTCTCACCCTGCCTGAACAACATCCCAGCCCAGTACTCGGCGTAGCCGGTGCGCGAAAGGGCTGAACTCCGCTTGAACCACGAGGCGGCCTGCACGTCATCCTGCGCTACTTCGACGCCGTTGGCATAAATCAGCCCCAGCAGCAGCTGTGCATCGACCGCAGAGTCGCTGTCGATATCTTCGGTTGCCGTGTGCAGCAGTCTGATGGCCTGGGGATAGTCCGTTTTCCCCGCCTGAGTATTCACCAGAATGCGCGCCAGCATGATCGCGCCGCGTTTGCTGCCAGCAATGTTTGCCTGCTGTGCCAGGGCT
Source organism: Enterobacter sp. PL1 (assembly GCF_945957325.1). Classification (NCBI taxonomy): domain Bacteria; kingdom Pseudomonadati; phylum Pseudomonadota; class Gammaproteobacteria; order Enterobacterales; family Enterobacteriaceae; genus Enterobacter; species Enterobacter sp. PL1. Next base: position 90,699 of record NZ_CAMFKT010000015.1, read on the forward strand.
TTGGCCTGTGTGTAATCGCCCTGCGTAAAGAGGATTTGCGAGAGCAACCCCATGGCGTCGACATCGCCGCCTTTCGCGGCTTTCTCGGCCCACAGCGCGGCCTGCTTGCTGTCGCCGGAGCTGAAGTACGTATCGGCAAGATAATACTGGGCACGCGCATCACCGGCTTCCGCCTGTTTCCGATACTGGCTGCCTATCTCATCGGCGCGGGCGAAGGATGTTAAAAACACTAACAACAGAAAAATGGCTTTCATGGATTCTTATCATCTGGGTACACGCCGCGCAGTATAATCGCGGGCGCAAAAGAAAAAAATGGGTGCATTAAGACCTCAGCATCCTACAAGCCGGGCGGAACCGTTGTTCCGCCCGTAGAGGTTAGCCTGGGTTGCAGGCTAATTTAGCCGCCACCTCCTGATGCTCACTCTTTATTGAAAACTCGCAGAGCCTGCCGCGAGTAATAAAGGTAAAGATCACTATCGTCAGGCAAACAATAAAGACGATGCCTAACGCAGTTTTTAATGGCGTCATGCCTTTTACTCCTTGTCAAAAAAAGAATAAGAGGCTACTCTCAACTTGTTGGAGTTGAGGGAGAGTAGCCTCGGGTAAATGAAAATTTCCCGGGGCTTTCTACTTTCTGTCCCTCAACAATGCCCAAGACAGAAAGTCTTAAGCACCCGCCGCACATCTTATCCCTCTGAATTAAAATGCAAAGATGTAATTCTTTTTCGCGAAAATTACATTATTTCTGCGAGCCGCTTTCCAGAATAATAATTGATATATTTGATGAGTTAATCGGAAATAAAAAGGGAGTGAATATCTCACTCCCTTTATTCAATGATGAATTAACGGCTTCAACCCATTGCGCTTTCGCGCAGTCGGGCTTTCAGCTTGTTATATTCGTCGATCACATACTGTTCCGCGGCGTGCTGATCCGCAATCGGCTCAACGTTTACGGCGCAGTATTTATACTCCGGCGTTTTGGTTATCGGGCTTAAGTTCTCGGTTACCAGCTCGTTGCAGGCACCAATCCACCACTGGTAGGTCATATAGACCGCCCCTTTGTTTGGACGATCGCTGACCTGCGCACGGGTGATAATCCGCCCTTTGCGCGAGTTCACCCACACCAGCGCTTCATCCTCAATACCGAGCCGTTCCGCATCGGCGGTGTTGATCTGCGCGTAGCCCGGTTCATCCGCCAGCGCCGCCAGCGCGGCGCAGTTTCCGGTCATCGAGCGGCAGGAGTAGTGGCCCACTTCGCGTACGGTGGAGAGCACCATCGGATACTCATCGGTGAGTTTATCGATCGGCGCGACCCAGTCGCAGGTGAAGAACTGCGCCAGCCCGTTCGGGGTGTCGAATTTCTCCTTAAAGAGATAGGACGTCCCCTGATCGGCCTCCGACTCGTCCCGGCACGGCCACTGGATGTAGCCCAGCTCACCCATTTTTTCATAGGTGGCGCCGTAGAAGTCCGGACACAGGCTGCGCAACTCATCCCAGATCTCCTGGGTGTTGTTGTAGTGCATCGGGTAGCCCATGCGGGTGGCGATTTCACTGATGATCTGCCAGTCCGTTTTCAGATCCCACTTCGGCTCGACCGCCTTGAAGAAGCGCTGGAAGCCGCGGTCGGCCGCCGTGTAGACGCCTTCATGCTCGCCCCAGGAGGTCGACGGTAAAATGACATCCGCCGCCGCCGCGGTTTTGGTCATGAAGATATCCTGGACAATCACCAGCTCCAGATCCTCAAACCCTTTACGCACTGCAGAAAGCTCGGCGTCGGTCTGAAGCGGATCTTCACCCATGATATAGGCCGCACGCACTTCGCCATGCGCCGCACGGTGCGGCAGCTCGCTGATGCGATACCCGGTGTGTTCCGGCAGGCTTTCCACGCCCCACGCCTTCGCGAACTTGGCGCGGTTTTCCGGGAACTTCACGTACTGGTAGCCCGGATAAGTATCCGGCAGCGCGCCCATATCGCAGGCACCCTGCACGTTATTCTGACCGCGCACCGGGTTCACGCCAACGTGGGCTTTACCCAGATTACCGGTCAGCATCGCGAGGCTGGTGAGCGAGCGCACGGTTTCCACGCCCTGGTAGAACTGGGTCACGCCCATACCCCAGAGAATGGCGGCGGTTTTTGCCCCGGCATACATTCTGGCCGCTTGACGAATCTCCTGTGCGCTAACGCCGGTTATCGCTTCGACGGATTCAGGCGTATAGCCCTCGACTATTTTCTTATACTCTTCAAAGCCTTCTGTACGGGTCGCGACAAACGCCTGGTCGTACAGGTTCTCCTCAATAATGACGTGCCCCATTGCGTTCAACAGCGCGATGTTTGAGCCGTTTTTCAATGCAATGTGCATATCCGCAATGCGCGCGGTTTCAATTTTGCGCGGATCGCAGACGATGATTTTCGCCCCATTCTGTTTAGCGCGAATAACGTGGTTCGCGACGATAGGGTGAGAATCCGCCGGGTTATAACCAAAGATGAAGACGAGATCGGTATTATCTATCTCGTTGATGGCATTACTCATTGCGCCGTTACCGACCGACTGGTGCAGACCTGCAACCGATGGGCCGTGTCAGACGCGAGCGCAGCAGTCGACGTTATTGGTACCAATAACGGCGCGCGCGAATTTTTGCATCACATAGTTGGTTTCATTTCCCGTCCCGCGGGAAGAGCCGGTGGTCTGAATCGCATCCGGGCCATACTTGGCCTTAATGGCACTCAGGCGCGTGGCGACATAATCCAGCGCCTCGTTCCAGGAGACGGCTTCCAGCTTGCCGCCGCGCTCGCGGCGGATCATAGGGGTTTTCAGGCGCGGGGTAAGAATTTGGGTATCGTTAATAAAATCCCAGCCGTAGTAACCTTTCAGGCACAGCGTGCCCTGGTTGGTTTTCCCCTGCGCGGCCTCCGCCCGGACGATTTTGCCGTTATCGACCACCAGGTGGATCTTGCAACCTGAGGCACAATAAGGGCAAACCGTGACGACTTTTTTCATCAGTCTGCTCCAGTTAATCGAATCGTTCGCACCCACTATGCAGCTTCTATGCCATGTTTTTTGTATGGGTATCCCCTGACTTTACGGCCCATCCGGGGTGAAAACCCTGACAAAAAGCAGTCAATCGTCAAAATTGACGTGTCGACAGGGCGGCGGATGTGACATGGGTTGAATTTCCGTCACTGAAAAAACCTTTTGACTGGAGCCGACGGCAGAATAGTTCAGACTTAACATAATCCCCTGACGGAAGCATACGATGAAACCGGCGATTCTGGTGGTTGATGACGATACGGCAGTCTGCGAACTGCTTCAGGACGTGCTGAGCGAGCACGTCTTTAGCGTGCTTGTCTGCCATAACGGCCAGGATGCGCTGCGCCAGGTGCAGCAGGAGCCGAATATCGCGCTTGTGCTGCTGGATATGATGCTGCCGGATATCAACGGCCTGCAGGTTCTGCTGCAGCTGCAAAAGCAGCGTCCGGCGCTACCGGTTGTGATGTTAACCGGCCTGGGCAGTGAGTCAGACGTGGTGGTGGGGCTGGAGATGGGGGCCGACGATTATATTGGCAAACCGTTCAACCCGCGCGTGGTGGTCGCCCGGGTGAAAGCGGTGTTGCGCCGAACGGGCGCGCTGGCGGCAGAAGCCTCCGCAGCGCCCGTCGCGGGCATTGCGTTTAACGGATGGACGCTTGATACCACCCGCTGTGAGCTGATTGATCCGCAGCGTAATACCGTGCCCTTAACCCAGGGCGAGTACGGCCTGCTGCTGGCGCTCACGCAAAATGCCCGCCGGGTGCTGAGCCGCGATCGGCTGCTTGAGCTGACCCACAGCGAAAGCGCCGACGTGTTCGACCGCACGATTGACGTGCTGATCATGCGCCTGCGCCGGAAAATAGAGGCTAACCCGCATCAGCCTGCGCTCATCAAAACCATCCGCGGGTTGGGTTACGTGTTTGCCACTGACGTGAGCCGGCCCGAACAGGCGGCATAAGGCTTACGTTATCGCCGGAACAATGATGGCGGCAAAAATCGCAATGATGCACAAATACTTGAGGGCGTAATAGGCCTTGCGGTTCCTTTTTTTCAGACGCTGCCCCCGTTCGCGGCCCGCATGAACGTATTTAAAAATGCGGTTAATGCCGCCGGTGCTGTCATTCTCGTCATTCGGTGAGCTGGCCGCAGACATCAGCGTGGTTCCCACCCAATGGTTAACCGCCTGCGCCCAGCGCCATTTCATCGGACGCTCGATATCGCAGAAGAGAATAATGCGCGTTTGATCCGATTTATTTTCTGCCCAGTGGACGTAGGTCTCATCAAAAATAACGGCTTCACCATCCCGCCAGCTGTGGCGCTGCCCGTCGACTTCAATAAAGCAGCGATCGTCATTCGGGGTGAATAAGCCCAGATGGTAACGAACCGAGCCCGCATACGGATCCCGGTGCTTGCCAAGCTTTGCACCCGCCGGCAGCTCGGCAAACATGGCCGCCTTCACCGAAGGGATTTCACTCACCAGCCGGGTCGTCACCGGGCATAAAGACTGCGCGGAGGGATGGGCATCGGCATACCACTTCAGATAAAAACGTTTCCAGCCGCGTTTAAAAAAGGTGTTAAAGCCAGCGTCGTTATTATTTTCCGCTGCCTTAATATGATGCTGCAAACGCAGCGCCTCTTCGCGAATAACCAGCCAGTTTTCCGTCAGCTTATTTAATTCCGGGAAGCGTTCTGTTTCAAAGAAAGGCTGCCTGGCGGGCAGGGAAGAAAACGCCGTCATAAACATATTGATGGGCGCCATAAACGTCGAATGGTCGAAGAGCTGACGGGAAAGCGTCTGTTTTTCTTTGCCGCGGGAATGCGCATAAATAACGCTGATAATGAAAATACCGATGATGATGACTGCGAACATTTTTCCCTTGTCCTCTTTCTATCTCATTTCGGAAAAGCGTGCGGACAGAGTGCTGCCCACGCCGAATATGCCAGATGGAGAGAGTGTAGTTCGGGAATATAAAATTCATAGAACTGTAATGAAAAATCGCAATTATTGTTAAATTAAATGCTCTCGCGAATAAACGCCTGCAGCTCGGCCAGCGTTTTTGCGCCGTCAATCGCATTGGCGGCCAGCAGGCTTGCCCGCGCGCAGGCGTGCGCCAGATAAATACTTTCTGTTAGCGGGAGCGATTCATGGCAGCCGTATAAAAAGCCCGCGCAAAAGGCATCGCCCGCGCCGACGCTGCCGATAATCTCTTCCTGCTCCAGCATCCATGACGGGATCCAGCGACCCTCTTCACCGCGAGCTTCTCCCCATGCGCCTTCCGGACAGTGGATCACCACCCGCTGGCGTACGCCGGCCGCCAGCAGCTGCGCCGCGGCGTCCGCGATATGGGCAATGTGCGGGGCGTCGTTTTCGTCACGCATTGTCAGGCCGCTAAACTCACCGGCCTCCAGCTCGTTAATCACCAGATAGTCGAGATGGCGAAGGGCAGGGAGCACCAGCGGCTGATAGCGCGGGTCGCCCTTACGGGAAACCAGATCGAGCGAGGTTTCATACCCCTGGTCACGCATCTGCGCCAGCAGCCGCGCGCTGCGGGTGCCAAATTCGTCATCGGGCATATCCAGGCTGTCGAGCAGCAGGAGATAGCCGAGATGGAAGATCTTCATCGATCCGTCTAAGCGATCGAAAGCAGGAAGATCCAGCAGGCGGTTGGCCCCCGGCGAGTGGAAAAAGGTGCGCTGTCCGCTGGGGTCGGTCATCACCTGCGACATGGAGGTTGGCGCAAAGGTGGTGCGCTGTACGCGCTGGCGGTTGACGTGGTACTGGTCGAGCATCGCCAGAATGTAGTCCCCGTCGCCGTCTTCGCCAATCAGCCCCACCGCCTGCAGCGGCAGGCCAACGTGCATTTTTGCCAGCGTCAGCAGGACGTTGAGCGGCGCGCCGCCGGTTGAGCGTTCGCTGTGGGTGATTTCCGCCAGCCAGCCGCGCTCCGGCCACTGCACGATCTGGTGGACGTGGTCCACCAGCATATTGCCTGCGGCGATGATGCCTTTGCGTTCCATCATGCCTGCCCCGCGCTGCCGAAAATGCGCATCTGTTCGGCGACCGTATCCGTAATCGCCTCTTCTATCCCCAGCAGCAGCTCGGCAAACTCGTCGTACAGCGGCTGGCGTTTTGCCATACGCTGCTCCACGGCGGCGAGCGCGGCCTGCGACATGCCGGTATAGAAATTGATTTTATGAATGCCCAGCTCGATGGCGCGGCGGAAGTCGGCATCGCTAATCCCGGAGCCGCCGTGTAAAACCAGCGGCAGCCCCGTCTGCTGACGAATGGCGTCCAGACGCGGGAAATCGAGCTTCGGCTCGCCTTTATACTTGCCGTGTGCGTTGCCGATGGCGACGGCCAGCGCGTCGATGCCGGTTGAATCGACAAATTCGCGCGCCAGCTGTGGGTCGGTGAAGAAGGCTTCATCCGCATGTCCGTAAAGCGCGCCGCCTTCATCCCCCCCGACCGCGCCCAGCTCCGCCTCCACCGAGACGCCCACCGCGTGGCACATCTTCACCACTTCCCGCGTCTGGCGGATGTTTTCCTCATAGCTCAGCGTAGAGCCGTCGAACATCACCGAGCTGAACCCTAAGCGCAGGGCGCGCACGACGGCGTCATAATGCAGGCCGTGGTCGAGGTTGAGCACCACGGGAATAGCGTGGCGAGCGGCCTCGAACTTCACCGCTTCGACAAGGGAATCCAGCGACACGTACTTAAAATGCACTTCCGCGATGTTGATGATAAACGGCGAGCGTTCCTGCTTTGCGGCGGCGAATAGCGCGCGCAGGAAGTGGGAGTCGAGCACGTTAAACGCGCCCAGCGCATAGCGGTGTTGTCTGGCGTGCGCAAGACCGTCGGCAAGAGAAATCAATGGCATCATTCACCCCTTATATCCGGAACAGGTTGTACTCGTTGCACAGCACCAGCAGTGCCGGTTCGTCTTCTTCGATGTTGTTATAGCGGGCAACCGGCTGCAAAAAGTGGTTGTCGTGTTCATCGTCATTAACCGAGGAGACTTCCCCCACCAGCACGTCGCCGAAGCCGCGTTCGCCCCAGAAACTGTGGTAAAGAGTGGGCGTCAGGCAGATGCTTTCCCCTGGCGTGAGGCGCAGCTGGCTGCCGGGGGCGTGGGTCTGGCGGCAGCCGTCGACGGTGACGGTCACGTCGGTGTTTTCCGTCTCTTCATGCGCTCCGGCATTCCATAACTCAATGATCAGATTCCCGCCGCCCCGGTTGATGATGTCTTCGCGCTTGCGCCAGTGAAAATGCATCGGCGTCACCTGGCCGTCGCGCACGTGCATGATTTTTTCGGCATAGCTTTTTTCATAAGGCACGCCGTTGGGCGAGCCGTTGCGCAGGGTGAACAGCGTCAGGCCCTCAGCGGCAAAGTTGTTGCCGCCGAACGCCGTCACGTCCCAGCCGAGCTTGAGATCGAACACTTCCTGCCATGCGGCCTGGTCTAGCTGCTGCCATTTCGTTGGCGGAAAGCTGGCAAAAGGCGGGAGATGAACGTCGTGCATGGAGAAAAACTGCCGCGTGTGGCCGAGGATTTCATTGATGTCGGAGCGTTTCATGGGGACTCCTTGAAAACAGTTCCCTCTCCCTGCGGGAGAGGGAAAAGGATCATTTAACCGTCCAACCCTTATAGGTACCGACGTTCTTTTTATCGATCATCGTCACCGGGATCAGCACGGGCGCTTTCGGCGCAGGTTTGCCCTGAAGAATGTCATAGCCAATCTCCACCGCTTTTGCCGCCATGACCTGCGGATCCTGCGCCGGGGTAGCAACAAACAGCGAGTTTTCACGCTTCAGCGCTTCCTCACCGTCCGGTGAACCATCCACGCCAACGATAAAGAACTCGTTGCGCTGCGCCTGTTTCGCGGCCAGATCGGCGCCGATCGCGGTCGGATCGTTAATCGCAAACACGCCGTCGATCTTCGGATTGGCCGCCAGCAGGGAGGTCATGACTTCCAGACCGCCTTCACGACTGCCCTTGGCGTTTTGGTTATCCGAGAGCACCTTGATATCAGGATGTTTTTTGAACTCCGTCTGGCACCCTTCTACGCGGTTTTGTACCGCAGAGACCGGCGGTCCGTTGATGATCACCACGTTGCCTTTCCCTTTCAGGCGGTCGGTAATGTACTTACAGGCCATCTCACCCGCCTGGGTGTTATCGGAGGTGATGGTGGCATCAGCCCCTTCCGCCGCCACGTCAACCGCCACGACCACAATCCCGGCGTCCTTCGCGCGCTTCACCGCCGGGCCGATCCCTTTGGAATCCGCGGCGTTGAGGATGATCATGTCCACTTTCGCGGCAATGAAGTTGTCGATCTGCGCCACCTGCTGGCCCAGATCGTACCCGCTGGAGACCAGCGTCACCTTGACGTTATCGCCCGCCAGCTTGCGCGCTTCCAGCTCGGCACCTTTGGTGATCTGCACGAAGAACGGGTTAGCCAGGTCGCCCACCGTCACGCCAATGGACTTCAGATCTTTCGCCTGCGCAAACGGCGTTGCGGCAAGCAGCGCGCCAGCACAGAGCGCGGTCACTAAGGGTTTCAAACGCATCTTGTCTTCCTCACTCGTAGGGTATTGTTGTTATGCACTTTGATGGTGTCGGGTACGGTATTTGTCGATCAGCACCGCAATGATGATCACCGCCCCTTTGATCACCAGCTGCCAGAAGTAGGAGACGCCCATCAGCGTCATGCCGTTGTTGAGGGTGGCGATGATCAAGGCACCGACCAGCGTGCCGGTGATCGTGCCGATCCCGCCAACGAAGCTGGTGCCGCCGAGGATCACCGCCGCAATCGCATCCAGCTCGTAGCCCGTGCCGAGGTTACCGTTAGCGCTGTAGAGGCGTGAGGCGCTCATGACGCCGCCGAGGCCGGAGAGCAGGCCGCTCATGCCGTAGACAAACAGCAGCACCAGCCAGACCTTAATGCCCGTTAAGCGCGCCGCCTGCATGTTGCCGCCCACGGCGTAGATGTGAACGCCGAGCGTGGTGCGGCGCAGGATGAACCAGCACACCACAATGACCGCCAGGGCGATCGCCACCAGCCAGGGGATCGGGCCGAGGTAGTTATTGCCGATCCACTCGAAGTTGATGTTGGAGTTAATGACCGTCGTGCCGTCGGCCAGCAGATAGGCCGCGCCGCGCAGCGCCGTATAGGTGCCGAGCGTGACGATGAAGGGGGGCAGCCCGGCAAAGGCCACCAGCGCGCCGTTGAACAGGCCCAGCACCATGCCGAGCATCAGCGCGGCCGGAATGGACAGCCCGGCGAATTCGGGAATGAGCGACACCACCATCGCCGCCACCGCCGTGGTGCCGAGAATCGACCCCACCGAGAGGTCAATCCCGCCGGTGAGGATAATAAAGGTCATTCCCGCCGCCAGCACGATGTTGATCGACGCCTGACGGGTGATGTTGAGCAGGTTGCTCTCAGTGAAGAAGTTGGGCGCAATAAAGCCAAAAACCGCCACAATCAGGATCAGAATCGGCAAAATACCGACCGTTTGCATCAGATCGCTCATCAGCATTTTTTTGGCGGAGGCGGATTTCGCCACCTGCTGCGGTTGGGTTGGAGTTGTCATGATTGCACCGCCTGATGATGAGTGTCGTTCACGCCGGTTGCCAGCGTCATAATGTTTTCCTGAGAGATGTCACGCCCGTGAAGCTCGCCCGCGATGCTGCCTTCCCGCATCACGTAAACCCGGTCGCTCATCCCCACCACTTCCGGCAGCTCGCTGGAGATCATCAGGATCGCCACGCCTTTGCGCGCCATCTGGTTCATGATGCGGTAGATCTCGCTTTTTGCGCCGACGTCCACGCCGCGCGTGGGTTCATCCAGAATCAGAATGCGCGGGCCGATGGCGACCCAGCGGGAGATGAGCAGTTTTTGCTGGTTGCCGCCGGAAAGACCGCCTGCGCGCACCTGCGAATGGGGCACGCGGATATTGAGCAGGGCAATGGCGTCATCGGAAATGGACTGGGCTTTTTTGCGGTTCAGCCAGCCGAAGGTGGCGTCGCGCTCCAGCGTCGCCATAGTGATGTTCTCCTGCGCCGCCAGCTCCAGAAACAGCCCCTGCTCCTTGCGGTTCTCGGTGAGAAAACCGATGCCGTTTTCGATGGCCGCGCGCGGGGAGTGGATCACCACCGGCTCGCCGTCGACCTCAATCATCCCGCCCGTGGCTTTACGTACGCCGAAGATAAGCTGTGCCAGCTCGGAACGTCCGGCCCCGACCAGTCCCGCCAGCCCGACGATTTCGCCGGAACGCACCTGCAGGCTGCACGGCTGTACTTTTTTACCGTCGGTGAGGTGGTGGACGTTGAGACGCGGGCTGCCGAGGGGAATATCACGCTCCTTGTTGAACAGGTCGCTTAGCGGGCGGCCCACCATCATCTTTACCAGTTCCGACGCGTTCAGCTTGTCGCGCGTCAGGCTCCCGACGTACTGCCCGTCGCGCAGAACGCTGACGCGGTCAGAGAGTTCATAGACCTCCGCCATGCGGTGGCTGATATAGATGATCGCCATCCCTTCATCGCGCAGGCGCAAAATCAGTTCAAACAGGCGATGGGTTTCGCGGGAGGAGAGGGCGGCGGTGGGTTCATCCATCACCAGAATGCGGCTGTTGCGGTGCAGCGCGCGAGCAATTTCCACCTGCTGCTGTTCGGCGATGGTGAGCTTCATCACCAGATCGGTGGCGCTAAACTGCGCGCCGAGGCGGTCAATCACCGCCTGCGCCTGGGCGGCCATCTCCTTGCGCTGGACCAGCCCGCCGCGCGACAGCTCGCTGCCGAGGAAGATATTTTCGGCTACGGTCAGATTGGGCGCGAGCTGCATCTCCTGGTAAATCAGCGTGATGCCTGCGGCCAGCGCATCCTTCGGCCCTTTAATGTGAAACGGCTGGCCGTCGATCAGGATCTCGCCGCCGGTGGCGGTATAGGCGCCCGCAAGGATTTTCATCAGCGTGCTTTTGCCTGCGCCGTTTTCACCCATCAGCGCGTGGATCTCACCGGCAAAGACTGTCAAATCCACACCCTTGAGCGCGTGGAAACTGCCAAACGTTTTGGCAATGCTGCGCATCTCTAATACCGGGGTTCTGCTCATGGCGGATCTCCTGTGAATGCCGATTTCTGCACTTCATCACAGGTGCGTAAATGCAAAATGTCAGAAGCTGTTCATATTTGTCATAGTTATGAATAGCTAATCGCCATCACATTTTCCTTTTCCCTCTCCCTGTGGGAGAGGGCCAGGGTGAGGGCACCAAACCGCACAGGAGCCCAACCCCATGCCATCACGCCCCCCGTTCTTCGCCAGCGCCCGAGGCCGCCTGCTGATTTTCAATCTGCTGGTGGTCGCCGTGACGCTGATGGTGAGCGGCGTGGCGGTGCTCGGCTTCCGCCACGCCAGCCAAATCCAGGAGCAGGTCCAGCAGCAAACGCTGGACGACATGACCGGCAGCATGAACCTGGCCCGCGACACCGCCAGCGTGGCAACGGCGGCGGTGCGGCTCTCGCAGGTGGTCGGGGCGCTCGAGTACAAAGGTGAAGCCGAGCGCCTGAAGCAGACGCAAATGGCCCTGCGCCACTCGCTGGAGCAGCTTGCGGAGGCGCCGCTGGCGCAGCAGGAGCCAGCCCTGGTGGCGCGTATTATTCAACGAAGCAATGAGCTACAGCAGAGCGTGACGGAGATGCTGGAGCGCGGACAGCGACGCCATCTGGAGCGTAACGCGCTGCTGAGCTCGCTGTACCAAAGCCAGAGCTACCTGCGCCATCTGCAGGATATCAACCGCCGCTATCACAGTAACGTACCGGATGCGCAGCAGCTGATGGAGATGGACCGGCTGATCGCCGCCGCCATCGATACCCCTTCGCCGCGTGCGACCGTTCAGCAACTGGACGCGGTGGCCGCAACGCTGCCCCGGAGTGCCGCACAGCCGGTTGTGAAGGCGGTTCTGCCTGATTTTAATGCCGAGCTAGGTCAGCTCGCCCCGCTGTCGAAGCAGCTGGAGGAGAGCGATCTGACGATAAGCTGGTACATGTTCCACATCAAGGCGCTGGTGGCGATCCTCAACAGCGATATTAATCAGTACGTTGAGCAGGTGGCGCAGGCCTCCCGGCTTCGCACGGCCCAGAGCCATCACGAACTGCAATCCATCAGCGTGTTTATCACCATTTTCGCCGTGCTGGCGCTGATCATCACCGGGTGTGCCTGCTGGTATATCTACCGCCATCTGGCCTCCAATCTGACGGCCATTTCCCGGGCGATGTCACGCCTTGCGCACGGCGAACAGGATGTTTCCGTTCCCGCGCTGCAGCGGCGTGATGAGCTGGGTGAACTGGCGCGCGCGTTCAACGTTTTTGCCCGCAACACCGCCTCGCTTGAGCACACCACGCGTCTGCTGAAAGAAAAAACCACGCAGATGGAGATCGACCGCATTGAGCGTCAGGGGCTGGAAGAGGCGCTCCTGCACAGCCAGAAAATGAAGGCCGTCGGACAGCTGACGGGCGGGCTGGCGCATGATTTTAATAACCTGCTGGCGGTGATCATCGGCAGCCTTGAGCTGACCGACCCCGAATCAAACGACGCGCCGCGCATTACCCGGGCGCTGAAGGCGGCCGAGCGTGGCGCCTTGCTGACCCAGCGCCTGCTGGCGTTTTCCCGCAAGCAATCCCTGACCCCGCATGCGGTAGAGATGCAGCCGCTGCTGGAGAACCTCCGGGAACTGCTGCGTCACTCCCTCCCTGCCACCCTGACCCTGGAGATCGAAGCGCAATCCCCGGCATGGCCCGCCTGGATAGACGTTAGCCAGCTGGAAAACGCCATCATTAATCTGGTGATGAACGCGCGCGATGCAATGGAAGGGCAAAGCGGGGTGATAAAAATCCGCACCTGGAATCAGCGCGTCACCCGCAGCGACGGGCGCAGGCAGGATATGGTGGCGCTGGAGGTCATTGACCGCGGCTGCGGGATGTCTCAGGAGGTGAAATCCCGCGTCTTTGAGCCGTTCTTCACCACCAAACAGACCGGGAGCGGGAGCGGGTTAGGCCTGTCGATGGTGTACGGCTTTGTCCGCCAGTCCGGCGGCCGCGTGGAGATCGAGAGCGCGCCGGGGCAGGGGACGACCGTCCGGCTTCACCTTCCGCGATCGACGCTACCCGTAGTTCCTGAAGATGAAACGCTCTCTGCCACCGCCTCCGTCGATAGCGAGCGGCTGGTACTGGTGCTGGAAGATGAAGCTGATGTCCGTCAGACCCTGTGCGAGCAGCTGCACCAGCTTGGCTACCTGACGCTCGAAGCGGAAAACGGCGAGCAGGCGCTGAACATGCTGGCGGCGTCGCCGGATATTGGCATGTTTATCAGCGACCTGATGTTGCCGGGAAGCCTGAGCGGAGCCGAGGTGATTAGCCATGTGCGCAGCCACTATCCGCAGCTTCCGGTGCTGCTGATCAGCGGACAGGATTTACGGCCCACGCATAATCCTCAGCTGCCGGACGTTCAGCTACTGCGCAAGCCGTTTACGCGGGTGCAGCTGGCGCAGGCGCTGCGGAGAGTGATGGTAATTTGAGATTTGCCCTTTATTTTCAGAATTTGACACGTGTTTCAACCGTTTACAGCGCCGTTTCTCCATGCAACCATTCTGATTTAACCATGCTAATAATAAGGCTTTGTTATGGATAACTGGCTGGCGCTTTTTGACGGACAGACCCGTTACTTTCTGGATATTTTTGACAGTCCAGTGAAGCCGGATGTTTTGCGCTTTCGCGGTAGGGAAGCCCTGAGTGAGCCGTTCAGATGGGACATTGAGTTCACCACGCCGCAGGCGAACATCCCCCCGGAACAGGTGCTGATGAAATATGCCACCTTCCGGATGCGAAGCGGTAAAAGTGTTCACGGCAGGGTGACCCGCCTGGAATGGCTCTCCACCTCAAAAGACCAGTCTCACTACCGGCTTACGCTCAGTTCCCGCCTGGCGCTGCTGGGATACACCCGGCAGTGCGCCGTGTTTCAGAACCAGTCCGTTCCTGAGGTGGTGGAGCAGGTGCTGCGCAGACACGGGCTGGAGGGACCTGATTTTGAATTCAGGCTGGCGCGCACCTACCCGCCGCGTGAAATTATCACCCAGTGGCGGGAAACGGACCTGGAGTTTATCCGGCGCATTCTGTCCGAGGTGGGCATTTACTGGCGTACGGAGATGGACGACGTGCGCGGTCTGGATACGTACATATTTGCCGACAGCCAGCTTAACTACCGGTTTGACGTGCGCCTGCCTTACAGCGAGCCATCGGGCCTGTTTGACGGCGCGGCAGAATCGGTCTGGGATGTGCGGACCTGGCACAGGGTTGCCACCGGCACCGTCGCCACGCGGGATTACAACTACCGGACTGCCTCCACGCCGATGGATGCGACGGTCAGCGTGCGTAACGATGCGGTCACCACCGGGGAGTATTACCGCTACGCAGCGCCTTACCGTGACGCAGGTGACGACACCAGCCCGGAGCCGGAAACCGAATCCGGCGCCTTTTATGCCCGCATCCATCATGAGCGGGAACTGAACAAATCAGCCCGCATCCACCTGTTCAGCAATGCTGCCCATCTCACGCCCGGGCAGGTGCTGGAGCCGCAGGGCGACGTCATTACGGCCCTGAAAGAGGGGGTTGTCCTCACGCTCGTGACCTTCCGGGGAGCCCGTGATTCCCGCCTGCACGTGTCGGTGTGGGGCATGCCCTACACCGAGCGTTACTGCTTCCGCCCGGCGGACATCCCGCGTCCGGAAATCCACGGCACGCTTCCGGCCCGTATTGAGAGCCGGGAAAAGAACGATATTTACGCTCACCTTGACGAACAGGGGCGCTACCGGGTGAAGCTCGACTTCGACCGGGAAGGGACAGAACCCGGGTACGGCTACCTGTGGCTGCGGATGGCAAAGCCTTATGCCGGAGACACGCTGGGGTGGCACACACCGCTCACCGACGGGACCGAAGTGGCGATAGCGTACAGCAACGGTGATATTGACCTGCCGTATATCGCATATGCCCTGCACGATTCTGAACATCCGGACCCTGTCTCCCGCGACAACCACACGCGCAACGTGCTGCGCACCCCGGCGAACAACAAGCTGCGGATGGAAGACAGGCGTGGTGAGGAGCATATCAAGCTCGCCACGGAGTACGGCAAAACGCAGCTCAACAGCGGGCACTTGGTGGACAGCCAGGGGCAGCGTCGCGGCACAGGCTCAGAGCTGCGCACCGATGAGTGGGGCACGATACGTGCCGGTAAAGGACTGTTTGTCAGCGCGGATGCGCAGGCGAAAGCGCAGGGTGACGCACTTGATATGAGCGCCGCCCTGCAGGAAATCGACCGGCTTAACCAGCAGCTGCAGCAACTGGAAATCGCGGCAGAACAGGCGCAGGCCCTGAAGGCGGACGTTGACAGCCAGATACAGATGTTTGAGCAGCGACTGAAACCGCTGAACGAGGCGCTGCTGATGTCGGCCCCGGAAGGGATGGCGCTGACCAGCGGGGAACATCTGCAGATGGCGGCCACGAAAAACGTCGCCCTTAACGCCGGAGGGGATATCAGCACCGGCGTCATGGGCAGCATGACCGCCCTGGCGGGAGAAAAGCTCGGCCTGTTCGCGCGAACCGGCCAGCTGAGCCTGAAGGCCAGCGAAGGGCCGGTGGAGGTCCAGGCGCAGAACGCCAGCCTGCGGTTGTTTGCAGAGAAAAAGCTGACGATGAGCTCGGCGAGTGATATCACGTTTGCCGGTAAAAAACGCATCACGCTGATAGGTGGTGGCAGTTACCTGCGGCTGGAGGCGGGGAAGATCGAGTACGGCACGACGGCGATGTATCTGCGCAAAGTGAAGCGGACGATGGCGGCGGCTCCGGCCACCATGCCATTACCTATTCCACTTCTTCCCGGTCAGTATCCATCGCTTGAAGGAAAGATTTGCATCGAGTGCCTCCTCAACGCCATCAAAGGCAATGACGCAATTGTACAGGGAGTGTAGTAAATGGATGCCACAAGGATGATCCAAACGTTACCGGAATCGAATAACGCAAGTATGTTTCTGTTACTGGAGGGCGGGGCGCAAACAACGGATGCTTTTCAGACATTTTATAACGAACATGCTTCAGCTATGCATTCGCTGTATCTTCATCCGCAGCTTGTCGAAGCCAGAAACTATGGCCCATGGTTGTTTGCGATAAGGGATAAAGAAGCGTTAGAAACTCGTATCAAGTCCACACCGGGGTTGGTTGCTGTTATTGCTTCTTCACGCTCAGGTGGGGCTTTAGCCGTTCAGCTTTCTGCTGCCTGCACAATTATATCTCCTGACGGAAAAGCGGCTGTAGTGCGTTTTTATATGCACAATGTCATAAGCCTCCTGGCTGGATGCCACGATCAAGAATGGCATCGTTTTTTATTTAATGGGATTTCTCAATGGTGGTCACCCAAAAAGAATGAATGGCAACCTGTAAACATTCCCTCTTCCCTGGTGACCGATGCCAGAAACTGCGCCATTCAATTGAATGAAAAAGAATGGCAATACCTCATGGATAAACCTGAGGTAACCGCAGTATTAGCATCATGGCAAAAAATGCCGTCCAGCCAGCATTTCCCACCTTGTGTTCAACGGGACATGGTTGAAAAAGCTCTTAACAAAGCCAGCGCAGCGAAAATGAAAGCAGGTACCGAACAAAAACTGTATGCCCTTTATTACCTTAATGGCGGTAAACAAATGCTGGAGTCAGTCGATATACAACCTGCATTAGATAAAGTTACCCAGGGAAAGGTATCGTTAGAATATGTCTTAACCAACTATGTTCACTCTCAGGGATGAAAATAAACAATGGGATTTTTTAAATCGTTCGACAAAGTAGACGGTGCGGTGAACCGGGGTTATGCCCGCTGGGTAAAATGGCTCTGGGGTGTGTTGTTATTGCCGGTGGTGATTTACCTTGGCTGGGCGGTGTGGGCTGCTATCTGGGGGCCGCCGTCAGGGCCAGTGACGCTGATTATTCACAGCGAACTCGACAGGCCCATTTTAGAGTTTAGCGTGAATGGCATGGCAGGGGGGAATGCGTTCGCGCGTGATAAAAGCAATCCGTACGGGACCGGTCCTGGTAAATCAACTTGCTGCGGAAGCATCAGCGGGGATAAGGCAGAAATTATCTGGACGCTCAGTACCACAAGAGCCCAATACAATGCAGGGCTTCGTAAAGAGACTCGCAAGCTAACAACTCTTTTGCCAAAACGTGAGTGGGGCGAAAACTATCTCCATACCTATTTCCTGCCGGGTGACAAAGTCTATTTATGGTGGAGCACTGGATTTAATCATCCGGACTCTCACGATATTAATGACCAAACTACAGAATTAAAAAAAGGAAAATAACATATGGATATCGAAAGTCTCATCGCCGCGGCAAACCGGGCCCAGCAGGCGGAAGATGCTGATTTAGGTAACTGTTCACGGATATGGCATGCGGGCTTCTTTTTTGATGGGATTCATCGCAATATAGAAAAGGATACACCAGAACATCGCCTCAGCAATATTGCTCGCTTGTATAGAGCATTCCCAAGCATACAGCAAAACACTCCTCGAGAAAGTTATGATGCATTTTATATTTCAGGATTAGGGACCCCTTTTAGGGAAACTATCGCCGAAAAACTTCATACCATCATGGACAGCGGTCTGGGCAGCATAACGGATGATATAACAGGCCAGCCCGGTGAAATGGCCAAAGAAGCGGGTATGGATTTTATAAAAGGCGACAACTGGTACGAGGTTTTAAAAAATCAGGGAAAGAAACTTCTTAACCCGACGGAATGGAAAAACCTGGCCTTTGATACGGCTAAAAATGCTGTTAAAAAAGTTAGTATCGAATCAACGCCCTGGCTGCGTGATAATCCTACGGTAGCCGATATGCTGGTAACAGGCGTCGATACCCGTATCACCTCCACAAAGCTAACGTTTCAAGAAGGCTACAAAGAAGCTATTAAAAAAAGCCCGGTTCCCATCAGGCTCATCTCTGTTTCACTGTTCGGTTTTGATCTCGGCGCTACCCTGGCACGTAAATTCCTGGACAGTCTGCTGAAAGATATCTGTAAGAAACAGGGCGATAAATACACTTACCAGGGCATACCGGTCGATATTGTCTTTACCGGGTTGTTTGACTGCTCGCGGCGTACATCTGCCAGTAACAACAACGGCGTGGATTACTTTATCTCTGCGTTCGGCGGTCCGGTAAAAGGGATCAGCGTATTACTGGGGGATAAATCTATCGACCAGGATACCTCACTGCCAGAAGCGGTAAAGAAAAGCCTGCATCTGGTTGCCGCCCATGAAACCCGCGTCTGGCGCTGCTTGTACCGCACCGGCAGTAATCCAGCGCATAAGGAAGAACTCTATCCCGGGTGCGCGGAGGATATCGGCGGGGGTCTGAAACCGGACGAACAGAAACCGAGTGCGGAACTCTGCCGGGTGGCGCTGCACAGAATGTACCGTGAGGCGACCATGGCGGGCGTGCCTTTCCCTTATTTTCAGATGCTTGATAAAACAGATACGGATGTAGCTGCTTATTTCATCGTCCAGGACAACGTCAAAAATCAGTCCGTTCTTCAGTGGGCAAAGGCGTACCAGAGCGCATTGCCGCTTACGTCAGTAAACACGGCAAACCAGAACCGTCATCTGGACAGCTATATCGACTGGCTGGGCCGTCAATACTATCAGTACCGCACGGAATGCATGAAATATGAAAAGCAGCGCGGCGATACGCTGGCCTCTGCTGGGGCATCTGCGGGGTTTGCTGGCATTACGCAGGAGGCGAAAAACAGAGCCGGAGAGTACGCCAGTGAACTCAGCGTGTTACAACAGCACTGGGGATGGCTCGACGACGTGAAGGATGCAGCAATCAAAATGCGAAACAGTATGGAACAAAACCCGGCGGACAGGCGCAGAGAAATTGTACCTGAGGTGTATGACTCAGCGTTGCGGCGCGCGAAGCGGTTTCTCGACTATTTCCACGCGGCAAATCTCGGTAAACCCCAGCCGTTCCCGATCGACACTGCCCCACCCGAGATGTACGCATGGTTTGTACACGACCTGCAAACGGTGGACAAAGGCGCAGGTATCTCGCAGGACTTTTTTGTTATCCGCTCGATGGAAATGCCTGAAGCCTGACTTATGGGGGCGACAGAATTTGAGATTCCTCCGCTACCCCCACACCCTGCTGTTCATTACCTTAAGGCCAGTTCACCTGCGAGTCTGGCATTATGAAACGTTACTCTACCGCTCTGTTATTTGGTCTGCTGTCACTCACCAGCCAGCTGGCGCATGCCGATGTGATTGATGACGCCATTGGCAACATTCAGCAGGCGATCAACGACGCCTATAACCCCAGCAGCAGCCGCAGCAACGATGATGACGATCGTTATGACGATAACCGTCGCATGGATAGCCGTCAGTATGACGATCGCCGTCGGCAGCTTGAAGACAGACGCCGCCGTTTAGACGAGCGTCAGCGCCAGCTGGATGACGACAGACGCCGTCTGGAAGAGGATGAGCGCAGGTTAGAAGACGATTACGATCGAGGCTAAAGCCTGGTGGCGCTTCGCTGACGCAGGCCTGCAAAACCCTGGCGCGTAGGCCGGGTAAGGCGCAGCCGCCACCCGGCAAAACTCAGTCGAGAACCAGCACCATCCCGTCATACCCCGCTTCAATGCCGGACGGCAGCGGGTTATCCATCATCCACACGTCAAACTGATGGCTAATGTGCGTCAGGATCACCTGCGGGCAGCCAATCACTTCGTTTAACGCCATCACGGTATTTAAGTCGCAATGGTTTCGCGGCGTCTCGTCGCGCGGTTCGTGGCTGCAGTCGATAATCATCGCCTGCGGCTGATTGTTGAGCAGGAACTTCACCGTTTTTTCCGGCAGCCCGGCGGTGTCGGACAGCCAGGCCACGCGGCTGTGGGCTGACTCCAGCAAATACCCGAAGGTCAGTTTCGAATGGTTGAGCGGCAGGGGCGTAACCCGCATACCCTGAAGCTCAAACATCACAAAGGGGTCGACCGTGTGGCTGAAATCCAGAATCCCCGGATGTTTAAACAGGTCGTCGCATCCTGCTTCGTCCGGCGGACCGTAAACCGGAATCGTCGCGCCCACGCCCCAGCGCAGGGGGAAGAGTCCCTGAACGTGATCCATATGGTAATGGGTCAGCAAAAACTGCTGAAAGCTGCCTGCAGCCCAGTCGTCCATCAGGTGTGGAATACCGGCATCCAGCAGGGTCACCGCATCGTTGAATTTGACCACCGCGCTACAGGGGCGACGGCGATAGGTCTCCTGCAGGCGCGCCCGGCGGCACGCCGCGCAGTCGCAGCCAAAGACCGGCACGAGTTGCGCGCTTCCGGTTCCTGTTAACGTGATTGTCAGACTCATAACGCACCTCTACAGCGGTTTGGTGAATCGGAAATGGCTCTGCGTATATCCTTCACGGACGTAAAAACGGTGGGCGTCGGTGCGCTTCACACTGGTGGAGAGTTCGGTCAGCTCCGCACCGGCCTCTCGTGCCACCCCTTCCGCCCAGGCCAGCAGCTGGCTGCCCACCTTTAACCCGCGCGCCTGCGGCATCACCACCAGCTCCTGGATCTCGCCGATCCAGCGTGCGTGGTGGAGGTGAAACTGCATGTGCAGGCCGATCATGCCGATGACCTGCCCGTCCAGTTCGGCAAGCTGGTAGCGCATGTTGTGATCCTGCAGATTGGCAAGATAGCCCGCGTGAAACGCCTGGTGATCAAATTCGGCCTGCTTTAATTCGCAGATTAACGCATAGACGATTTGCGCATCGTCGGCGGTGGCGGGGCGAAGCGTGCAGTCAGGCATGCTGTTTCTCCTTCTGACGGATAAGCGATAAAAAGGTCTCGACTGACTGTAGCAAACTTCCGTCGTTATTAAGGATATGGCAGTCGGACGGGGTGTAGCGCGCCGCACGCGCAAGCCGCTGATCGATCTCACGGGCGGATTCACGACCCCGGCTCTGCAACCGGCTGCGCAGGACGTCCGGTGAAACCTGCAGGCAGACCGGCAGCAGGGCCGCCCCATAGCGGGCGCGCGCTTGCGAAAGATGCGCCCGTGAACCGTTGACCAGCACGTCGAACCCCGCATGCAGCCACAGATCGGTCTCGATGCCGATCCCATAGTAATAGCCGTTGGCGTGCCAGCTCAGCGCCAGCAGATTTTGCCCGGCACGGGTAAAAAACTCCTGCTCGCTCAGGGCGATATGGTTTTCACTCCCCGCATTTGCCGCGCGGGTAATGTACCGGTGCGCCACCAGCAGCTGCGGATGCTCCTGCTGCCGTAAGGCGGACAGCAGGCTGTCCTTACCGGAGCCGGACGGCCCCATTAACCAGATAAGTCTTCCCATCAGAACACCCTCTTTCCCTGACGCCAGACGTGGTCGATATGGACGTGTTCGCCCCTGCGGTGGGCCAGCACCAGATCCGCCCGCTTGCCTTCGGCTATCTCGCCGCGATCCTGCAAGTTAAGCGCCGAGGCCGGGTTTTTCGTCACCAGGCGAATCGCCTGCGGCAGCGTAAAGCGGTTGCCCTCGTCGTCGGCCACCCGGAACGCCGCGTCGAGCAGGCTGGCGGGGTAGTAGTCGGACGAGAGAATATCCAGCAGGCCGAGGGACGCGAGCTTGCTTGCCGCAACGTTGCCGGAGTGCGAGCCGCCGCGCACGATGTTCGGTGCGCCCATCAGCACGTTCATGCCGTGCTTGCGGGAGGCTTCAGCCGCCTCGAACGTGGTGGGGAATTCGGCGATCACGCTGCCAAGATGGTGGGATTCAAGGACATGATCGTGCGTGGCATCGTCATGGCTGGCCAGCGCGATATTGCGGTCCCGGCACATCGCCGCAATTCGGACACGGTTAGGCTGCGACCACCGTGCCGCAAGCGCCAGCTGCTCTTCTTCGTAACGGGCCATCTCCGCGTCGCTGAGAGAATATTTGCCCTGATAGTATTCGCGATACTTTTCAATGTTGGCGAACTGACGCTGCCCCGGCGAGTGGTCCATCAGGGAGACCAGCGACACCGGCTCGCGGCCGACCAGCTTTTCAAACAGCGGCAGGGTGGTGTGGTGCGGCAGCTCGCAGCGCAGGTGCAGGCGGTGCTCGGCGCGGTTGAGGCCGCGCTTTTGCGTCTCCTCGACGGCATTGATCATCTTCTCCAGGTTCTCCAGACGGTCGCCGCCGTCGCGCACGTCGCCAATAGCCACCGCGTCCAGTACGGTGGTGATGCCGCTGGCGACCATCAGCGCGTCGTGGCTGCTCATCGCTGAATGCGCGGGCCAGTCCACCTTCGGGCGGGGGGTGAAGAACTTGTCCAGATTATCGGTATGCAGTTCGATCAGCCCCGGCAGCAGCCAGCCGCCGTCGCCGTCCATCGCCTCGGGCGAGCGGCTCTGGGTTTCAGCAAATGCACGGATTGTTCCGTCCTGGATCTCAATCGAGCCGTCAACCACCTCATTGTCCAGTACCAGCTTGACGTTATTGATAATCATGCGGGAGTCCCCATTGGGTGCAGCCTGTCCGCGACGCGGGTGCGAACGTTCTCGTCGTGGAAGATCCCGACGATCGCCGCCCCGCGCGCTTTGGCCTGTTCGATCAGCTCAACCACTGCCGCGCTGTTTTTAACGTCGAGCGAGGCGGTAGGTTCATCCAGAAGTAAAATCGGATAGTCGACGATAAAGCCGCGGGCGATATTGACGCGCTGCTGCTCGCCGCCGGAAAAGGTCGACGGGGCAAGGTGCCACAGGCGCTCGGGCACGTTCAGACGCGTCAGCAGGCTGGCGGCTTTGGCGGCACAGGTTTCGCGCGGTACGCCAAGATCCAGCAGGGGCTGCATCACCACGTCCAGGGCGGAGATCCGCGGGATCACCCGCAGAAACTGGCTCACCCAGCCGATCGTCGAGCGGCGCACCTCCAGCACCTTACGCGCCGGGGCCTGCACCAGGTCGATCCATTCATCGCCGTGGCGAATATGAATATGGCCTTCGTCGGGCAGATAGTTGGCGTACAGGGAGCGCAGCAGGGTCGATTTTCCGCTGCCGGAGTGGCCGTGCAGCACCACGCATTCGCCGCGATTAACCTCCAGCGAGGCATTTTGCAGCACCGGCAGGCGCACGCCGTTTTGCTGGTGGAGCACAAAGGTCTTACTTACGTTTTGTACGTGGATCATGTTGGCCTCGCGATTCGTTTTGCCGGGTGGCGGCTTCGCCTTACCCGGCCCACAGGTGCGCTATTCGTAGGCCGGGTAAGCGCAGCGCCACCCGGCAACAGCCCCCTCAGTTCTGCAACACGGACGACACCAGAAGCTGGGTGTACGGATGATGGGGATCGTCGAGCACGCGGTCGGTTAACCCACTTTCCACCACCTGACCCTGCTTCATCACCAGCAGGCGGTCTGCCAGCAGGCGCGCGACGCCCAAATCGTGGGTGACAATCACCACTGCCAGGTTCAGCTCTACCACCAGGCCGCGCAGCAGGTCGAGCAGGCGCGCCTGCACGGAGACGTCCAGCCCACCGGTGGGTTCATCCATAAACACCAGCTTCGGATGGGTGACGAGATTGCGGGCAATCTGTAAACGCTGCTGCATGCCGCCGGAGAAGGTTGTCGGCAGGTCGTCGATACGCGAGGCGGGGATTTCCACTTCTTCCAGCCAGTGCTGCGCCGTGGCGCGGATGTTGCCGTAATGGCGCGCGCCGGTGGCCATCAGGCGTTCGCCGATATTGCCTCCGGCAGAGACCTGACGGCGCAGGCCGTCCATCGGATGCTGGTGCACCACGCCCCACTCGGTGCGCAGCAGGCGGCGACGCTCGGCCTCGCTCATGCCGTAGAGCGAGGCGCCCTCATACAAAATGTCGCCGTTCTGCGGCGTCAGGCGCGCGGAGATGGATTTCAGCAGAGTGGTTTTGCCGGAACCGGACTCGCCGACAATGCCCAGCACTTCGCCCGGCCACAGCTCGAACGACACGTCGCTGAAGCCTTTGCCCGGCGCATACAGGTGGGTCAGGTTATTTACCGAAAGCAGCGGTTTCATTGGCCGTTCGCCTCGCTCTGTTGACGGCAGAAATCGGTGTCGGAGCAGACAAACATCCGTTTGCCCGTGTCGTCCAGCACCACTTCGTCCAGGTAGCTGTGTTTGGATCCGCAGATGGCGCACGGCTCGTCCCACTCCTGCACCGTAAACGGGTGATCTTCAAAATCGAGACTCTCTACACGGGTGTACGGCGGTACGGCGTAGATGCGTTTTTCACGTCCGGCACCGAACAGCTGCAGGGCGGGCATCATGTCCATCTTCGGATTATCGAATTTCGGGATCGGCGACGGGTCCATGACGTAGCGCCCGTTGACCTTCACCGGGTAGGCGTAGGTGGTGGCGATATGGCCGAAGCGGGCGATATCCTCATACAGCTTCACCTGCATCACGCCGTACTCTTCCAGCGCGTGCATGGTGCGGGTTTCGGTTTCGCGCGGCTCGATAAAGCGCAGCGGCTCCGGGATCGGCACCTGGAAAATCAAAATCTGATCTTCCGTGAGCGGGGTTTCCGGAATGCGGTGGCGGGTCTGGATCAGCGTCGCGTCTTCGGTTTTTTCGGTGGTCGCGACGCCCGTTACCCGCTGAAAGAAGGTGCGGATCGATACGGCGTTGGTGGTGTCGTCCGCGCCCTGGTCGATGACTTTCAACACGTCCGCCTCGTCGATCACGCTGGCGGTAATCTGGATGCCGCCCGTCCCCCAGCCGTAGGGCATCGGCATTTCGCGGCCGCCGAACGGCACCTGATAGCCAGGAATCGCCACCGCTTTTAAGATGGCGCGCCGGATCATGCGTTTGGTTTGCTCATCCAGATAGGCAAAGTTGTAGCCGCTTAAGTTAGCCATGTTTGCGCTCCCGTTGCAGGCGTTTCAGCAGTTCCAGTTCGGCCTGGAAATCGACGTAGTGCGGCAGCTTGAGGTGCGAGACGAAGCCCGCGGCCTCGACGTTATCCGCGTGGGCCAGCACAAACTCTTCGTCCTGCGCCGGGCCAGCAACGTGCTCGCCGTAGTCCGGTGCCTGCAGGGCGCGGTCGACCAGCGCCATGGCCATCGCCTTGCGTTCGCCGAGGCCAAACACCAGCCCGTAGCCGCGGGTAAAGTGCGGGTCTTCATTTTCGGGCGCGACAAAACCGTTCACCATTTCACACTCGGTCATCAGCAGTGCGCCGACGTTTACGGCAAAACCCAGCTCTTCCGGCACGATTTCGACGTCGATATAGCCGCTGCGAATTTCGGCGGCAAACGGGTGGTTGCGCCCGTAGCCACGCTGGGTGGAGTAGGCCAGCGCCAGCAGATAGCCCTCGTCGCCGCGCATCAGTTGCTGCAGGCGGGACGAACGCGAGCACGGGTAAACCGGCGGCGTGCGGGTGATGTCATCCGGCTGCGCGCCGGAGTCCTCTTCCGCCTTCGCAAGGCCCTGTTTCGCCAGCAGGCTGAAGACGTGCGGAGACGGTTCCTGTTCGGCGTCAGAGGTACTGAGTCGTGGCGCCTCGCCGTTCGCCAGCAGGGTAAAATCCAGCAGGCGATGGGTGTAGTCATAGGTAGGGCCGAGCCGCTGGCCGCCGGGAATGTCTTTATAAACGGCAGAAATGCGACGCTCCAGGCGCATCTCCGCCGTGTTGATGGGTTCGCTGACCGCCAGCTTCGCCAGCGTGGTGCGGTAGGCGCGCAGCAGGAAGATGGCTTCCACGTTATCGCCGCTGGCCTGCTTGAGGGCCAGCGCCGCCAGCTCGCGGTCGGCGATACCGCCCTCGGTCATCACCCGATCGACGGCGAGATTAAGCTGCTGTTCAATCTGGGCGACGCTCAGCTCGGGGAGCTGTTCATCACCCCGTCGTCTGTGCGCCTGCAGCGCATGGGCGGCGGCGATGGCCTTCTCGCCCCCTTTGACGGCAACGTACATCAGCACACCTCCACGTGGGTGGTCCGCGGGATGGCCAGCAGGCGCTCGCCGCAGGTCAGGATCAGGTCAATGCCCAGCGGGAACGGGTGCGGGCGCTCGGTCAGCTCGTGAATGATGCACTCTGGCAGCTGCGGCGCGACCATGCGTTCGTCGGCGATGCCTGCGCCCGTCAGGCGCAGCATGCGGCCGCCGCTCAGGCTGGCGACCTGCAAAATCAGCGTGGCGCTGGTTTCCGGGGCGACGGCGGTGCCTTCGCTCAGGGCATTCAGCTGTTCATGGCTGATTTGTTCGTCGGCCACGGCAAAGATTGCCTGCTGCGGCTGTTCAACAAGCGGGGCGCCGGTGTGAAAACGCAGGTTCTGGTTGGCGATATCGTTCGACAGCGCGCCCGAAAGCCATACCGGGGTATCGTTGTCGGCCAGGGTGAGCAGCACGCTGGTTGTCGCCAGGTTCAGCGGCAGCCAGCCCTGAGAGAGCTGGTGCAGCGAGACAATCACGCCCGGCTCGCTCATGGCCTTCAGCAGGCGACGGAAACTGTGTTGGGCATCCTGGACGGCCAGGGTAAAAGCGGGTTGAAGCGTCATGCGTTGTCTCCGCGAACGAGGGTAAAGAAGTCGACCCGGCTGGTATTCACTTCGGCCTGACGCGCGGCAAGGCGTGCGGCGCGGTCGGCTTCCAGCGGGGCAATAAGGGTTTCCATTAACGTCTGGAAATGCGGGGGTTCCTGCAAAAGGGCATCGATGACCGCGCAGCGCTCGGCGTGGGCTTTGTCACGCCCCAGCACGTAGCCGTAGCCCAGCGTGCCGCTGTGCAGGCGGATCGCTGCGCGGGTGAGGGTGGCGTCCCCGGCGAAGAAGCGCTCGCCGGTACCGCCCATGCGCGCCTGGATCTGAACGAGGCCGATCTCCGGCGCGCGGAGGAGGTCGTACCCGGGAGCCAGGCTGAGGGCGTTCATGCGGGCAGAGAGCGCAGCAGGCTGGCTGTGGGCCAGCACGCGCATCCAGCGCTGTCGGGTGGCGGTGTCGAAGTGCATTCAGTGCTCCATGGTGAATTCGATCATGTCGGCGCGGGTCAGGCTGACGGAGTATTCCGTCGCGTCTATCTCGCCGTCACGGTGGTTGAGGGTGCGCACGCAAAGCAGCGGGGCCATATTGGGGATCTCCAGCACCTTGCTCTCTTTCGCCTGCGCGCGGCGGGCGCTGATGCGCGTCTGGGTGCGTTTCAGCGCAATGCCTGTCGCATTCTGGAGAAAATCATGCAGCGATCCGCTGGAGAAATTCTGCAGCACCGGCCAGAGGGTGAGGTCCGCGAAGTAGTGATCGATCTGGCACACCGCGACGCCGTTGACCCGGCGCAGCGTGCGCAGGTGGATGACGTTGTCGCCCTCCTGAATACCCAGCGCGTCCGCCACGTGGCTGGAGGCCGGACGTAGCACCGAGAGCAGCTTTTCGCTGGTCGGGTGGCTGCCCTGATCCAGCAGGTTCTGGCTAAAGCGCGCCTGGGCGTTAAGCGGGTAGTCGAACGGGCGCATCAGCACCAGCACGCCCACGCCCTGACGGCGCTGCACCCAGCCGCGCTCGACCAACTGGTCAATGGCGCGGCGCAGGGTGTGTCGGTTCACCTCATAGCGGTCGGCAAGCTGCTGCTCGGCAGGAAGGTAGTCTCCGCAGCGGTAGTGCGTGCGCAGCTCCACTTCGAGCTTTGCCGCGATCTCTTGCCAGCGGGTGGGGAAACTGGTCGGATGTCTGGATAAGTGCATAGAAAACAAAGCCTCGCTTCTCAGATGAAGTGCTTACGCAAACGTTGAGAGAGGAAATCCAGCAGGCTGACGGTGACGATGATGAGCACCATCAGGGCGCAGGTTTGCTGGAACTGGAAACCGCGAATCGCTTCCCACAGGGTGACGCCAATCCCGCCTGCGCCGACCATGCCGACGACGGTGGCGGAGCGGACGTTGGACTCAAAGCGGTACAGGGAGTAGGAGATCAGGAGCGGCATCACCTGCGGCAGGACGCCGTAGAGGATCTCTTCGATTTTATTGGCGCCGGTGGCGCGAATGCCTTCCACCGGACCGGGCTCGATGGCTTCGACCGCCTCGGAAAGCAGCTTGGAGAGCACGCCGGTGGTGTGAATGAACAGCGCCATGACGCCCGCGAACGGACCGAGGCCGACGGCGACCACGAACAGCATCGCAAAGACCATTTCGTTGATCGCACGACAGGCGTCCATCAGGCGGCGCATGGGCTGGTATATCCACCACGGCACGATGTTTTCAGCGCTCATCAGGCCAAACGGAATGGAGAGAATAACGGCCAGCGCGGTGCCCCAGACGGCGATTTGCAGGGTGACCGCCATTTCACTGAGGTAGTCCTGCCACTGGCTGAAGTCCGGCGGGAAGAAGTCGGCGGCGAAGGTCGCCATATTGCCCGCGTCTTTGAAGAGCAGCAGCGGATCCATTTCCGCGCCCTTCCAGGAGATAACCAGCACCGACAGCAGGATGGCCCAGCTTATGAGCGAGAACCAGCTGCGCTTCGGCGGCGGGAGGGTGATGGTTTGCATGTGTTACTCCGCAGGTCTTTGTGTGCCGGATGGCGCTACGCTTATCCGGCCTACGATCCAAAATGTAGGCCCGGTAAGCGCAGCGCCACCGGGCGAAAAGCGTTACTGCACCGCTTTATTCACGCTGGTCATCGCGCCGAGCGCGGCGGTCAGGCGGTCGAGGTCTTCAAGCTGAGCCTGAATCGCGGCCACTTTGCTGGTCTTCTCCTCGTCCTTCAGGCCTTTGTTGTCCTTCACGCCCTGCATCTCTTTAAACAGCGCCAGCTGGCGAATCGGCACCAGCTGCAGGTCGCTTGACGGGCGGAACGGTGCCCAGCCCAGACGTTCCAGAACTGCTTTCTCTTCCGGCGTTTTGCCGTAGGTCATAAAGAAGTCGTACACCTTGTCCTTGGTGCTTTCGGACAGGTTTTTACGCCACACAATCGGGTCGCCGGGGATCAGCGGGGATTTCCAGATAACCTTCAGCTCTTTCAGCTTGTCCGGGGCGGACGTCTTCAGCTTGTCGAGGTTCTCGGTGTTGTTGGTGGCAACGTCCACCTGCTTGTTGGCCACGGCCAGAGCGTTGGTTTCATGGCTGGCGTTTACCGTGCGCTTGAAGTCGCTGGCGGAGGCGTTGTTTTTGGCGAAGACGTAGTAGCCAGGGACAAGGTAGCCGGAGGTAGAGTTCGGATCGCCGTTGCCGAAGGTTAGCTCTTTACGTTTGGCGAGCATGTCGTTGAGGTTGTTGATCGGGCTGTCTTTGTTGACAATCAGCACGCTCCAGTAGCCCGGGGAGCCATCTGCCGCGACGGTCTGGGCAAAGACCTGGCCGTTCGCGCGGTCCACCGCTTCCATGGCGGAGAGGTTGCCGTACCAGGCGATGTCCACTTTATTAAAGCGCATCCCCTGGATGATGCCCGCGTAGTCCGGGGCGAAGAAGGCGTTCACTTTGATCCCCAGCTTGGTTTCCATATCTTTCAGGAACGGTTCCCACTGAGGTTTCAGGTTTTGCTGTGATTCCGTCGAAATAATGCCGAAGTTCAGCGCTTTTTCCTGCTCTTCCGCATACGCCGGGCTTAACAGGGTGCTGAGGCTGAACATGCTGGTAAAGGCCAGCGCGGCAACGGCTTTGTAGCTCATGTACTTTCCTCGGATCGGGTTTATTTAAGCAGCCTGCGCGTTCTCTTCGACGCGGTTAATGCTGCGGTAGAGATGGTCAAAACGTTCGTTATCAAACTGATGGCTCGCGCCATCAAAGAACACGTGCCCCTGACGCAGGGCGACGATGCGTTCGCAGTAGCGCAGGGCGTAATCCACCTGATGCAGCGTGACCACCACGGTAATGCCGTCGTTCTGGTTAATGTCGCGCAGGGTCTCCATCACGATGCGGGCGGACTCCGGGTCCAGCGAGGCGATGGGTTCGTCAGCAAGAATGATTTGCGCTTTTTGCATCAGCGCGCGCGCAATCGCCACGCGCTGCTGTTGTCCACCGGACAGGGTGGAGACGCGCTGGTGGGCGAAATGCGCCATACCGACGCGGGTCAGCGCCTGTAAGGCTTCCTGCTTCTGGGAAGGGGTGAACCAGCGCAGACAGGTGCGCCAGAACGGGGTGCTGCCGAGCGCGCCAATCAGCACGTTCTCCAGCACCGTCAGGCGGTTTACCAGGTTGAACTGCTGGAAGATGCAGCCCGTCTGGGCGCGGCTCTTGCGGATATCGCTCGCCAGACGCCCGGCGCGCTGCACGGTATTGCCCAGCAGCTCGACGTGGCTTTCCGGCGTTTTATCGCCGGTGATAAGCCCGCTCAAATGGCGCAGAAGGGTGGATTTACCCGAGCCAGAAGGCCCGAGAAGCGCCACCATGTCGCCCTGCCGGACGGTCAGATCAACGGCATGCAGAGCCTTGTTGTGATTGAAGGTCTTGCTCAGTTTCTCGACGCGGATGACAGTTTGCATGTGCTGGGCCTCACGATAAATGTGGCCTCATGCTGGCGCATCAATGTGACATTTGGGTTAAGTGCAGGTTGCGGGAGTTTGAAGAGTTGAGCGGAGTTTGATGACAATCACCGTAGGCCCGGTCAGCGCAGCGCCACCGGCGCTGTGGGCGGATGCGCTGCGCGTGTCCTGCCTACGACGTTTGTTGCTTGACGACGTTAATCATCCACGGCACGCCGTATTGGTCGGTGACTTTACCGAAACCGTGCGCCCAGAAGGTCTCCTGCCAGGCCATTTCGATATTCCCGCCATCGGCAAGGTTGTCGAACCAGCGCTTGCCTTCATCGACGTCCTGGGTGTCGAGCACCAGCGTAAAGCCCGCGTACTGCGCGTTGCTGCCAGGCGGCATCCCGTCGCTCATCATGATATCGCTGCCCGCAATGCGGACGTTGGAGTGGGCGATAGCCGAATCCGGAAACTGCATACCGGACGGACAGCCTTCTTCGCTGTTATCGCTTTTTGGCATTTCGCCGAAGGTAATTTTATAGAGAAGTTCTGCGCCGACGGCTTGCTGGTAAAAGGCGGTGGCCTCAGCGCAGTTGCCGGCGAAAGAGATGTAGGGACTTAACGGCATAATCTTTACCTCACGTAAGAAAAGCCCGTTAAGTTTAGTTCTTTTTTTGTAGGCCGGATAAGCGTAGCGCATCCGGCAAAAGCGCACGGTGGCGCTTCGCTTACCGGGCGTACAGGTGAAAAATCAGTTCTTTTTCACGAACTCAGATTTCAGTTTCATTGGACCGAAGCCGTCAATTTTGCAGTCGATATTATGATCGCCTTCAACCAGACGGATATTCTTCACTTTGGTGCCGATCTTCAGCATAGAGGAACTGCCTTTCACCTTCAGGTCCTTAACGACGGTAACGCTGTCACCGTCCGCCAGCAGGTTGCCGTTCGCATCTTTTACGATGAGCGCATCAGCATCCTGAGCCGGCTCGGCATCATTCCATTCATGAGCGCATTCCGGGCAGATGAACATGCCATTATCTTCATAGGTGTATTCAGAATTGCATTTTGGGCAGTGTGGGAGAGACATATCGGTATCCTCAAAAGTGTAAACGCGCTGGAAAGTGCCAGCTAAATGACGGCAGGGTGCCGAAAAAGGCGGCAAGTATAGCGCAAATCCACACCGTTGTCGGTGATATTGTGAATTAAAAAAGCCAAAAAGCGTATCGGGAGTGACACGTTCTGTCAGTCAGTTACGCGAAGCTTATGTCCATTAACACGGTGGGAAGAAATGACGATAAATA
Organism: Enterobacter sp. PL1; assembly: GCF_945957325.1. Lineage (NCBI taxonomy): Bacteria > Pseudomonadati > Pseudomonadota > Gammaproteobacteria > Enterobacterales > Enterobacteriaceae > Enterobacter > Enterobacter sp. PL1. The sequence goes on from NZ_CAMFKT010000015.1 coordinate 122,507, forward strand.
TATCGAATATTTTATTGCAGCAAATTGCTACGCTCTGCCATTTCGGATAAGGTGAAGCGACACATTGTTATTTATCTCCGGACTTTGCTGCCATACATATCTTATGGCAGTGGTGCATTACCTCTCTTTTTAGGTGGGTAAATAATGGTGATATATCCTGAAGTTTCTTAAAAATGGGCTACGCTTTTTTCTTTTGGCTATCAGGCCTGGAGAAGAGTTCTACACGCCATGCAAGGATAGGGAATTATTCCTGATTATCTTCAATCAGTTATATTTCGGCGAACATGTTTTCCACACGTGATCATATAAGCCTGAACAACATAATAAAAACCAGTGGCTTAATAAAAGTAATAAATTTGCGTTAAGGAAAGGCTTTTATCATGCACACACAGACCATTTTTGAATTAAGCCAGGAAGCCGAGCGTTTGTTACAGCTTGCCCTGCAAAATCTTGATACGTTGAAATCAATGCCCACTGAGATGCTGGAGAGCACAGAGGCTGCTATTACTGGCGAAACAAACAACGTTTTACCTTTGCATTTTAGCGCGCGCGGTGTCGACGCCCAGCAGGCGATGCTGAATAATGAATTACGCAAAATAACCCGGCTGGAAATGGTCCTGGCCATTGTTGGCACCATGAAAGCGGGGAAATCGACCACCATTAATGCGATTGTGGGTACCGAAGTGTTGCCGAACCGCAATCGTCCAATGACGGCGCTTCCGACGTTGATTCGCCACACGCCGGGTCAGAAGGAACCGGTGCTGCATTTCTCTCATGCCTCCCCGATTGATGAATTGATCCAACTGCTTCAGAAACAGCTCTGTGATTACGACCGCGGGAAGCTGGCTCAGCGTCTGGAAATTGATAAAGACATGAATACGCTGCTGGAGCGCATTGAAAAAGGGGAAGCGTTTGAGAAGCATCACCTGGGCGCGCAGCCGATATTTCATTGTCTGAAAAGCCTCAACGATCTGGTGAGACTTTCCCAGGCGCTGGGTGTGGAGTTTCCGTTCTCTGAATATACGGCTATTGAGCATATCCCGGTAATTGAAGTGGAGTTCGTGCATCTTGCGGGCCTGGATGCCCACCTCGGGCAGCTGACGCTGCTCGATACGCCCGGGCCGAACGAGGCCGGACAGCCGCATCTGCAAAAAATGCTCAGCGAGCAGTTGTCCCGCGCATCGGCGGTGCTGGCCGTAATGGATTATACCCAGCTTAAATCCATTTCTGATGAAGAAGTCCGCCAGGCGATTTCCGCGGCGGGAAAATCGGTGCCGCTGTATGCGCTGGTCAATAAATTCGATCAGAAAGATCGCAATAGCGATGATGAAGAACAGATCCGGGCGATGATCTCCGGCACCTTAATGAAAGGCAATATTTCGCCTGGCCAGATTTACCCCGTGTCGTCCATGTGGGCGTATCTGGCGAACCGCGCGCGCTATGAGCTAAGTTCGCATGGACGACTGCCGGATCACCAGGAGCAACCTTGGGTGCAGGATTTTGCCGAAGCCGCACTCGGACGTCGCTGGCGTACGGCGGACCTGGACGATATCGACCATATCCGACATTCTGCCGATTTGCTCTGGGAAGATTCGCTCTTCGAGCAACCGATACGGAAACTGATTTACGCCGCCTATGCCAATGCCTCGCTCTACGCGCTGCGTTCGGCCTCGCATAAGCTTCTTAACTACGCGCAAAACGCCCGCGAGTATCTCGATTTCCGCTATCAGGGGCTGACGGTGGCCTTTGAGGCGCTGGAGCTGAATATCGCACGTCTGGAAGAGGACATGGCGCTTTTGCAGACGCGTCAGCGCGTGGTGAGCGATGAGGTGAAACATGAGGTTGAGGAAGCGCTGAACGCCACCGCGGACTTTATGGGATCCCAAAAAACCGCGCTTCACCAGGCGATTGACCAGGTGTTCAGCACGCTCCCGATTCTTGATTCGGCAGGCACCGAACGGCAGCAACTTCGCGGTGAGAGGGTGAAGCAGCTGGTGCTGGACGATGAAGGGCAGGCGCAGATTGCGCTGAGTAAATTACGCGCCTCCTGCGAGCGGGTGATGCTGGATGCCCAGACGAAGATCGGCCGGGAGCTGGCGTTACGCTTCGATCAGCTGGAGTCCACGCTGGCGCGTTCTCTTAACGAAGCCATGCGTCCCATCGAAACGCGTATTAAAGAGCATCTGAGCCATGCGGGTTTTCGGGCGCGGATCAGCTTCCCGGCGTTTCAGGCAAGCCAGCTTAACTTCAATACGCGAGCGCTGTTTAACGATGCGATTGCGCAGGACGATAGCCAGGCCGCCCCGCCTTCCGGCGGGAGCAGCATGCGCGAAACGGTCTCTCGCTGGCTCAATAATCCTGGCTGGGGCTGGGACGAGTATGTGGAAACGCGCACGCGCTATGTTATCGACATTGCGCAGCTACATGACAAATTTAAGCAACATATTGATCAGTTTTGAGAACAAATACGTAAAGCTTTGTCCGCGCAGGTCGATGTCTCTGTTACGGCAGGAATGGCGACGTTCTTTGCAGAATTTTCGTTGTGCCTGACCGGGTTACAGGAAAGCTTGCGTGATAGCCTCGCAGTGCGTCAGCAAAATGAGCACTCAACCCGAGCGCTCTGCCAGTTGTTGAAGCAAAGCATCACTACTGCGACGTGGATACAGGAAGATACCCGACTGTTACGCGATGATATTCAAACTCTATTCGCGGCAGAGCAACCATGACAACACCACTACTGGACGGCCCCGGGCGAACGCTGGAGTGTATTAATCCAAAATTTATGGTCGATCTGGTGCAGGGGGGAGACGCGGCGCGTCATCCTCGCCTGGGACCACAGCAGCTGCAGTTTCGCGAGCGTTTGACGCAGGAAATCATGACGCATACCCGGCTACGCCCCTGGGCGATGGCGGGGATGCTCAATGAAAATGCGGCGCTGCGCCTGGGGCTGGCGGAAAAGCTGGCCGGGATGCTTGATCCGGGCCATCTCGCGCTGACGCTGATGGCAGAGAAGCTGATTGCGCTGCGTCAGCAGACTCACCCACGCACCCTGCAGTCTCCCGGACTGACGCAGCAGTACGCCGATCTCGTGTCTCATTTTACCCAACGCGCAGCCTGGAAAGAAAAGGCGCTGACCCAGCGCGGGCTAACGGTGCAGGCAGGTGAGCACAGCGAGCAAATTTTTACCCGCTGGCGGGCCGGACATTATGATGGCTGGTCGCTGGCCGGGCGCTGTTTTATCGTTCTGGAAGAACTGCGCTGGGGAGCATTTGGCGACGCATGCCGCCTCGCGAAAGAAGATGTGGCGGCCATGCTTAAGGATAACCTGCGCAGCATGGCGGCTAACTATCTGGCGCAGGGCATTAATGCCTCACCCACGACCCGCCATTTTTATCACCAGTGGCTGACAGCGCCTGCTTCTCCCGGATCGATCGATCATAAAGACATGCTGGGCTGGCTGGGGGACTGGTGTCAGGCGGATAAGCATCCGGTGAGCTGGTCAGTGACGCAAAACTGGCAGACCGTCGCACTGGGGATGCCGAGGCTCTGTTCGGCAAAACGGCTGGTGGACGGGATGGTGGAAGAGATTTTTGGGTAAATCCCTTACCCCTCACCCTCTCCCCGCAGGGAAGAGGGGAGGGTTTGGTACGGTGTGTTAATGGCGGAGTTCGACCGCTTTTCGTTCGATATTCTGCTCGGGAGCATTGGCGTAGCGTTTCGCATATAGCGCCGTGATGATCGGCACCAGTAGCGCAGTGACAATCACGCTGGCGGCAACCAGCGCCGTCGCTGAAGCGGCTACCGGTTCGAAGGCCGGGTTAATCTGGGCAATTATCACCGGGTTGGCGACGGCAGCGCCTGCGGCTGAAGAGGCGGCGACGCCCGCCGTGCCGTTTCCTCCCCCGATCACGCGGTCGGCAACGATCAGCGGAATACCGGTAATGACGATTACGGCGACACCCAGCACAATACCCAGCAGGCCGGTATCAAGGATAACCTTCAGGTTGATGGTGTTCCCCAGCGCAAAGCCGAAGAACGGGATCAGCACCGGCGTGGCTTTGCTGAAGAAATCACGCAGATCGTGATCGAGGTTGCCAAGGGCAAAGCCGATCAGGAAGGGCAGGATTGCGCCGACAAAGTGGTGGGGTTCAAAAGAGGCCAGGCCAGCGGACCCCAGGATCAGCATCGTCATCAGCGGGCCTGATTCGAGAGACATCAAGACAAATGCGCCGGACTCTTCTTTCGTCCCGTACTGGTTCATCAGGCTGGCGTACAATCCGCCGTTAGTCATATCCATCGCGGAGACAATCGCCAGCACCGATAACCCCGCGAAGAACCCGGTCTGAATTCCATTCTCCGGGATGAACATCGCGCATATCATTGCCACCGCCCATGCTACCGCTATTTTGGTTATTACCAGCGTGCCGGATTTCCGTAATACGGTACCGGTCGCCCGCAAATTAATGGATGCACCGATACAAAAAAACCAGACGGCAAGAATTGGAACCGTGCCCGTTATCATGCCTTTTGTGAAACCACCAAAATAAGCCCCGGTATCAGGGGCAAGGGTATTCAGGATGGCGCCCAGCACCAGCGGAACCAGCATCATACCGCCGGGTATGCGTTCTATCGTGGCTTTAATCTTCATGGACAATCCTCACATCTGACCCCGCAGGACGGGCGTTCGGTGTTAAAAATTAGTCAATAAATTCAATTGATTGGCATTTGTGTTTGAGAGGTGCTTCTCGATTACCCTGTCAGGAAAATAAATGTTTTCTCTCGATTAATTTTCTTAGAAAACACATGAAATGCTGTATTCGGATTTATCATGCGATCATTGGAATATTGATTCAATCAAAATAAAACGCCGTTTTAGTTATCTTTGTCACATATTCAATGTAAAACTATCGGCGGCTTCCTGATGAAGAAAATTTATGTAAATTGAATGTGAGTAAACGTGGTTTGTTTTTTGTTGCGAAAGAACTCATGACGTGCGTGAGAGAGCTCATGAGGCGGGGATGAGAAAGGGCTTATTTGCACTGATTGACAAATACTGGACTGAGTTGACCTGACGCTGAAATATGTGTGAAGTTGATCACAAATATAAACGCTGGTAGGGTAAAAAGGTCATTAACTGCCCAGACAGGCGTCAACAGGTTCGGTTGTATCGACGTAAAACGTCAATGTAAGTAAACCTGCTACGCTTGAATAAGGCGATTCGCATGGAGCGGATCCCATGGTTCACAGAACGTAAACTGGACTGTGAAACAGACAGGGCCGAGTCAACGAGGATAGCTATGCTGAGAAGGAAAAAGATTAAACCCATCACGCTTCGCGACGTCACCATTATTGATGACGCCAAACTGCGTAAAGCGATTACCGCAGCCTCGCTCGGTAATGCGATGGAATGGTTCGATTTTGGTGTCTACGGCTTTGTGGCCTATGCGTTAGGTAAAGTGTTTTTCCCCGGGGCCGATCCCAGCCTGCAGATGATTGCGGCACTGGGTACGTTCTCCGTTCCCTTCCTGATTCGCCCGCTGGGTGGTCTGTTCTTCGGTATGCTCGGTGATAAATATGGTCGTCAGAAGATCCTGGCTATCACCATCGTCATTATGTCGATCAGTACATTCTGTATCGGCCTTATACCGTCTTACGCCACTATCGGCATTTGGGCACCGATTCTGCTGCTGATCTGTAAGATGGCACAGGGCTTCTCCGTGGGCGGTGAATATACTGGCGCCTCGATCTTCGTTGCCGAGTATTCTCCTGACCGTAAGCGCGGGTTTATGGGAAGCTGGCTGGACTTCGGCTCCATTGCCGGTTTTGTCCTGGGCGCGGGTGTGGTGGTCCTGATTTCAACCGTAGTGGGGGAAGAGAACTTCCTCGACTGGGGCTGGCGTATCCCGTTCTTCCTGGCTCTGCCGCTGGGGATCATTGGCCTCTACCTGCGTCATGCGCTTGAAGAGACGCCTGCGTTCCAGCAGCACGTTGATAAGCTGGAGCAGGGTGACCGCGAAGGGCTGCAGGACGGTCCGAAGGTATCGTTCAAAGAGATTGCCACCAAGCACTGGCGAAGCCTGCTGGTCTGTATCGGTCTGGTGATCTCTACCAACGTGACCTATTACATGCTGCTGACCTACATGCCGAGCTATCTGTCGCATAACCTGCACTACTCGGAAGATCACGGTGTGCTGATCATTATCGCCATCATGGTGGGTATGCTGTTTGTGCAGCCGATTATGGGCCTGTTGAGTGACCGCTTTGGTCGTCGACCGTTCATTATTCTGGGAAGCGTTGCGCTGTTTGCCCTCGCCATCCCGGCATTTATTCTGATCAACAGTAATGTACTGGGGCTGATTTTTGCCGGTCTGCTGATGCTGGCGGTGATCCTTAACTGCTTTATCGGGGTGATGGCCTCAACGCTGCCCGCGATGTTCCCGACCCATATTCGCTACAGCGCGCTGGCCGCGGCCTTCAACATCTCGGTGCTGATTGCCGGTCTGACCCCGACGCTTGCCGCCTCGCTGGTGGAGAGCACGCAGAACCTGATGATGCCTGCTTATTACCTGATGGTGATCGCGGTGATTGGTTTGATTACCGGTATTACCATGAAGGAGACGGCGAATCGCCCTCTGAAAGGCGCAACGCCTGCGGCATCGGATATCCAGGAAGCGAAAGAGATCCTCCGTGAGCACTACGATAATGTAGAGCAGAAGATTGAGGATATTGACGCCGAGATTGAAGAACTGCAGAAAAAACGTTCCCGACTGGTGGATCAGCATCCACGCATCAACGAGTAACAAAAAACCCGCCGCTGGCGGGTTTTCTTTTATTAGCATCCTGCGGCGATGTAGTCACCATTGGCGCTGATGGGGATCACCGTCAGGAACAGCACCGTCGCGAACAGGATCAGGACTATCCCTCCGGCTATTTTGACGGTCGGCACCAGCCATTTTAACGAGGCGCTTTCTCCGAACCAGGCCACCGTGCGTTCGCGGGCGTAACGTACAGCCAGTGAAAGCCCCATAATAGAAAGCGCGGTTCCCAGCGACATGGTCATGACTGCGGCCATCCCCCAGGTAACAATGCCCAGCGCGTTCGAAAACATCAGAATCATAATCGCCCCGCTGCACGGGCGTGCGCCAATCGCCAGTATCACGCCCAGACGGGTTTTCCAGTCGCCCTGCGTCAGGTCTGCACCTACGCCGTGATGACCGCAGCCACAGTGTTCGTCGTGCTGATGAAGCGGCTTAATGGCAGAGACAGACATCCTGCGCGGGCGCAGGCTCTTCAGCGCCTGGTAAATGACAAATGCGCCGAATGCGCCAATAAGCACTGCGCTGACCTTCTCCACATACCAGCGGCTGGTACTGATATCCCCTGAGGCGAGGTTAAACCCTACCGCCAGGATAAAGACAAACAGAATGGCGCTGACGCCCTGCATCAGGCTGCCCAGTAAAGGGACGACCCGGGCGGCCAGCTCGCTTTCCTTATTGGTAGTCAGATAGGTCGTCACAATGAATTTTCCGTGCCCGGGGCCAATGGCGTGGAGTACGCCATAAAGGAAAGCCCCCGTTAACAACCATAATCCGCCGCTGTACTGGTGGTTATTTAGCTGCAGCAGGTACATCACCAGATAGCGGTGCAGGGTAATTTGCGTGGCGAGACACCACTGGATAAAGGCGTTCCAGTGCGCATGCAGGGTAAAACCGGCAAAGAGAATTGCCAGCAGCATCAACCCAGCGGTAGGGAGACGCCAGTCACGGGTGAGGCGTTGTGTGGTCATGAAGCGGCCTGCACAGAGAAGAGTATTTGCCGCCAGTATAGTTGATCTTCCCGCTCAGTTCGTGGGATCGCATTGGGATTCGTGCAGAATTGTGGATAACTTTGTGCATAAATGGGTATAAGGCGGGGTTTTGCTGGGGAATGCAGCAGTCAGTCATTTTTTTGCAACTTTTCGGTTGCGGTCGTTCGCGAACTCCCTATAATGCGCCTCCATCGACACGGCGGATGTGAATCACTTCACAGACAACGCGGTCGG
>NZ_CAMFKT010000016.1:0-126046 GCF_945957325.1 Enterobacter sp. PL1
ATTGAGCTGCTGGCAATGGTGCTAAAAAACTCATGTTGTTTCCATTCGATTATTGTTGTGAAGAATATGTACAACAACTGGCAGACGGACAGGGAGCTGGCTTTTTACCAAACGTACACATTGCTCGTTAAAAACGTTGCGAAGCAGATTAAGAACGAAGTAGAGGTCATAATTGATCAGAAGATTGATAAGTACAAAAAGAACGATGAGGTGACAGGCATTGTTGCTAACAACATGCTGGCTAGGGCAGGAATGAATAAGCTGGTTAAGTCTGTGACGATGCACGATTCCAAGCATCATCTTGGATTACAGGTTGTAGACATTCTGACCGGGGCTGTTAACTCTGGATACTTGAAGTACCTCAATCCACGCTTGGAGCTGTCAGTGGCTAAAGAGCTGGCCTTTGAACGAATGGCAGCTTTGCTTGGCTGGGATGTGTTTCATTATGATACGTTCCCGAATAAGGATTTTAATATATGGCACTTCCTGCAAGAGATGCGAGCTATGCCTGGCTCCAGAAGTATCCGTCCCGATTACAGTGTTCCGCTTGTTCAGCGGCAAGAGTTAGTCTAGCACCGACTTGAGGTGTGTTCATATCGCAGGCAGAAAAGGATTGTACTACCCGACTTCAAAAATTGATTATGCGTTGCTCTCCCTCGACTGAAAGACTCGTGTGTCAATCGTGATAGATACCAGCGATCAATTTCAGTTCACCGATCGAGACAAACGATCAGCAGTATGCCCGCATCCGGGTTATCCTTTAGACTCCGCTTTATGGTTATTTAAAGGAATATCAACATGTTGAAAGGTATCGGGTCATTTGTTGGGATGGCTTTATTATTACTGGCTGCTGGTTGCATGGCTGGTTACATTTATGGTGGGGTGCAGTGGTCAACATATCGGACGCTTGCTAGAGCAGTGAGCGCCTTTTGGTGGGCCTCCGGGGTTTTGTTCTTGTTGGGTATCGTGTACCGCATTGTCTTCAATAGATTATCGTCGGTTTGTGGTGTTCTCTTTACTGCCGCAATCACCATTGCTTTGGTGCTAACTGGTCTTCACTTTGCGGTCGGTGGGGGCTGGTGGCGCTAGCAGATGGTTCTTGTGCTTAAAATTCCTCACAAAAATCTCCGCAGGTATCTAATATATAAAGTTTAACGACTTCCCCCCTGTAGCCCTCTCAAAGTTGTACCACTGAGCAGTGGGGGCTGCCATCTCTTGAAGTTTAAACATTAGGGCATTACAGCACTTCTCAGCTTGGTTCTATTCCTCCGAGGGGAACATTACGTTCATTCAGCCTTGACCAGAGATCACTCAATGTGTAACCATTACTGTAACCAAAAGGATTCATGATTCTTTATGAAACAAATGGTTAGTGAGTGATTGTCTTCGATGCTTCGATTCCCTTCGCCCGCTCCAGAATTTCTTGATGTGATCCTCCTCTGTCTATTTTTTAACCAGCCCATCCCTTTCCATCCAGGTATCGTCATGCTATTGTTTGATCGCTTCAACGAAGTTATCACGCATGCCTCCATATTCAGCACTGAGTTATCAGGTGTCATCAGAATTTGCAGCACGATGAATGCAACGGATAATTTAATCTGCGCTGCTAGCTGATGTTTATAACTAACTATTGGAAGGGGTGGTTAAAATTTTTAAAAGAAGAAACAATCAGGCAATAATAAAAAATTCCGATATGACGCACTTCGTCATAACGGTTTTTTGAAACTTAACGCAAATATTACTACCAATTATAGTAGCCCTCTTTTTGAGACTATTCCCTATTGCGCCAGAGCTGGCATACTGAGGAAAACAAAAACTATTATCCTTTAATATGCGCTATTACAGCAAAACCGTTTTTTTTTGCTCGTTATTTTTTGCTCTCTGAGCCATGCAGCCCCCTTACTCCTGCTGACCGGGACACAGTGCGTCAGCAGCAGGAGGAACTGTTATTAAAGAACCAGCAACAGCGTGAAGAGCTGGAGCGGAGTATTCCTCGCCCTGCGCCCGCCAGACCGCTGCCTGTTTCCGGCTCCGGACCCTGTTTCACCATTCATACCATTACCCTTTCCGGTGCGACCTTAATCTCCCCAAAAACCCGGCAGACCCTTGTCGCGCAGGCCGGTAACGATCTCTCCCTGTCAGGTACGGATATCCGTGCCGGTAAATCGGTCTCACTCAGTGGCGAAAATGACCTCATGGGAGTGAGCCGGGATACCCGCGACGGTGAAAACCACAGCAGCAGCGCCCAGTATGGTGTGACGGCATCTGCTGGCGGCTGGGCTGTTGAGGCTGCTAAAGCCGCAGAGACGGCTGCCCGCAGCGCAGGGCGCTATGTCGGACTCGTCGCTCGTCAAGGCTAAAGTGTCTTTAACGGCGGAGACGTCCTCTCAGGACAGTCGTTACAACAGTACCGACACGCAGGGCACCACCATTAATGCCGGTGAGAATGTCTCTGTCCGTGCCGGAAATGACATTGCCGGTATGGGGGTACAGATCGCGGGTAAACACGTGGCGCTGGATGCGGGGCGCGATATTCTGTTGTCTGCCTCCCAGAACACAACCCTCTCTGAGAGTAAAAACAGCGTTAGCCAGTTCAGCGTTGGTGTCGGTGTGAGCCTGATTGGTGCACAAAACGGCATCTCGGTGGAGCTGGGAGCGTCACAGTATAAGGGTAAGGAAAACAGCCAGTCACAGCGCAATACGAACAGCGTTGTCCATGCTGATGAACAGCTTACGGTGAACAGCGGACGCGATCTCACCATCAGCAGCGTGCAGGATACAGCCAGTTATGACAGCAAGCAGTCTTCGTCAGGCGCGTCCCTCAGTCTGTGCATACCGCCACTGTGTTATGGTGCCTTTTCCGGTAGCGTCAGTGCATCGGTGAGAATATCACCCAGAATGGTAAGAGCGTCGCTGAACAGAGCGGGATATTCGCAGGCAAGGGCGGCTTTGCCGTCACCACCGGAAATCATACCCAGCTTGACGGCGCGGTGATTGCATCCACGGCGTCTGCAGATAAAAATAGCCTCGACACCGGTACGCTGGGTTTCAGTAATCTCCACAACGAGAGCCAGACCAGCGGCAACGGCTACACGGTGGCGCTTTCCGGCAGCGCGGGCGGCAGCGGAAACGGTGAAAACCGCAACCTGGCACCGGCCATCGGTACAGGCCAGTCAGAAGAGAGCCATACCGGGACGACCTCATCAGCGGTGAGTGGCGGTAGCATTGTCATTCGCAACCCGGCGGGACAGAAACAGGATATTGCTGACCTGAACCGTGATACGGCTGACGCCCACCACGGCGTGGACGTGAACGGTGATGTGCAGAAGGTCAGGGATAACCTGGCGGTCCAGAGCGAAGGCGCGGCGCTGGCCACCTCTGCGCTGGATGCTTACGGCAAGTATGCGGAGCAGAAAGCGCGGGAATCCAATGCGGTGCTGGGCGCGAAGCTGGCGTCAGAAGGAAAACTGCAGGGCGATACGCCGCAGGAGCAGGAAGCGTTCCTGAAGACGCAGCCCGGATATCAGAATACCGAGTACGGTCCGGGGAGTGCCTTCTGGACTAAGGGCAGCGCAGCGGCGGGATTACTGGCAGGTGCGCTTGGCGGTAACCTGAAGGCAGGTGCGGCAGCGGGGGCGGCCCCTCTGCTGGCGACCCTGGTCAAGGAGCAGAAAGATCCGACAGCCCGTGCCGCGCTGCACGGTATTGTGGCTGCGGCGCTGACGCAGCTGAGTGGCGGGAGCAGTGCGGATGGCCTGAAGGCTGGTGCATAGGGGCCATTACGGCCTCGGCGATGACTGACCATCTGGTCAGCGCGCTGTATGGCGATAAAAAATCCAGTGACCTGACGGCAGAGGAGAAACGGCTGGTCAGTAGCCTCGTGAGTATCGCAGGTGGTCTGGCGGGCGCAGCAGTGACGGATGGCAGTGTCTCCATGGCGGCGACGGCGTCGGAAACGGCGAAGGTGGAGGTTGAGAATAACACGCTGAGTCCTGGCCATGATGAGGAAGAGCTTGAGAAAGAGCACGGCGCCCGCCTCCCAAAAGTCTACAACATTGCCAGGCCTGGGGTGTTGTTTGACGAAGATGGTAAGCCGCTTCCTGGAACTGCTGGTCTTGGGATTGGGGCTGTTCCGATTGGTGGTAAATCTAAAGATACTCTGATTTGGACAGAAACCAAGAAAGCAAAACCTGTGGGTAATGCCTATGGACACTGGACAAAACATGGGAAAGAATTTCCTGAGTATCAGAATGCTAAGCAATATGTTGATGCTGCCCATAATTTTATGACAACCCCACCGCAAGGTACCTTAACTAAAACTCGCCCTAACGGAGACACGCTGTATTACAATCCTGCGACTAATGTCTTTGCTTCAAAAGATATAAATGGTGTACCGCGTACAATGTTTAAACCAGAGAAAGGTCTCGAATATTGGAAAAAACAATGATGAATAATGGCTCTTATCCTTGTCCATGCTGTGGAAATAAAACAATTGATGAGCTGGGTTGTTATGAAATTTGCCCTGTATGTGGGTGGGAAGATGACCCTGTACAATCGGCTGATCCAGATTTTTCTGGCGGGGCAAACTCTTCGAATTTAAATGAGGCGAAACGAGCATTTAACAAACAGTAACTGATAAAACGATCCCAGCTCAATGGCTGGGATCGTTTTATCAGCCTTTAACCCCTTGAAACGCTTAACAGCGAAAAAAGTTGCAGCAGCAGATGTACCTTAGCAAAAACACCCTGTAAGTCACTGACTGAACAGGGAAAAATGTGTTGTTCCTGCCGGAATGCACAGGAAAGAGTTGTTGTTGAGAATAACACGCTGAACAGCGCAATGTGTGCACAGGAGCCGTGGGCATGCAGAAATCCATTGCTGGAAGGTGGTGGGTTTGGGCCAGGAGGCGGGACTGCTGCCGCCACTGGTGCAGGTGTAGCAATCGGTGAAGCGCTGACTAATGATAAAGAACAGCCAAATACTGGCGCAAATTGGACGGATGAAGAAAAGGCAGAACTGGGGGGAGCGGGATCAGGCACGCCGGGGGGCTGGGAGCCGCAGGATGAGGAGAATGCTCGGAATAACAGGGCTTCTACTGCCCCATCAAAAGATCGCCTTAATGAGGCCGCTTCAGCATCTAACAGAAATGGATTGACTGATGCCGGACGAGCACTACAAAAGCATGGCGGAAGAGAAGGTTCCGCATATTCTTATTCCAGTCAAAAAGCGTCAGTTCTTAATCAGGAAGCTCAGAATATAGTTAACGAAATATTAAACAATCCAAATACTAAGATTGAATCCCGAGTGGTTTTTGAAAATAAACAAAGGATTACTGTTGTTGAAGCTACAGCTCCTGATGGACGAGCATTACGATTTAATTCTGATGGTTCAAGATTAATTGGCTTCCGTGAACCACCAACTAAATAGAGGTCTCATATGTTGGAATATAGCGTAGGTAGTTCAGTTGATCGGGAAGATCTTTATGCTGAATTGTCTTTTAATCGAGTCCAGTGGGGTGAAATCTCACTATCAGAAGACAGGAAATCAGTGAATATTATTATTTATCCAGATGAAAGTAATATTCTTGAATTTCAATGCGATGAGTTTTTACAGCTTATAGAGAAGGCAAAGTCTCATCTTCTTCGCCTTGAACCACTGTCTAAATGACACAGATCCCGGCCACTGTGCCGGGATCGTTTAATCAGCCGTTAAGTTTACCCCCAATGCGGCGCTGGGCGCGAAGCTGGCGTCAGAAGGAAAACTGCAGGGCGATACGCCGCAGGAGCAGGAAGCGTTCCTGAAGACGCAGCCCGGATATCAGAATACCGAGTACGGTCCGGGGAGTGCCTTCTGGACTAAGGGCAGCGCAGCGGCGGGATTACTGGCAGGTGCGCTTGGCGGTAACCTGAAGGCAGGTGCGGCAGCGGGGGCGGCCCCTCTGCTGGCGACCCTGGTCAAGGAGCAGAAAGATCCGACAGCCCGTGCCGCGCTGCACGGTATTGTGGCTGCGGCGCTGACGCAGCTGAGTGGCGGGAGCAGTGCGGATGGCCTGAAGGCTGGTGCCATAGGGGCCATTACGGCCTCGGCGATGACTGACCATCTGGTCAGCGCGCTGTATGGAGATAAAAAATCCAGTGACCTGACGGCAGAGGAGAAACGGCTGGTCAGTAGCCTCGTGAGTATCGCAGGTGGTCTGGCGGGCGCAGCAGTGACGGATGGTAGTGTCTCCATGGCGGCGACGGCGTCGGAAACGGCGAAGGTGGAGGTTGAGAATAACTCGCTGGGTGTCGTTATACAGGGCGGTAAACTGGCTGCACAGGGATGTCTGAAAATTTCTGCTTGCCGTGATCGCCTGGTTGCCAGTGGTCTGGGTGCTTTACTGGGCATTGGTGCATCCACATCAGCAATGGATACATTGTCACAAGATGAGCAGTTGCATCTGATCTATGTGGCCTCGCTCAATGATCCTTCCCAGCTCAGTCAGTTAAATGATGCTCAGAAAGCGGCCTATGAGTCCCTGACAGGTAAGACGATCACCAGTACTGGTGGTACGCAGGTCATCAACCCGGGACCATCAAACACTGGTGGAGACCAGACTGTAACTGGAAATGTGCCTTCAAATACAGGGAATAATAAGTCCTCGGGTCAGGGGGCAACCAATACAGGTAAGAATGATGGAAATCCGGATACTGGCGGCAATACTACGGTTACACCGATTCCAGAAGGGCCGAATAAGGATGATTTAGCTTATCTGGCCCTTAAGGGTAAAGAGGCTGAAGAAGCAGCTAAAAAATTAGGATTCGATACCAGAATCCCACCACAGAAAGCACCATTTAATTCTCATGGGCAGCCGGTTTATTCTGATGGTAAAAAATATATTACTCCCGATATTGATAGTCATAATGTTACAAATGGTTGGAAAATGTTTGATCGTAAAGGCAACAGAATAGGAACTTATGACAGTAACTTGAACAGGATTAAGGACTAACATATGTTTGGCATTTTCCCTGAGGATAAACCAGTGAATAATGAAGGTGAATGTTTCTTGCCATCATCGGTAATTATTGGTGGTTTTTCAGAGGTAATAAATATTCCACTATCTTACTGGAATATAGATAATTACAAAGTTAGCTGGCTAAACTCTCTTAAAGAAGGATTGACAAATAAAAAGCATGCTGCATTGGTTGTTTCAATGTATGAGCCTGATGATGCGAACTTTATATTTACTTGGGTTTTATATTTCTCGGGTAATGATGTTTTTGTTCAAAATAAAATTTTATTTTTGGATGAGTGTCCGGGATTCAATCCTGAAATGATAAATAAATTTACTGATTCGCGCAAAACACATAATGAAGATGGAGTTAAAATTTCAGAGTGGAACACTGATTTAGATAGTGTTATTAATTTTTATAAAACTCTAAAAAAATGGCATGAATCAAATCGTTGATACATGAATTTGAGGTATAGCGATATTATTCGATAATATATGAATTTATTTTGGCAGGATATTAAATGATATCAGTAGGTTACACCGTGTTATGTTCGTTGGGAGCTCTTCTGCGTGCTATTTATATGATAAATGCGTGGCAGACCTGAGCGTCACTGCGCGGCGGTAGCGTCTGTGGCTCCAAAATGCTTAACAGCGAAAAAAGCTTGGGCATAAAATACAACAGGGTCAATAAGCCACTAAAAGAAAAGGGATAAGACATTATCAGAGCAATGTGCGTCGGATCGAGTTGTTGTGGAGAATAACTCTCTGAGTGATGGGTTCGATTTGCCAAAAGGGATGATGTATAACTGCCAGTTGGTACAGTCCTATGCACAGTATGCAGAGGACAGCAATCTTTCGCCGGAGCAGGTTTAGTCTGGATTACAGGATATTGTGTGCGGTGATTTACCGGAGAGCGAAAACATTATCAAAGCGATCTGGGAAAACAGTCCGGGAACAGATGGTTTGTTAATAATCTCAGAGTCAGTGAAGGTATGGAAGATGTTAACGAGTATATTGAAAACCATTATCCTGATTTTGGCCCAATCGCCTATGAAGATCTTGTTGGGCTGACGGAGCATGTTCAATTAATTTTCTAAAATGCTGGATATGATGCATAAATTTTCTTTATATGCTCTGTAATAACATTTTGATATGGAGCCTTAACCCGTTATGCGTAGGGATGGAAAGAAGGGGCAGGTAAATATTTAAGTCGGAATGCCTTAACAATAATCGCTAGCGCCACCAATCCTGGCATCTGTGCATTTCTTTGTTTTGTAGACCCGGTAAGCGAATCGCTACCGGGCCATGGCAGATTAATTATTGACTCATCACCCTTTCGGGAACACCCAAACATGCTTCTCCGGCAGCGAAAGATGGCAGTGCTGCGGATCCCGAACCTCATGCCCATACGCGCGGATCACAAAATCATCCCCCACCGTGCGGAACAGGTACTCCCAGCGGTCGCCGAGGTACATGCTGGTGAGCAGCGGTAGCTCAAGCTGATTTTCCCCTGGCCCCTCGACCACCGCCACGCGCTCGACGCGGATCACCGCCGTGGCGTCATTACCGCTCTGTACCCCTTCGCCCGCCTGGCCCCACAGCACCCAGCCTTTTCCTTCGATGCGCGCTCTGCCGTCGCGCACGTCGGTGACCTTGCCGTGCAGGCGATTGTTGCTGCCCATAAACTCGGCGGTAAACAGCGTCTTCGGCGAGCCGTACATCTCCTGCGGCGTGCCTTGCTGTTCGATCTTGCCGTTGTTCAGCAGCAGGATGCGGTCGGAAATGGACATCGCTTCGTTCTGGTCGTGCGTCACCATCAGCGCCGATAGCCCGAGCTTGATAATCAGCTCGCGCAGGAACACGCGGGCCTCTTCGCGCAGCTTGGCGTCGAGGTTGGAAAGCGGCTCGTCCAGCAAAATCACCGGCGGGTTGTAGACCAGCGCCCGGCCAATCGCCACGCGCTGCTGCTGCCCACCGGAGAGCTGATGCGGGTGACGTTTGCCAAGATGGCCCAGACCCAGCTGGTCCAGCACGTCCTGCACGCGCTGCTGGATCTCTTTGGCCGGGACTTTGCGCAGCTTGAGCGGATAGGCCACGTTCTCAAACACGGTTTTGTGCGGCCACAGGGCGTATGACTGGAATACCAGCCCCAGGTTACGCTCTTCCGCCGGGACCTCGCTGCGCGGCGTACCGTCGTAAACTTTATTGTTGCCAATCACAATCGACCCCTGGGTCGGTTTTTCCAGACCCGCGACGGCGCGGAGAAGGGTGGTTTTACCGCTGCCGGAGGGGCCTAACAGGGAGACCACTTCGCCGCGCTTCAGGTTCATGGAGACACCTTTTAAAACAGGATTGTCGCCGTAGGTTAAGTGCAGATCGTCAACCGCTAATTCAATCATGTATTTTCACTCCGAAACGAAGGGCAATGCCCAGACCTACCACGACCAGCAGGATATTAATGAAAGAGAGCGCCGCCACGATATCAATGGCGCCTGCGGCCCAGAGGGAAACCAGCATCGAGCCGATGGTCTCCGTGCCGGGTGAAAGCAGGTACACACCCGTTGAGTATTCGCGTTCAAAGATCAGGAACATTAGCAGCCACGAACCGATCAGGCCGTAGCGGGAGAGCGGGATGGTGACGTGGCGGGTGATCTGCCCGCGCGTCGCCCCGGTGCTGCGCGCCGCCTCTTCAAGCTCCGGCCCTACCTGCAGCAGCGTGGAAGAGATAAGCCTCAGCCCGTAAGCCATCCACACCACGGTATAGGCCAGCCAGACGCTGAAAATGGTGCTGCGCAGCGAGCGTAGCCAGACGATGACGTTTTCACGCATCCAGTCGGTCCAGGCAAACCCGGAAAGCCAGCCGGATTTCAGCGAGTTATCCAGCCACATCGGCAGGAACAGGAATACCCACAGGAACGCCAGACCCGCCAGCAGGCCAGGCACGGCGCGCGGTACCAGCACGCTGTAGTCCAGGAAACGCGTGGTATTGTCCGGCTTGCGGTGCATGGCAATGCCGACAAACAGGTAGCACACCACGGCCAGCGCGCCGCCAATGACGCCAATCGCCATGGAGTTGACGATGGCGCGCAGCAGGTTGGGCTGCGCCCAGATGGTGCGGAAGGTGTTCAGAGAAAGCTCGTCCCACAGCGAAACGCCCACGCCCCAGTTGGAGATAAACGCGCGCAGCACCACGCCGAGCAATGGAACGCCAATGGTGACGGTGAGCCAGAAGGCAATCACCGCGCCAGCCACCCAGCGCCATTTACCCAGCGGCAGCGCGCGGGCCTGCGAGGCCTTGCCCTTCATGGTGACGAAGCGGTTGGCGGTGCGCATCAGGCGACGCTGGAGCATCACCAGCGGGATGGTGATGCAGATCAGCACCACGGCAACCGCCGCCATCAGGTTATAGGATGGGGTACCCATCTTGTTCGTCAGCTTATAAAGATAGGTCGCCAGCACCATGTTGCCTTCCGGATCGCCGAGGACCAGCATCAGGCCGAACACTTCCAGCCCGAGGAAGAACAGCAGCACGGTGGCGTACAGAATAGACGGGCGCACCATCGGCAGGCTGACGGAGGTCATCACCTGCCAGGGCGACGCGCCCGCGGTGCGCGCGGCTTCTTCCACGTCGGAGCCCACGCTGCGCAGCGCTGACGAGATATACAGATAGGCGTGCGGGACGTGCGTCAGGCCGGCAATGACCACAATGCTCGACATGTCGTAGATGTTCCACGGCACAAAGCCAATCAGCGCCTCAGCCCACTGGGAGAGAAAGCCCACCGGACCGGCGGCCACCACGTAGCCGAAGCCCAGCACCATCGGTGAAACGAAAATCGGGACCAGGATCAGCGGCTCAATAAGCCGGCGGCCGGGCAGGTCGGTACGCACCATCAGAAACGCCAGCACGCCGCCCAGCGGGATAGAGATAAAGACCAGCCCGAAAGCCAGAATAAAGCCGCTTTTCAGGGCCTTATAAAAATCGGGGTCGGTGAAAATAAAATCAAATGATTCAAAGCTCCACTCTTTTGACGGCGAAAAGAACGGCGCGGACAGGAAGCTCTGGATCACGATAAACGACAGCGGCGTGTAGATAACCAGTGCGGTTATCAGCACGACGATGCCTCGCGGCAGGCTTTGCCACTTTCTGCGTAATGTATTCATGGGGTATCCCTGGTGTTGCAGCCCAGAAAAACGAACTCAGTCGATAAGGGAGCGCGGCGGCCAGCGCCGCGCTCAGACGCTTATTTACCGGCGGCGGTGCGCCACTCTTTGATGTACTCGAGGCGTTTTTTCGGCTGCAGGTATTCCAGCAGCGTTTCATCAACCGGGATCGGCTTCAGCGCGTTGCCGAGGATTTTGGTCAGGCCGTCGATATCATTTTTCCCTTCGATATCGTTACGAATGGAGGGAATGTCCGCCTGGTTGGCCAGAATGCTTTGCCCTTGTTCAGAGAGCACGTAGTCCAGCCACAGCTTCGCGGCATTGCTGTTTTGCGATTGCTGGCTGATGAACGACACGCGCGACAGCACCAGGGTGTAATCCTTCGGATAGGAGATGCCGAGTGACGGATCGTTCTTCGCACGCGCTTCCGCGTAGGAACCGAGGATGTTGAAGCCAATCAGGTTTTCACCGGAGGAGACGCGCTCCATCATGGTGCCGGTAGACGACTGCACCGACAGGCCCCCTTTGGCGACGTCGGCCAGGGTCTTAAAGTAGTTCGGATCGGCGTTGTGATCCTGCACCGAGAGCATAAAGCCCAGACCCGATTTTTCGATGTCGTAGGTGGTGACTTTGTTCTTGAATTTGTCCGTCTGGCTGGCAATCAGCTTCGCCAGCGCGGCGTGAGAGTCCGGCACGTCGCCGGCCGGGATCAGACGCTTGTTGTAGATGAAGACCACCGGCTCATAGGTGGTGCCGTAGGCCTTATCTTTCCAGACCGCCCATTTCGGCAGCTGGCTTTGCTCCGGAGATTTGTACTCCATGGCGTAGTCGGTGGCGAGCTTCAGGCCCGTGTCCATCGAGGAGCTCCAGACCACGTCGCCGCTCACGCCGCCGGAAGCCTGTTCGCTGATGAAACGGTTGTACAGCTCGGTGCTGTTCATGTCGTTGTATTCGACTTTAATGCCCGGGTAGGTTTTTTCGAAGCCCTGGATCAGCGGGCCGGCAGCTTTGATGTCGGTGGTGGAATAGATGACAACCTTGCCCTCTTTCGTGGCGGCATCAACCACTTTTTGATACTCAGCAGGATAACCCTGCGGCAGGGCAGACAGTGCAGAAGCAGAGAACAGTACGGTAGCGGTAAGCAGAGAAATTCGGAACGTGTTCGACATTATAGTTAACCTTTTAGTTACATTTGAGGAACTAATTGTCAACATAGCGTAAAGCGCGCCTCCGACAATAGGGAGGCGAGGGCAATGATTCCGAAGTGTGATTGTCGCCGTCGTTTCAGCAATTAACACCATAAAATCCGCGAACGTTAGCCAACGAACGGTTGCGGATTACGGTTTATCGGGGGCTTTGCGGTATAACCGGCGAGGATGACCAATATTGCCGTACAGCATTTCAATGCTGATTAACCCACTCTCCACGCAGTATTCGAGGTAGCGACGCCCCGTGGTTTTGCTGATCCCCACGTTTTCCACCACCTCTTCAACCGACATCGCGCTGTCGGGATGCTCGGCGAACAGGCGTTTTATCCGCTCCAGCGTCTGGGGTTCAATGCCCTTTGTGGATGGCGTTACGGAGGCTTCCGCGGCAGGCAGATGAAACAGGCGATCCAGCGCATGCTGGTCGACCACCTTCACCTGCTGTACGGTGTGGATGAAGCGCATAAAACGCTCCAGCGAGGCGTGCAGGCGCTGGAAAAAGACGGGCTTGATGAGGTAGTCAAACGCGCCGCTGCGCATGGCGTGGCTGCAGGTCTGCATATCGCTGGCGGCGGTGATGAAGATCACCGAGCATTCGTAGCTTTTCAGCAGCGGGTTATCGATGAGCTCCACGCCTTTACCGTCCGGGAGATAGTTGTCCAGCAGGATAAGCCGCGGCTGATGCTGACGAATCAGGCTGCATGCCTGCTCAATCGACGCGGCGATGCCCACCACGCGCAAATGAAAATTCTGCTCGATATACTCGCGATGCAGCTCTGCCAGGTGCGGCTCATCTTCAACGATCACAACATCAAGTGCTCGGGTCATGCTTTAGCCCATTCGGAATAAACACAGAAAAAATGGTCCCTTGTGGCGTGTTGTCGGCAATCTCAATGCTGCCGCCAGCCTTGTCGATATATCCTGCCACCAGATACAGGCCAATACCGTGCTCGGTACCCACAATGTCGTTTTCACGTTCCGGCTTGCTGCTGAATCCCTGGCGGAAAATATGCGGCTTCATCGCATCCTCCACCCCGCAGCCCCGGTCGGCCACCTCGATCAGCAGCTCCTGGTTACGGTCAGAAATGTAGAGTTCCACCGGCGCGGGGACCGGGGCCTTAAGGGTCGCATCCACCGCGTTATCCAGCAGGTTACCAATAATGGACATCAGCTCCGTTTCGTTGAGCGTGGCGGGCATGCGGGTGAGCTGGCAGGCGGGATCAAACAGCAGTTCGATCCCTTTTTCGCGCGCGCTGACGTATTTTCCAAGCAGCAGCCCGCACAGCGCGGGAGAGGAAAAACGGGCGGAGACAAAGTCCAGCACGCGCTGCGCGCCTTCGGACTGTACCTGGATGTAACGGATCGCCTCGTCATAGTGTTTCATCTGCAGCAAGCCCACCAGCGTGGCGGTCCAGTTCAGCTGCTCGTGGCGCATAATGCGCAGGTTATCCGCATAGCGCTTGATCTGACTGAGCTGGCTGCTGAGCGTGTTAATGTCATTTTTGTCGCGAAAGCTGTACACCCAGCCGCTTTCAACGCCCGGTTCGACCTCAATCGCCACGCGGTTGACGATTACCTCCCGCTGGTTCAGCACGGCAATCTGGTCGTGGCTGCCACTGCTCACCGAGGCGTAGCGCTGGGATAAAAAGCCCGGCGACGTCTGCAGAACGTCTTCCAGCGGTTTGCCGATAAGCGCTTTCTCACTTTGCCGGATATCCAGCATTTCTCGTGCGGCGCGGTTAATTAAAATCAGCTGCTTCTCATCATTGACGGCAAATACCCCCTCATACATGGCTTCTAATAGCGCGCGCTGCTGCAAAACCAGCTGAGCGATATCTTTCGGCTCCAGTCGGAACATCTGTTTTTTGAGATTGCGGGTAAACAGCCAGGAGAACATAAACAGCAGCAGCAGAAGCCCCGCGCCGTACAGCCCGGACTGCCAGAGTATGCGGGCATTAATATTGGCAATATAGGAGGTCAGATAGCCGACCGAGACAATACCAATCACCTGGTGCTGCGCGTTAAAGATCGGCGCTTTGCTGCGCAGTGAAACCCCAATCCCGCCCTGGCGCACGGAAATAATGGTTTTACCCTTTAACACCTCCGCATTGTCCCCGCCGATCATCGGTAAATTAATACGTTCCGGGGATTCCGAATGATAGAGGTGCTGTTCCTCGGTATCGCCAATCACAATGTAGCTGGCATCGCTTTGGGCGCGCAGCGGCTGAATTAACCGGGCTATCCCCGGAATATCTCTGGCCGCGACCAGGGCCGCCAGACCCGGCATCAGCGCGATCTGGCTGGCCTGCACCCGGGCGCGCTGGCCAAGATCGTGATGGAGCTGCCGGTCAATAAAATGAAACAGGATCGTTCCCAGCAGAACTAACAGCAGGCAGGAGAAGCACACCAGCGCTAAAAACAGCTTTACCTGAAAAGAGAGTCTGCGTTTCATTCAACCTGCGGATGTTATGTAAAAGTGACATTTGCCGAGCCTGACATGGGCAAATAGCGGACGCAAT
The DNA here is from genome assembly GCF_945957325.1 of Enterobacter sp. PL1. NCBI lineage: Bacteria > Pseudomonadati > Pseudomonadota > Gammaproteobacteria > Enterobacterales > Enterobacteriaceae > Enterobacter > Enterobacter sp. PL1. Next base: position 14,877 of record NZ_CAMFKT010000016.1, read on the forward strand.
CTGGCACTAAAAGAGTTGTGACCTGGCTTTTCGTTTTCGGCGTTATAGCCATCAGGATCCCGTCAGGCTATTCTTCATTCAGCACGATAATAATTACAGAGGCAATGTCATGGATAAAGAGCTAGTGGATGCGGGTTACCGGGCCTATACCGGCGAGAAAATTGACGTCTACTTCAACACCGGGATCTGCAAACACTCCGGTAACTGCGTGCGTGGGAGCGCAAAGCTGTTTAATCTGAAACGTAAGCCGTGGATCATTCCCGATGAAGTGGACGTTGAAACGGTTGTCCGCGTAATTGATACCTGCCCGAGCGGTGCGCTGAAGTATCGCCAAAAATAAGCGAGGAACCATGGATATTCTGGAAGGCCATAACAAGTTTTACGTGAATGATGCGAACGGCAACCAGGTCGCGGAGATTGTCTTCGTGCCGACCGGCGAGCACCTGAGCATTATCGAGCACACCGATGTGGATGAGAGCCTGAAAGGGCAGGGCGTCGGTAAACAGCTGGTGGCGAAAGTGGTGGAGAAGATGCGCGGTGAGAACCGCAAAATTATTCCGCTGTGCCCGTTCGCGAAACATGAGTTTGATAAAACGCGGGAATATGACGATATTCGGGCGTAAATAACACCGGCGATGGCCGGTGTTTTTTCAGACTGCTGACAACGTGCGATTTGTGAGTTTCGCCCGGCGGCGCTACGCTTGCCCGGGCCTACAATGAATTGTGCAATTAATTGATATCGTTGTGAAATGTAGGCCGGGTAAGCGCAGCGCCACCCGGCAAAAAAGACAGTTATCTCATCTGCTCAAGCAGCAATACCATCGCGATCAGCACCATCAACCCTCCCGATGCCCTGCTCACCAGACGGGCCGCCTGTGGCCGGGTCGCCAGCACCGCTTTCGAACCATACCCCACCAGCAGATAGACCAGGGTACAGGTAATAAGGTGCATCATCCCAAGCGCGGACATCTGCATCGCTATCGACCAGCTTCCGGTTGGGTCTGTGAATTGCGGAAGCAGGGCCAGGAACAGCAAAAAAACCTTCGGGTTAAGGCCGCTAATGCAGAGTCCTTTCATCGCCCACTGCGTCCAGTTACCCGCATGCTGGGTGGCCTTCTCCGGTGCGGCCGGGTGACGCAATAACGTTATGCCAAGCCACAGGAGATACAGGGCTCCCGCCACGGTCAGCCCGGCTAACGCCAGCGGATGTTGAGCAATCAATACCCCCACGCCTGCCACCACAATCAATGTGGCTAGCAGATGCCCGGACATCAGCCCCATCACCGCCGGGACCACGCGGCGTCCATTAATTCCGGCGCTAATAGCGTAGGCCCAGTCGGCCCCCGGGGTCATGATGAGCAGAAACGAAACCACCCAAAAGCCGGCCACAATACTCATTTCCATCGTCCTGAAATACTCCCGCAGTGCGTTATACATTGCGAAAAAGAATATCGCTAACACTGCGAAATAGGCTTTCAATGTTATGCTCATAACACGGTGAAAATGAGAAAATCTTCCACATGGATAGCATCGATAGAAAAATTCTTGCTGAACTGCAGTCTGACGGCCGCCTGTCGCTTACCGAACTGGCTGAGCGGGTGAATCTGAGCCTTTCGCCGTGCCATCGTCGCGTGCGGGCGCTGGAGCAAAGCGGGGCCATAACGGGATACCGTGCCAGCCTCGACCCCGCCAAAATGGGGTTTAACTTCCTGGCGATAGTGTTCGCGACGCTGAAAGAGGGTGACCGCAAGGCGGTCAGCGCGTTTGAAGAGGCGGTGGAAGAGATCCCGCAGATCGTGCTGGCCCAGCGCCTGTTTGGCGATCCTGATTATCTGATGCACGTCGTGACCCGCGACCTTTCCGCTTTCCAGAAGCTCTACGACGAGAAGCTCTCCGCTATGCCCGGCGTGCAGCATCTTCGCTCAACGCTTGTCATGAAAACAGTGGTGCAGGACAGGCCTTTTCCGCTGTAAGCAGGAGGCCGGGACTGAATGGCCTGCCCGGCAGCGCGCCGGGCAGGAAAGGGAATTAGCCGACAAACATCACCGACACGCACAGCACCCCGACGATCAGCGTCAGCAGGTTGCCTATGGAACGGTACTGTTTCAGGGAGGGGATCAGATACGTCGACAGCGTCGGCATGATAAACAGGATCATGGCGATAAGCGGGCCGCTGATGGCGTAAATCATCGAAATGGCGTTCGGGTTAATGCAGCAGACGGCAAAGGTGATTAACGACACCCCCATGATGGATATCGCGCGGTTAAAGGCGCGGCTCTTTTTCACGCCCACCTGGTTCAGCGACGACTTCACGATCTCCGTCGCCCCTTCAATCACCCCAAAATAGGTGCCGAGAAACGATTTCGACATCGCAATAATCGCCACGACAATCCCGGAAATGCCGAGCCACGCCGGTGAGGAGGGCATCATCGACAGCGCAGACAGGATTGTCACCCCTTCCTCTTTGGCGGCCACAATATACGACGGCGGAATAGAGAGCAGGCAGCTGAAGACAAAGAACAGCACGCTCAGGCAGATAATCAGGTATGCCACCTTCATGATTTTCTTGCATTTAGCCATGGCCTCGTCCCCGAACTTCTCGCGGCGGTCAACGGCAAACGTCGAGATAATCGGCGTGTGGCTGAACGCAAACACCATCACCGGAATCGAAATCCAGACCTGGTGCAGCGTATGGCGATCGACGGCCATCTGGCTGGTCAGCAGCGAGGGTTGCCAGCTGCCGATCAGGTAGAGCGAGACAAACAGGAAATAGGCGATCAGCGGAAACACCAGGAAGCCCATCACTTTTATCGTGATATGCCGTCCCATCAGGAAGATCAGATTCAGGACCAGCACCACGCCCAGGCTAACCAGCACGCGAACGGTGGTGTCTACCGTCAGGTGTTTTGCCAGCTGCTCGGTTAACGAGTTGGTGATGGCCACCGCATAAATCTGCACCACCACAAAGAAGGCGATGAAATAGAGCGTGGTGATCAGGTTGCCGATCTTCCTGCCGTAATAGTGCGAAACGGCGCCGGTGATCCCTTCGTTGCCTTTCGTTTTCGACGACAGGATAAATTGCGCCAGCGCTTTGTGCGGCCAGTAGGTTAAGGGGTAGGCCACGAGGGCGGTAATAAACAGGACGATTGCGCCTGCGGAGCCCAGCTGAATGGGCAGGAAGAGCGTTCCTGCGCCCACGGCCGTGCCGTAGAGAGCGAAACTCCAGAGAGTCTCATCTTTTGACCAAATTTTCGACATTAGAGCAACGTATCAACTATCAAACCATCAGAATGGCGTGCAATTTACCATAGTTATGCCTTAAGAGCGCAGTTGCTTCGAAGACGTCGGGCCGGAACGGGCGTCCGGCCAGAGGCGGTTCAGCCTGCCAGGGCGCGTCGTTGCTGGCGGCGCTTAAGAAATTTCTCACGCAGATTATCGTACGCCCAGTTATAGAACATGGTGTACGGCAGGAAGAACAGGAAGAAACCTATTTCCAGTGTGAATGCCTGCAGCAGGGTGACGCCCAGCACGGCGGCAACAATCGACACGCCTATCACAATAAAGCCGCATTCGAACCCCAGCGCATGCAGCGCACGCACTTTTGCCGTACGTTTGACGCGCTGAACAGGCCAGAAACGGTCGAAGCCGACGTTATAAATAATGTTCCACAGCATGGCGGTGGTGGCCAGAATAATGGTCAACCCACCCATTTCCACCACGGAACGCTGCATAAGCCACGCCGCGGTAGGGGCGAGGATCGCCGTCGCAATCCCTTCAAAACAGACAGCATGAAAGATCCGCTCCGGCAGTTTACGTTGGAGTGCATCCTGATGTTGCATAGCGATAGACCTCGTTAATTCGCCAGTATGGGCGTTGATGTGGCCTATTTTTATCGCTAAAGCTGATATATTAAAGATAGTATCCATCGTAAAAGTAGATAGGTTATGCGCTATTCACCCGAAGCCCTGACCGCGTTTGTCGAGACCGTTGCAGCAGGCTCTTTCTCTGCGGCCGCACGCCGGCTGCGTAAAAGCCAGTCGACGGTCAGCACGTCCATTGCCAACCTTGAAGCCGATCTGGGATTTGAGCTGTTTGACCGTTCGGCCCGCCAGCCGGTGTTAACGGCCCAGGGGGAACAGGTGCTGGGCTACGTGCAGGCTATTCTCGCCGCCAGCACGCGGCTGGATGAGCTGGCGGTGTCGCTCACGGCGCAAACGGAGGCGCGTCTGACGTTTGTCCTTTCCGATACCCTCAACCCGGACGTGCTGGAAGAGATGATGAAGCAGTTTGACGCGCGCTTTCCCCATACGGAATTCGAATGTCTGATTGGCGAAGAGGAGGACGTGATCGATCTGCTGCAAAAGGAGCGCGCGCAGATTGGCCTCACCGAAGCGCGAGACGGTTATCCTACGGATATTGGCGCCATCCGGCTGCCGATGCAGACCCGCATGGCGATCTATGTCGCGACCACGCATCCGCTGGCCGGGCAGGATGACGTTCAGCGTGACGAGCTGCACGGCTGGCGAGAGCTGCGGCTGAGCACCTATCTTGAGCGTGAGGCGGAGATCGCGCGCGGGCCCGTCTGGTCAGCCCCGAATTACCTGTTACTCTTGAGTATGGCGGTACAGGGATTTGGCTGGTGCGTCTTGCCGTGCGCGCTGGTGGAGGAATTTGCCGCCGCGAAATCCCTGGTACAGCTCAATGTTCCCGGCTGGCCGCGGGCGATCGGCATCGATCTGCTGTGGAATAAACGATCCCCTCCCGGCGTTGCCGGAAGCTGGCTGCGGCAGTATCTGCAGGATGCACGCTGATCCTTGTGATTAAACTCACTATTTTTAAACAATTAAGATAATTGCCAGTAACAATCCTCTACTATCGTCATGTCATTTAACACAGAGGTCGTGATGAAAGATGTCGTAATAGTGGGTGCGTTGCGTACAGCTATCGGCTGTTTTCAGGGAGCGCTCGCGCGTCACTCGGCGGTTGACCTGGGCAGCGTGGTGGTGAAAGCGCTGGTAGAACGTAGCGGGATCGCAGCACATGAAGTTGATGAGGTGATTCTGGGACAGGTCCTCACGGCCGGTGCCGGGCAAAACCCTGCGCGACAGGCGGCGCTGAAGGGCGGACTGCCCAATACCGTCTCCGCTATCACTATCAACGACGTCTGTGGTTCAGGATTAAAAGCGCTGCATCTCGCGACGCAGGCCATTCAGTGTGGTGAGGCGGACGTGATCATTGCGGGCGGGCAGGAGAATATGAGCCGCGCGCCGCACGTCCTGACCGACAGCCGTACCGGCGCGCAGCTGGGTAACAGTCAGCTGCTCGACAGCCTGGTGCATGACGGGCTGTGGGATGCCTTCAACGATTATCATATGGGCGTAACGGCGGAAAACCTGGCGCGCGAGTACGGCATCAGCCGTGAGGTCCAGGATGCCTATGCGTTAAGCTCGCAGCAAAAAGCGCGTGCGGCGATTGATTCCGGCCGTTTTCGCGACGAAATTGTCCCGGTCAGCACGCAGCGTCAGGGGGGCGAGGTTATCGTTGTGGATACCGATGAGCAGCCGCGCACCGACGCCAGCGCTGAAGGGCTGGCGAGGCTGAATCCTGCGTTTGAAATGCAGGGCTCGGTCACGGCGGGAAATGCCTCTTCCATTAACGACGGCGCCGCTGCCGTGATGATGATGAGCGAAAGCAAAGCCCTTGAACTCGATCTCCCCGTGCTGGCCCGCATTAAGGCATTCGCCAGCGTGGGCGTGGATCCTGCGTTAATGGGGATCGCGCCGGTCTATGCGACCCGTCGCTGTCTGGAGCGTGCGGGGTGGCAGCTTTCTGATGTGGATCTGATCGAAGTGAACGAAGCCTATGCCGCGCAGGCGATCTCCGTCGGAAAAATGCTGGAGTGGGATCCGCTGCGGGTCAACGTAAACGGTGGAGCGATCGCACTGGGGCACCCGATCGGGGCGTCCGGCTGCCGAATCCTGGTTTCGCTGGTCCACGAAATGAAGAAGCGCAACGCCCGCAAAGGGATTGCCACGCTCTGTATAGGCGGCGGACAAGGGGTGGCGCTGGCCATTGAACGCTAATTTTTCCTCATTAAAAAAAGACCTCCTCCGGGAGGTTTTTTTTATCGTGATCTTTATCTCCCGACGGTTTTAGCGTGATCCGGGCATCAATTCCGCGATAAACAAAAATAAAAATGAAACGTTGTTTTAAATATAATTGAAAAGCCCACTTTATGCCGATAGTATGTGCTCATTATGTAAAACGGAACGCTGTTTCGTTTTACTTCCCGCCTTCGGGCATGATCACATCTGGAGGTTACCGTGGACGTCAGAGAAAGCATCCACAGCGCGCACGCCAAAACGCTGGATACGCAGGGGCTGCGTAAGGCATTTTTAGTCGAGCAGATATTCGAGGCTGACAGGTACACCATGGTTTACAGCCATATCGACCGCATTGTTGTGGGCGGAATAATGCCCGTCACGAAAAGCGTCTCCGTGGGCGGTGAGGTCGGTAAACAGCTGGGCGTAAATTATTTCCTCGAGCGTCGCGAGCTGGGGGTGATTAACATCGGCGGGCCGGGCACCATCACCGTAGACGGACAGTGCTATGAAATTGGCCATCGCGAGGCGCTGTACGTAGGTAAAGGGGCAAAAGACGTGGTCTTTGCCAGCATCGACGCCAGCAGGCCTGCGAAATTCTACTACAACTGCGCGCCGGCCCACGCCACCTGTCCAACCAAAAAAGTGACCCCGGCAGACGTCGCGCCCGTGACGCTGGGCGACAACCTCACCAGCAACCGCCGCACCATCAATAAATACTTCGTGCCGGACGTGCTGGAGACCTGCCAGCTCAGCATGGGGTTGACCGAACTTGCGCCGGGCAACCTGTGGAATACCATGCCGTGCCATACCCACGAGCGCCGGATGGAAGTCTACTTCTACTTCAACATGGATGAGGACGCCTGTGTGTTCCACATGATGGGACAGCCGCAGGAAACGCGCCATATCGTGATGCACAACGAGCAGGCGGTGATTTCGCCGAGCTGGTCTATTCACTCCGGTGTAGGGACAAAAGCCTACACCTTTATCTGGGGAATGGTGGGCGAAAACCAGGTCTTTGATGATATGGACCATATTGCGGTCAGCGATCTGCGCTAGTCGCGGGCAGTGAAGCATAAACCTGCCTGTGAGTGACAGGCTCTAAAAGAGTAAGGAATAAACATGATTCTGGATGCATTCTCTCTGCAGGGAAAAGTGGCGGTGGTTTCCGGGTGTGACACCGGGCTGGGTCAGGGGATGGCGTTAGGCCTGGCGGAAGCGGGCTGCGATATCGTCGGAATTAATATCGTTGAACCGACGGAAACCCTCGAGCGCGTGACGGCCCTGGGCCGCCGCTTCCTGAGCCTGACCGCCGACCTGCGTAAAATCGATGCCATTCCTGAACTGCTGGATCGCGCGGTGGCGGAATTCGGTCACATCGACATTCTGGTCAACAACGCCGGGCTGATTCGCCGTGAAGATGCGATCAATTTCAGCGAGCGCGACTGGGACGACGTGATGGATTTGAACATCAAGAGCGTATTTTTCATGTCCCAGGCGGCGGCAAAGCACTTTATTGCGCAGGGGAACGGCGGCAAGATCGTGAATATTGCCTCCATGCTCTCGTTCCAGGGCGGTATCCGCGTGCCGTCTTACACCGCCTCCAAAAGCGCCGTGATGGGCGTGACCCGCCTGCTGGCAAACGAGTGGGCGAAACACAACATCAATGTGAATGCGATTGCGCCGGGTTACATGGCGACCAACAACACGCAGCAGCTGCGTGCGGACGAGCAGCGTAGCGCGGAAATCCTCGACCGCATTCCGGCGGGGCGCTGGGGGCTTCCGGGCGATCTGATGGGGCCGGTGGTCTTTCTGGCCTCGTCGGCATCGGACTATATCAACGGCTACACCGTGGCGGTCGATGGCGGCTGGCTGGCGCGATAGCCCGCATCGGGTCTGGACCTCTGCTTTTGGGCAGAGGTTTTTTTTGCTTAAAAATTGTCAAAATCCATATGGATAAACACGGAAAATCCATACTAAAAAGTCATGAACGACAGCCATCACACTTTTAATCTTTAAAAATTAGATGATTAGTAAAAGCATGTGATTATTCAGCGTTAGTTGAAATTGTAATGTCCATCACAGAACGCTATGTCGCAGCGAAATAATCCATATCTTCACCTTTTCCCGCCTGACACTTTTTCTCGCTATCTCGTAATTTCACTTAACGAATTTCACTGTTCAGGCAGGAAAATATGACATCTATAAATGACTCTACCCTAATGCCCGCTGCGCTGCGTGATACTCGCCGCATGAACCAGTTTGTCTCTATTGCCGCCGCCGTGGCGGGCCTGTTATTTGGACTGGATATTGGCGTCATTGCCGGTGCATTGCCCTTTATTACCGATCACTTTACCCTGAGCAGCCGCCTGCAGGAGTGGGTGGTGAGCAGCATGATGCTCGGCGCGGCCATCGGCGCGCTGTTCAACGGCTGGCTCTCGTTTCGCCTGGGGCGCAAATACAGCCTGATGGCCGGGGCGATTCTTTTTGTCGCCGGCTCCATTGGCTCCGCCTTTGCCGCAAACGTTGAGGTTCTGCTGCTTTCCCGCGTGCTGCTGGGCGTGGCGGTGGGGATTGCCTCCTACACGGCGCCGCTTTATCTCTCCGAAATGGCGAGCGAGAACGTGCGCGGGAAGATGATCAGCATGTATCAGCTGATGGTCACGCTGGGTATCGTGCTGGCGTTTCTGTCTGACACCTACTTCAGCTACAGCGGCAACTGGCGCGCAATGCTCGGCGTGCTGGCGCTGCCAGCGATGGTGTTGATTGTCTTAGTGATTTTCCTGCCGAACAGCCCGCGCTGGCTGGCACAAAAAGGGCGCCACGTGGAGGCAGAAGAGGTGCTGCGCATGCTGCGCGATACCTCTGAAAAAGCCCGCGAGGAGCTGAACGAGATCCGCGAAAGCCTGAAGCTCAAGCAGGGGGGCTGGGCGCTGTTTAAAATCAACCGCAACGTGCGCCGGGCGGTCTTCCTCGGCATGCTGCTGCAGGCGATGCAGCAGTTCACCGGCATGAACATCATCATGTACTACGCGCCGCGCATTTTCAAAATGGCGGGGTTCACCACCACCGAACAGCAGATGATCGCCACCCTGGTGGTCGGGCTGGCCTTCATGTTTGCCACCTTTATTGCCGTATTCACCGTGGACAAGGCGGGCCGCAAACCGGCGCTGAAAATTGGCTTCAGCGTGATGGCGCTCGGCACGCTGATCCTCGGCTACTGCCTGATGCAGTTTGATAACGGCACGGCTTCCAGCGGACTCTCCTGGCTTTCTGTCGGGATGACCATGATGTGTATCGCAGGTTACGCGATGAGCGCCGCGCCGGTGGTGTGGATCCTGTGCTCCGAAATTCAGCCGCTTAAATGCCGTGACTTTGGCATCACCTGTTCCACGACCACCAACTGGGTATCGAACATGATCATCGGCGCGACCTTCCTGACGCTGCTGGACGCGATTGGTGCAGCGGGAACGTTCTGGCTCTATACGGTGCTGAACGTGGCATTTATTGGCGTCACGTTCTGGCTGATACCAGAAACCAAAGGCGTGACGCTGGAACACATCGAGCGCAAGCTGATGGCCGGGGAGAAGCTGCGGAATATTGGCGTGTGATCGGATTGCCTGTTTATGTATCCCAACGTATGCAGGAGATAACCGATTTTTGTTTAACAAGGCGCTGAACAGAGCGCCTTTTTTTATTGGCACCGGTTGTGTTAAAAGAAGAAATCAACGAAAAGGAGGGATGATGAAAACGATCGGCCTGTTAGGTGGAATGAGCTGGGAATCGACAATCCCTTATTATCGCCTGATTAACGAAGGGGTGAAGCAGCATCTGGGTGGCCTGCACTCCGCAAGCCTGCTGCTGCACAGCGTGGATTTTCATGAAATCGAAGCCTGCCAGTCGAGCGGCGAGTGGGATAAAGCCGGGGAAATCCTGGCTCAGGCGGCGCTGGGGCTGGAGCGGGCTGGCGCCGAGGGGATATTGCTTTGTACCAATACCATGCACAAGGTGGCATCGCATATTGAGAACCGCTGCTCGCTGCCGTTCCTGCATATCGCTGACGCGACCGGGCGTGCAATTGCGGCATCCGGGATGCGCCGCGTAGCGCTGCTGGGCACACGCTACACCATGGAGCAGGATTTCTATCGCGGGCGCTTGCGCAGCGAGTTTGGGATCGAAAGCCTGATCCCTGAAGAAGAAGACCGGGTGCGCATCAATCAGATTATCTTTGACGAGCTCTGTCTCGGCACCTTCACCGAAACCTCCCGCGCCTCCTACGTCAGCGTCATCGAAAAACTCGCGCAGCAGGGGGCTGAAGGGGTGATCTTCGGCTGCACGGAGATCGGTTTGCTGGTACCCGTTGAGCGAAGCCCTCTTCCGGTATTTGATACCACCGCTATTCATGCTGCGGATGCCGTGGCGTTTATGTTGTCATAATGGGTCCTGCAGGTCAGGTAAGCGAAGCGCCACCTGACGCGCGTGCTCCATGACGTGTTCGGTGAAAGCGTCCACCAGCGCGGAAGCCGGACGGTGTAGCGGACGGATCAGGCTCACGGTGAACGGGACGGACACGCTAAAGCGGCGGATGACGATCCCGCTTCCGGCATAATCCAGTGCCGTGAGTGGATTGACCACCGCGACGCCGACGCCGGCACGCACCATCGCGCAAATCGAGGCCGCGCTGTGCGTTTCCACCGCCATTCGCCGTTTTACCTGATGCTCGGCAAACAGGGTATCCAGCAGCTGTCTGTAACTGTCGGTCTGCGACAGGCTGATGTAGTTTTCCCCGTGGAAATCCTCCGGCGTGAGCACCGCCTTACCGGCAAGCCGATGCCCGGCGGGCAGAACGCACACTTCATCTAACGAGAGCAGCTCCGTGCGTGCCGTGCCCGCTGGGGTGGTGAGGGTTTCGGTTAGCCCTAAATCATGGCGCTGTGCCGAAAGCCACTCTTCAAGCAGGGGAGATTCCTGAGGCACGATGGTGAGGCTGACCTCCGGGTATCGGGCCAGAAAGGGTTGCAGCAGCATCGGCAAAAAGGATTGCGAAAAGACGGGCAGGCAGACGATCGACAGCTCGCCCTGGCGAAACTCGCGCAGGCTTTCCGCGGCGCTCACGATTCTGTCCAGCCCGTACCAGGAGCGCTGAACTTCCTCGAACAGGCGTAACCCCTGTACCGTCGGGTGAAGCCGGCCCCGGGTGCGTTCGAACAGCTTCAGCCCCAGCACTTTCTCGAAGCGCGCCAGCTCGCGGCTCACCGTCGGCTGCGAGGTATGCAGCATCTGTGCGGCTTCGGTGAGATTGCCGGTGGTCATCACGGCGTGAAAAATCTCGATATGGCGTAAATTGACGGCGGGCATAGGGCACCTGAAAGCAGAGAAGTGGCCATATCATTTTTGCATAGACTCGCGATAAAACGATATTTTTTATTCTCCTTGCGCTGTGGCGTAATCATCAAAACGCATTTATCCGGAGAAGACCATGCCACGCCCGCTGAACCAGACTGATACCGATTTGAACGCCGACAACCTGCTGCGCCTGCCTGCCGAGTTTGGCTGTCCGGTGTGGGTCTACGACGCGCAGATCGTCCGCGAGAAGATCGCCGCCCTGCATCAGTTCGACGTGGTACGTTTTGCCCAGAAGGCCTGCTCCAATATTCATATTCTGCGCCTGATGCGTGAGCAGGGCGTGAAGGTTGACTCCGTTTCACTCGGCGAAATCGAGCGCGCGCTGGTAGCCGGATACGATCCGAAAGCCGACAGCGACGCGATCGTCTTTACTGCCGATGTGATCGACGATGCGACGCTGGCGCGCGTTCACGAACTGCAGATCCCGGTAAATGCCGGTTCTGTGGATATGCTCGAGCAGCTCGGTCAGGTTTCTCCCGGCCACCGCGTCTGGCTGCGCGTAAACCCGGGCTTTGGCCATGGCCACAGCCAAAAAACCAATACCGGCGGCGAAAACAGCAAGCACGGGATCTGGTATGCCGACATGCCTGCCGCGCTGGAGGTGTTACAGCGCTACAACCTGAAGCTGGTGGGTATTCATATGCACATTGGCTCTGGGGTGGATTATGGCCACCTGGAACAGGTGTGCGGCGCGATGGTGCGCCAGGTTGTCGACTTCGGTCAGGATCTGGAGGCGATCTCTGCGGGCGGTGGTCTCTCCATTCCTTATCGCGAAGGGGAAGAGGCGATCGATACCGATCACTATTACGGTCTGTGGAGCGCCGCGCGCGATCAAATTGCCGCGCATCTGGGCCACGCGGTGAAGCTGGAAATTGAGCCGGGTCGTTTCCTGGTGGCGGAAGCCGGCGTGCTGGTTTCGCAGGTGCGCAGCGTGAAAGAGATGGGGTCTCGGCACTTCGTCTTGATTGATGCAGGCTTTAACGACCTGATGCGTCCGTCCATGTACGGTAGCTATCACCACATTACCGCCCTGGCTGCCGACGGCCGCGATTTAACGCAGGCGCCGCGCGTTGAGACGGTCGTTGCGGGGCCGCTGTGCGAATCGGGTGACGTGTTTACCCAGCAGGAGGGCGGCAAAGTGGAAACCCGCGCGCTGCCAGAGGTCAAACCGGGTGACTATCTTGTGCTGCACGACACCGGTGCCTACGGGGCGTCTATGTCCTCTAACTACAATAGCCGCCCGCTGCTGCCGGAAGTGCTGTTTGATAATGGCAAGGCGCGGCTGATCCGCCGTCGCCAGACCATTCAGGAACTGCTGGCTTTAGAACTCATCTGATGAAAGTACGGCCCCGTTGTGACCGAATCGCGTAACACCAGCGTGCCGGTAAACGGCGGGATGGCATCGACCGGCTGGTTTCTTGCCAGCCGGATCGCCTGATCGATGGCGGTGACAATCATATTGTCGATGGGCAGATAAACCGACGAGAGCGCAGGCTCCAGCCATTTCGCGCTTGGGGCATCATCAAAGCCGAACAGGGAGATATCCTGCGGGATTTTCAGCCCCGCCTGGTGCAACGCTTTGGACGCCCCCAGCGCCATATCGTCGTTACAGGCAAACAGGGCGCTAAACGGTACTCCGTCGGCAATCAATTCCTTGCAAAGCTCGTATCCCCGCGTCATTCCTGCATCGCCGTACTTTATCCGGCGCTCGTCCAGACGGATACCGTGCTTTTCCAGCGCCTTGCGATAGCCCATCAGCCGCGCTTTACCCGTGGGAGTGTGGATCGGGACGGTGATACAGGCGATCTCCCGATGGCCCTGGCCGATCAGGTAATCCACGGCCTTGAATGCGGCATCCTGCTGTTCGAAGAACACGCAGCGATCCGGCGCCTGGCTCACTTCACGGTTAATGACCACCAGCGGCGTTTTCACGGTGTTCATCAGTTTGACGATCGCTTTTTCGCTCATGTAGCGCGTGTAAAGCACGATGGCATCGCACTGGCGATCGGCCAGCATCTGCACCGCCTGCTCTTCCTGTTCCGGCGCGTCGTGACCGTCGGTGACGATCAGCTGTTTCCCGTGAGTTTCGGTCTGCCGCGACGCCTGCTGGAGAAGGCGGCCAAAATAAAAGCCGTCAAAGGTCGAGACGACCAGACCAATGCTATTGCTGGTCTGGTTAGCCAGCGAGCGCGCGAGAAAGTTCGGGCGATAGCCCAGCTCTTCCATCGCAGCAAACACCTGCTGACGCGTACTCTCTTTTACCTGACCTGTGCCGTTCAGCACGCGCGATACCGTGGCCTTCGACACGCCCGCGCGCAGTGATACATCCAGCATTGTTGCCATTCTATATTCCTGCTTCCACGTAACGATCTGCAGTTTACCACAGAGCTTATGCCGTATAAGCGATGCGGGAAGCGCAAAAACTCTGCCACGATCACGCTTTTTGGTAACGATTCGTCCGGCCAGCCTGAAGTCAAACTCAATAGCCTGACTCTGGTAAGATAATCACCGAACCGGGCTGGAGCATCAGGCCAGTAAATACATGAGAAAATGCAGGTGAAACATGAATAAGGCTGTCATCCTCCCGCTTTACAAGGCGCCACACTTCGCAGAGCAGGTTACCGACTGGATCTGGCAGGCCTTTGGCGAAGGGCTTCCTCGGGCATTTTTCCACAGCATTGTTGAGCACAGCCAGACGCCTGGGGCATTACCGTTGACGTTTATTGCCGTTGACGGCGAACAGCTTCTTGGCACGGTGGGACTCTGGCGCTGCGATTTGATCACCCGTCAGGATCTCTGTCCGTGGCTGGCGGCGCTCTACGTTGACGACGCGGCGCGAGGCAAAGGGCTGGCGGGGCAGCTTCAGCAGCATGTTATCGCTTACGCCGCGCAGTCCGGGTATGAGGAGCTCCATCTCTGGTCTGCCTGCCGCGACTTTTACGAACGTTACGGCTGGCAGTATATCGGTGATGGGCTGGAATACCCCAACACGCGGGTGCACCTCTACCGTTATTCGCTCTGCGCTTCTGCAGGCGACGCAACGGAGTGACGACGGACCAGCGTCGGGCTAAACAGATGGGTAATTTCCGGCGGCTGGCGCTGTTCAGCCAGCGCTAGCGCCAGCTCGGCGGCCTGCGTTGCCATGGTGATGATTGGGTAGCGCACGGTGGTCAGACGCGGGCGAACGTAGCGGGAGACCAGCACGTCGTCGAAGCCAATCAGCGAAATTTCTGCCGGTACCTCAATTCCGTTGTCATTCAACACCCCCATTGCCCCTGCGGCCATAGAGTCGTTATAGCTGGCAACCGCCGTGAAATTCCGTCCGCGGCCCAGCAGTTCGGTCATGGCCTGTTCACCGCCGCTCTCGTCCGGTTCACCGTAGGCCACCAGACGGTCATTACACAGCAGCCCGTTTTCACGCAGGGCATCGTAGTAGCCCTGCAGACGGTCTTCCGCATCAGAAATGGGGTGATTGGAACAGAGATAGCCAATCCGGGTATGGCCCTGCTGAATCAGGTGCCGCGTGGCAAGCCAGGCGCCGTAGCGGTCGTCGAGGGCCACACAGCGTTTCTCAAAGCCGGGAATGATGCGGTTGATAATCACCATTCCGGGCATCTGCTTCATCAGGTGAATCAGTTCGGCATCCGGGATCATTTTAGCGTGAACCACCAGCGCCGCGCAGCGGTGGCGGATCAGCTGTTCAATGGCCTGGCGTTCCTTTTGTTCGTTATGATAGCCATTGCCGATCAGCAAAAAATTGCCTGTCTGATAGGAAACCTGTTCAACCGCTTTCACCATGGCGCCGAAAAAGGGATCAGAAACATCGCCCACCACCAGACCAATCGTTTCTGTGGACTGCTGGGCGAGCGCGCGAGCGTTGGCATTGGGATGATAATTCAGGGATTCCATGGCGCTTTGTACCGCCTGACGTGATGCGTCACTGGCCTTTGGTGAATCATTAATCACGCGCGAGACGGTTGCCACCGACACGCCAGCCAGACGGGCCACATCCTTTATTGTCGCCATTCATTACCTTCTTATTGGGGGTAAGCGTTTACACACCAAATAGTGTTGCGGAAAAGCGCCGTGCATTCAAGGGGAGCGGGTTTCCGCTCTCCACAAACGTGACGCAGCACACCCCTGGCGGTGTAATCGTTACACGCCCAGTCATGTCTGAAAAATGTGAATCTGAACCTTTAGTTACACTTTGCCTCAGGCTGTTGCGATTGTCCGATAGCAAGGGCGTTAAAGAGGTTGATACAGTTGAGATCCCAGAGGTATTGATTGGTGAGAATTCTTAGTACGGTTTCGTACTCATCTCTTGCACCAACCTGCGCGGATGCGCAGGTTTTTTTTCGCCTCCACTTTTGCTGTCGCTCCCTTATCACTTCTCGTGTAATCTGCCACCATTTACTAATAACCCTCCACACTGGCTGGCAAAGGGAGTTGAGATGCTATTTGGGTTCTTCCGTACGCTTTTCCGTATTCTTTTTCGCATCCGCATTACTGGCGACACCCGGGCGCTTAGCGGCGAACGCGTTTTGATCACACCAAACCATGTTTCCTTTATAGACGGCATCCTGCTGGCGCTGTTTTTGCCCGTGCGTCCGGTGTTTGCGGTGTATACCTCCATCAGCCAGCAGTGGTACATGCGCTGGCTCTCGCCGCTGATTGATTTTGTGCCGCTCGACCCGACAAAGCCGATGATGATTAAGCATCTGGTACGTCTGGTCGAGCAGGGGCGCCCGGTGGTCATTTTCCCTGAAGGACGGATCTCCGTGACCGGTGCGCTGATGAAAATCTACGACGGCGCGGGGTTTGTTGCGGCGAAGTCAAAAGCGACCGTGGTGCCGCTGCGTATTGAAGGCGCGGAGCTGACCCATTTCAGCCGTCTGAAGGGGCTGGTGAAGCAGCGTCTGTTCCCCAAAATCACGCTGCATATCCTGCCGCCAACGTCATTACCGATGCCCGACGCGCCGCGTGCCCGCGATCGCCGTAAAATCGCCGGGGAAATGCTGCATCAGATCATGATGGAAGCGCGTATGGCCGTGCGCCC
Source organism: Enterobacter sp. PL1 (assembly GCF_945957325.1). Lineage (NCBI taxonomy): Bacteria > Pseudomonadati > Pseudomonadota > Gammaproteobacteria > Enterobacterales > Enterobacteriaceae > Enterobacter > Enterobacter sp. PL1. The sequence continues at coordinate 31,440 of NZ_CAMFKT010000016.1, forward strand.
GCGCGAAACGCTCTACGAATCCCTGCTTTCCGCGCAGTACCGCTATGGCGCGAAGAAAAACTGCATCGAAGACATTAACTTTACCCCGGATACCTATCGCAAGCTGCTGACCAAAACCCTGTTTGTGGGCCGTATTCTGGAGAAGTACAGCAAAAAGGGCGAAAAGATTGGCCTGATGCTGCCTAACGCGGGCATCAGCGCGGCGGTGATTTTCGGTGCGGTTTCCCGGGGCCGTATTCCGGCGATGATGAACTACACGGCGGGCGTGAAGGGGCTGACCAGCGCGATAACCGCTGCGCAAATCAATACCGTATTCACCTCCCGCCAGTTCCTGGACAAAGGCAAGCTCTGGCATCTTCCCGAGCAGCTCACTCAGGTGCGCTGGGTCTTCCTGGAAGATCTGAAAGCGGACGTGACCACCGGCGACAAGCTGTGGATTTTTGCGCATCTGCTGATGCCGCGTCTGGCCCAGGTCAAACAGCAGCCGGAAGATGACGCGATTATCCTCTTCACGTCGGGTTCTGAAGGCAACCCGAAAGGCGTCGTCCACAGCCACAAGAGCATTCTGGCGAACGTCGAGCAGATTAAAAGCATCGCCGACTTTACCGCGAACGACCGCTTTATGTCGGCGCTGCCGCTGTTCCACTCCTTTGGCCTGACGGTGGGGCTGTTTACGCCGCTCCTGACCGGCGCAGAAGTGTTCCTCTACCCGAGCCCGCTGCATTACCGCATTGTGCCGGAGCTGGTGTATGACCGTAACTGTACCGTTCTGTTCGGGACCTCAACCTTCCTGGGGAACTATGCGCGTTTCGCCAATCCGTATGACTTCTATCGCGTGCGGTATGTGGTGGCTGGCGCGGAAAAACTGCAGGAGAGCACGCGCCAGATCTGGCAGGACAAGTTTGGCCTGCGCATTCTCGAAGGCTATGGCGTTACCGAGTGTGCGCCCGTGGTCTCGATTAACGTGCCGATGGCGGCGAAACCGGGCACGGTTGGCCGAATTCTGCCGGGGATGGATGCGCGTCTGCTGGCGGTGCCGGGCATTGAGGACGGGGGCCGGCTGCAGCTGAAAGGGCCAAACGTGATGAACGGGTATCTGCGCGTGGAAAACCCGGGCGTGCTGGAAGCGCCGACGGCGGAAAACGTCAACGGCGAGGTTGAAACCGGCTGGTACGACACCGGGGATATCGTCCGTTTCGATGAGCAGGGCTTTGTACAGATTCAGGGGCGCGCAAAACGCTTCGCCAAAATTGCCGGCGAAATGGTCTCTCTGGAAATGGTGGAGCAACTGGCGACGGCCGTGTCCGCCGAGAAGATGCACGCCACGGTGGTGAAGAGCGATGCCAGCAAAGGCGAGGCGCTGGTGCTGTTTACGACCGACAGTGAGCTTAAGCGCGACAGGTTACTGAGCTATGCGCGTGAACACGGTATTCCTGAACTGGCCGTGCCGCGCGATATTCGCTACCTGAAACAGCTCCCGGTGCTGGGCAGCGGGAAGCCCGATTTCGTGACCCTGAAAGGCATGGTTGAAGAGGCGGAACAGCAAAATGCGTGAGTCAGTACACACTAACACATCCCTCAGGTCGAAAGGCATGATGGCCGTCATCGCCGCGCAGTTTCTCTCTGCGTTCGGTGATAACGCGCTGCTGTTTGCCACGCTGGCGCTGCTGAAAGCCGAGTTTTACCCCGACTGGAGTCAGCCGATCCTGCAGATGGTGTTTGTGGGCGCTTACATTATCTTTGCTCCGTTTGTGGGGCAGGTGGCGGACAGCTTCCCGAAAGGCCGGGTGATGATGTTTGCCAACGGCCTCAAGCTGCTGGGGGCGGCCAGCATTTGCTTTGGCTTCAATCCGTTTATTGGCTATACGCTGGTGGGCATTGGGGCCGCCGCTTACTCGCCGGCGAAGTACGGCATCCTCGGAGAGCTGACCACCGGGGATAAGCTGGTCAAAGCCAACGGCCTGATGGAATCGTCAACCATTGCCGCTATTCTGCTCGGATCCGTCGCGGGCGGCGTGCTGGCCGACTGGCATGTGCTGGCGGCACTGGGCGTGTGTGCGGTGGTGTATGGCGGGGCGGTCGTGGCGAACCTGTTTATTCCGAAGCTGCCGGTGGCTCGCCCGGGCCAGTCCTGGCGCGTTAAACCAATGACCGGCAGCTTCTTTACTGCCTGCCGCGTGCTGTGGCGTAACGGTGAAACGCGTTTCTCCCTGATGGGGACCAGTATGTTCTGGGGCGCGGGCGTTACGCTGCGCTTCCTGCTGGTCCTGTGGGTGCCGGTGGCGCTGGGCATTACGGACAACGCGACGCCGACCTATCTTAATGCGATGGTGGCCATCGGCATTGTTGTGGGGGCAGGTGCGGCAGCGAAGCTGGTGACGCTTGAGACGGTTGCACGCTGCATGCCAGCAGGGATCCTGATTGGCGTGGTGGTGCTTATCTTCTCGCTGCAGCATGCGTTATTGCCTGCTTATGCCCTCCTGATCCTGATTGGTATTCTGGGGGGCTTCTTCGTGGTGCCGCTGAACGCGTTACTGCAGGAACGGGGCAAGCAAACCGTCGGGGCGGGGAATGCCATCGCGGTACAAAATCTGGGTGAAAACCTGGCGATGCTGTTAATGCTGGGACTCTACTCGCTGGCGGTAAAAGTGGGTGTGCCGGTGGTGGGGATTGGCGTCGGGTTTGGCGGGCTGTTTGCGATTGCGATTGCAGGCTTGTGGATGTGGCAACGTCGCCGTTGATATATAGCCGGGTGGCGGCTTCGCCTTACCCGGCCTGGGTTTGAGCACCTGCAGGCCCGGTAAGCGTAGCGCCACCGGGCAAAAGTATCAGGCTACGGTGCAGGATAAGTATAAACCTGATGCACCGCTTCAATCTCCGCTAACACCTCTTCACTCAGGTTCAGATGGAAACTCTCAATATTGGTTTTCAGCTGTTCCATCGTGGTTGCGCCCAGCAGGGTACTGGCAACAAACGGCTGACGACGCACGAATGCCAGCGCCATCTGCGCAGGGTCAAGACCGTGACGCTTCGCGATATCCACATAGGCGGCAACGGCTTTCTGCGTCTGCTCGCCGCTGTAGCGGGTAAAGCGGCTAAAGAGGGTATTACGCGCACCGGCCGGTTTCGCACCGTTCAGGTATTTCCCCGTCAGCGTGCCGAAGCCGAGACAGGAGTAGGCGAGCAGCTCCACCTCTTCATACTGCGTCACTTCGGCCAGACCCACTTCATAGCTGCGATTAAGCAGGCTGTACGGGTTCTGGATTGTCACGATACGCGGCAGATCGTGCTTATCCGCCAGGTGCAGATAGCGCATGACCCCAAAGGCCGTTTCGTTAGAGACACCAATGTAGCGGATTTTTCCCGCACGCTGGCATTCGGTCAGCGCTTCCAGCGTTTCCAGTAGCGTCACGGTGGGGGCGCTCTCATTCCAGCTGTAGCCGAGCTTACCAAAGCAGTTGGTTGACCGCTGCGGCCAGTGCACCTGGTAGAGGTCGAGATAGTCGGTTTGCAGACGCTTGAGGCTGGCATCCAGTGCGGCGCGGATATTTTTGCGATCGAGGATCTGGTTCGGGCGGATCCCGGTATCGTTGTTGCGCGCGGGGCCACTGACTTTGGAGGCAATCACCAGCTTTTCACGGTTGCCGCGTTTTGCCAGCCAGTTACCGACGTAGGTTTCGGTAAGTCCCTGCGTCTCAGGACGTGGCGGTACAGGGTACATCTCTGCGACATCAATCAGGTTAATGCCCTGGCTGACAGCGTAATCGAGTTGTGCATGGGCATCGGCTTCGCTGTTTTGTTCACCAAATGTCATCGTGCCCAACCCCAGTTGGCTAATTTCCAGAGCGCTGTGGGGGATACGGTGATAATGCATAGCCGGCTTCCTCAATAGACTTATAGACCGCGTCAGGCCGTGCCCGACAAAGGAATATAAACATGGCAGAGGGGAAGCAAAAGGGGAAGAAAAAAATCAAAAAGGCCAGCAAGCGACTGACCTCTCTCTGTTTATCGCTCGATAATTTGCGAGACTTCGTCGCGATTGATCTGCATTTTATTGCCTTCCTGGTCGCGGTAGCTGACCAGACCGGTATCATCGTCGACTTCGGGTTTACCGTCGGTCAGGATCATTCGACCATCTTTTGTCGCCATGACGTAATCGCTGCTACAGCCCGATACAGCAAACGCTAAACCGACTGCTGACACTAACACTGCCCATTTTTTCATCGTTATCGTCCTCATCTGGCTTGTATCAAATCATAATCTAGTATTAACCCGATATGGCGACTTGAGGAAGCGGTAAAATCTTAAAAAGCAGTCGATTATGTTCGAGAGCTCTCAAAATAAGTAAAAAACTATGTTTTCAACAGGAAATGACGTGCGAGTAGTGCACCGGTGAAATTCTTTTTGAGATAAAAACCGCGCGGCAACGTCAGGATAGGCTCGCCCTGCGCGCCGATTGCCTCGGTAAGTGCTTTACTGTTGGCCGCTTTCGGACGCAGCTGTAATACTTCTCCGTGTCGGGCGGTGATACGCTCTACCTGCCCAAGCACAATCATGTCCATCAGCTCCTCCCAGTCCAGACGCAGCTGATGCTCCTCATCCTCGTCAGGGCTCCAGAGAAGCGGCGCGCCGACGCGTCGGTCGGCCAGGGGGATCTGACGCTCACCCTCAACCGGTACCCACAATACGCGCTTCAGCTTGTGGCGAACGTGGCTGGTTTCCCAGGTTACACCGGTATTGCCGGTTAGTGGCGCAACGCAGACGAAGGTGGTCTCAAGCGGCTTGCCCTGGCGGTCTACAGGGATGGTTTTTAACTCCACGCCAAGGGCTGCAAAATCCTGCTCGGGTTTGCTCCCTGCGCTGGCACCCAGCCACAGCTCCAGCAGCATACCGATCCAGCCTTTATCCCGCTTCAGATCCTTTGGGATCGGAAGCCCGGCCATTGCCGCCAGCTCGCCAAGCGAAAAGCCAGCCAGACGCTGTGCCTGCAGTAGCAACTGGCTCTCGCTGGACGGTGGTGAGAGCAAGGGTGTAAGCGGGTGCATGACGGTAACCTTTTGATTAAAAAATAAACGAAGAAATTGTCCCCTGTGGATAGAGTTTAACTTTTTCTGTACCAATATGACATCTCTATGATTTATAGGATTTTTTATTGGTCTGAAATCGTTCCGCCTGGGTGAGAAAACCGGTTGTTCAAATCTGGTCACTGACAATGAACAGGATCTTACACCATGTTATCCACAGAAAAATGGGATAACTGGGCATAACCCTGACTACTGTTTCCATTTACAGCCTTGACGTGCGATGAAAATCGAATTTTCAAACAAATTGTGACTAACTTATTGGCACAATCTGTGGATAAAACCGACGCTGTTCGATCTTTCATCAGTGCGACGATCCCTGATGTGACGATCGTCACGCTAATCAGTTTTTTGTTTATCTCAATGCGTATAACCATATGAAAATAATCATATTAATGGAGTGGGGTATAAAAAGACGTTTTGTGGTGCTTGAGGTTGTTCATCGGTAATCAGACACTTCTTCACAACTATATCCACAGAAAAGGTGAATAAAATTCCCTTTGCTGTCTCACTTCTGTTTATAACTCCGCACATATTTGTGAGTTATTCAATTGTTATTAGGTTGCAGGCCTGTAAGAGAGTGGTTTACCGCCTCCCTGTAGTGTGAAACAATCATTCATATATAAGGTTTAGTTTGGGGTAGTCCGGTGATTGATGACGATGGCTACCGCCCAAACGTAGGAATAGTAATTTGTAATCGTCAGGGCCAGGTGATGTGGGCCCGTCGATATGGTCAGCACTCCTGGCAGTTCCCGCAAGGCGGGATCAATCCTGGAGAGTCCCCAGAACAAGCGATGTACCGGGAGCTTTTTGAAGAGGTCGGTTTGAGCCGAAAAGATGTTCGCATCCTGGCTTCGACCCGCAACTGGTTGCGTTACAAGTTACCGAAACGTTTGGTGCGTTGGGACACAAAGCCGGTTTGTATCGGCCAGAAACAGAAGTGGTTTCTGTTGCAGTTGGTGGGCAACGATTCAGACATCAATATGCAAACCAGCAGTACGCCGGAGTTCGATGGCTGGCGCTGGGTGAGCTATTGGTATCCTGTTCGTCAGGTCGTGTCATTTAAGCGCGATGTTTACCGTAGGGTGATGAAAGAGTTTGCAAGTGTGGTGATGCAGCTTCAGGAGATCCCGCCTAAGCCGCAGAGCGCACCTGCCTGGCGACGTAAAAGAGGTTAAGCTACGCAAATCATGCTCACCCGCTTGCGAGAAATAGTCGAGAAGGTGGCCAGCGCGCCGCGTCTGAACGAGGCGCTGAATATTCTGGTCACCGACATCTGTCTTGCGATGGAGACCGAGGTCTGTTCGGTGTATCTGGCCGACCACGATCGGCGCTGCTATTACCTGATGGCGACCCGTGGTTTGAAAAAACCGCGTGGACGCACCGTAACGCTCGCATTTGATGAGGGTATCGTGGGTCTGGTTGGGCGACTGGCTGAACCCATTAACCTTGCTGACGCGCAAAAACACCCCAGCTTTAAATACATTCCTTCCGTAAAAGAAGAGCGCTTCCGCGCTTTCCTTGGCGTGCCGATTATCCAGCGTCGCCAGCTTCTCGGCGTGCTGGTTGTCCAGCAGCGTGAGCTACGTCAGTACGACGAAAGCGAGGAGTCATTCCTCGTCACGCTGGCCACGCAGATGGCGGCGATCCTCTCCCAGTCTCAGCTTGCCGCGCTCTTTGGCCAGTATCGCCATACGCGCATTCGTGCCCTTCCGGCCTCGCCAGGCGTGGCGATTGCTGAAGGCTGGATGGATGCCACGCTGCCGCTCATGGAGCAGGTTTATGAAGCCTCAACGCTTGATGAAGCGCTGGAGCGCGAGCGTCTTACCGCCGCGCTGGAAGAGGCCGCGAATGAATTTCGTCGCTACAGCAAGCGCTTTGCCGCAGGCGCGCAAAAAGAGACGGCGGCCATCTTTGACCTCTATTCGCACCTGCTTTCCGATGCGCGCCTGCGCCGTGAGCTTTTTGCGGAAGTGGATAAAGGCTCGGTCGCGGAGTGGGCGGTTAAGAAGGTCATCGAAAAATTTGCCGATCAATTTGCGGCACTGACCGACGGTTACCTGAAAGAGCGCGCAGGCGATCTGCGCGCCCTGGGGCAGCGCCTGCTGTTCCATCTTGATGACACCATTCAGGGGCCGAACGCCTGGCCAAAACGGTTTGTTCTGGTCGCCGATGAACTCTCAGCAACGACGCTGGCTGAACTGCCGCAGGACAGGCTGGCCGGTGTGGTGGTGCGCGATGGTGCCGCCAACTCGCACGCCGCCATTATGGTGCGCGCGCTGGGTATCCCTACCGTTATGGGGGCGGACATTCAGCCGTCGGTACTTCATCGCCGTACGCTGGTGGTCGACGGCTATCGCGGTGAGCTGCTGGTCGATCCTGAGCCGGTTCTGCTCCAGGAATACCAGCGTCTTATCAGCGAAGAGAATGAATTAAGCAAGCTGGCAGAAGATGACGTTAACCTGCCCGCCCAGCTTAAGAGCGGTGAGCGGATCAAAGTCATGCTCAACGCCGGTTTAAGCCCTGAGCATGAAGAGAAGCTGGGCAGCCGCATCGACGGCATTGGCCTGTACCGCACCGAAATCCCGTTCATGCTGCAGAGCGGCTTTCCCTCTGAAGAGGAGCAGGTGGCGCAGTATCAGGGCATGCTGCAAATGTTTAACGACAAACCGGTCACCCTGCGAACCCTGGACGTCGGGGCGGATAAACAACTGCCCTATATGCCGATCAGCGAAGAAAACCCGTGCCTGGGCTGGCGTGGGATCCGCATTACGCTCGACCAGCCTGAGATCTTCCTGATCCAGGTGCGTGCCATGCTCCGCGCCAACGCGGCGACGGGCAATCTCAGCATTTTACTGCCGATGGTCACCAGCATCGATGAGATCGACGAAGCGCGTCGGTTGATCGAACGTGCAGGCCGTGAAGTGGAAGAGATGATCGGTTATGCGATTCCGAAACCGCGGATCGGCGTCATGCTTGAAGTGCCGTCTATGGTCTTTATGCTGCCGCAGCTGGCGAACCGGGTTGATTTTATCTCTGTCGGCACGAACGACCTGACGCAATATATTCTGGCCGTCGACCGTAACAACACCCGCGTCGCCAGTATCTATGACAGCCTGCATCCGGCGATCATTCGCGCCTTAGCGATGATTGCCCGTGAAGCGGAGCAGTACGGCATTGATTTACGCCTGTGCGGTGAAATGGCCGGGGACTCCATGTGCGTTGCGATCCTGATTGGTCTGGGATATCGCCATCTGTCGATGAACGGTCGCGCTGTTGCCCGCGTGAAGTATCTGTTGCGGCATATTGAAATCAATGATGCCCGCGAGCTGGCTGAACGTAGCCTTGAGGCGCAGCTGGCTGCTGAGGTTCGCCACCAGGTCGCGGCGTTTATGGAACGACGCGGTATGGGCGGTCTGATCCGCGGCGGCCGCTAAAGCCTTTCTCCCCCTCCCTGTGGGAGAGGGCACCAGCGCGCATAAAACCCTATACACATCTTTTACATCTCGGGCGCATCCTCCGCGCCCGCCTTGTGCTATGATTCGCAACTTTGGAGCCTCTGCTTACGGCAGAATCGCATTTCTACCGCTGTCCACTTTCAGCGGAATAACAACATCTTGTGGTGACAGATGAACAGTGGTTATCTGCATTTTCCGGAATTTGATCCGGTCATTTTCTCAGTAGGACCTGTTTCGCTTCACTGGTACGGTCTGATGTACCTGGTGGGCTTCATTTTTGCCATGTGGCTCGCTGGCCGTCGCGCCAGCCGTCCTGGCAGCGGCTGGACTAAAAACGAAGTTGAAAACCTGCTGTATGCGGGCTTCCTCGGCGTGTTCCTGGGTGGCCGTATTGGGTATGTGCTGTTCTATAACTTCCCGGTATTCCTGAATGACCCTCTCTATCTGTTCCGCGTCTGGGACGGCGGCATGTCCTTCCACGGCGGCCTGATTGGGGTGATCCTGGTGATGGTGATTTTTGCCAAACGCACCAAACGCAACTTCTTCCAAGTGTCAGATTTCATCGCGCCGCTGATCCCGTTTGGTCTCGGGGCAGGCCGTCTGGGCAACTTCATCAACGGTGAGCTGTGGGGGCGTGTCGACCCGAGCGTTTCCTTTACCATGCTGTTCCCGGGCTCGCGCGCGGAAGACATGGCGCTGTTGCCGTCGCATCCTGAGTGGCAGTCCATTTTCGATACCTACGGCGTGCTGCCGCGCCATATGTCCCAGCTGTACGAGCTGGCGCTGGAAGGCGTGGTGCTGTTTATCATCCTCAACCTGTTTATCCGCAAGCCTCGTCCGATGGGGGCTGTTTCCGGGCTGTTCCTGATTGGCTATGGCGCGTTCCGCATCATCGTCGAATTCTTCCGCCAGCCTGACGCCCAGTTTACCGGCGAGTGGGTACAGTACATCAGCATGGGGCAGATCCTCTCCATTCCGATGATCGTCGCGGGTGCCATTATGATGATTTGGGCGTATCGTCGTCGTCCACAGCAACAACTTTCCTGAGGAACCATGAAACAGTATCTTGAACTGATGAAAAAAGTGCTCGATGAGGGCACGCCGAAAAATGACCGCACCGGTACCGGTACGCTCTCCATTTTTGGCCACCAGATGCGCTTCAACCTGCAAGAAGGCTTCCCGCTGGTGACGACAAAGCGCTGCCACGTGCGCTCGATCATTCATGAACTGCTCTGGTTCCTGCAAGGCGATACTAACGTTGCGTATCTGCACGAAAATAACGTCTCCATCTGGGACGAATGGGCAGACGAGAACGGCAACCTGGGCCCCGTTTACGGCAAGCAGTGGCGCGCATGGCCAACGCCTGATGGCCGCCATATTGACCAGATCACCACCGTGATGAACCAGCTGAAAAACGATCCGGACTCGCGCCGCATCATCGTTTCCGCCTGGAACGTTGGCGAACTGGATAAAATGGCGCTGGCGCCGTGCCACGCGTTCTTCCAGTTCTATGTCGCTGACGGCAAGCTCTCCTGCCAGCTCTACCAGCGCTCCTGTGACGTGTTCCTCGGCCTGCCGTTTAACATTGCCAGCTATGCGCTGTTAGTTCATATGATGGCGCAGCAGTGCGACCTGGAAGTGGGTGATTTCGTCTGGACCGGTGGGGATACCCATCTCTACAGCAACCATATGGAACAGACGCATCTCCAGCTAACCCGCGAACCGCGTGCGCTGCCGAAGCTGATTATCAAACGCAAACCGGCATCAATCTTCGATTACCGCTTTGAAGATTTCGAGATTGAGGGCTACGACCCCCATCCGGGCATCAAAGCGCCTGTCGCGATCTGATGCGGTAAAGCCTGACACAACCGGTGCTGTTTAGCGCCGGTTTTTTTTCGCCTTTCTCCCGTTTCCCGATGCGCTATCCAGAAAGCGTGCAACGCGCTGCAACCCTCCCAATTCTGCGGATGACGCCTCGTAAAACGATAATCCGATGCTCGTCATGTTCACGGCGCTTCGCCACACTCCCGGTATGAAAAAAGAGAACGGTTTTACGCTTATCGAAACGCTGGTCGCTGTTTCGCTTGTCGTCATCCTCAGCGCTTCAGGTCTGTACGGCTGGGACAGCTGGCAACGGCATCAGCGGCTGTGGCAAACCGCCAGTCAGGTGCGAGATTACCTGCTGTTTCTGCGCAACCATGCCAACCGCCACAACCGCGACCATCAAATCACCCGTCAGCGGGTTGGCGACAGGGACTGTCTGGTGAGCTCTGCCGTGCAGGGCTGTGAGAAGGACAGCCCCTTTGTGCTGCTCCCCCTCTGGCCTGAGGTCGCGATCGGCGAGGTCACGCCGTCGCTGGGGTTCTATGGATTACGGGATACGGCATGGGCAGGGCGGATACGCGTTCAAAGTCGTGCCGGAGACTGGCTGATTATCGTTTCAGACGGAGGGCGCATCAGGATGTGTAAGGTCTCCGAGGGAGGACAATGTCGATGAGACAGGGCGGCTTTTCGCTTACCGAAGTGCTGATTGCTACGGCCATCAGCAGCCTGTTATTGATAAGCGCATCGCGCTTTTTACCCGGATTGCAGCGGGCGGTATTACTGCAATCTACCCAGCGAGATCTGGAAGAAGAGGTCTGGCAACGCCTGTTTGCCCTCGGCAAACAGCTTCAGCGTGCGGGGTACTGCGCGGGAAATTGCCAGGGACAGGCGCTGACGATCGGCAGGCAGGGGCGCTGCATCATTGCGCGGTGGGATGCCAACAGTAACGGCTACTGGGATAGCAGCGCATCAGAAAATGACAGCACCGGTTTTCGTCTGGAATCGGGGGCGCTGGAAACCCTGCGTGGCGCGACGTCGTGTGAAGGAAAAGGGTGGGAAAAGCTCACGGACCCGGACAGGCTTACGATAGCACACTTTGTGGTGAGGAGAGTCGAACATGCCGGTTTTGCGCCAGAGCTGAATATCGAACTGGCCGCGAGGCGTAAAGATGAAAAAGGGGAACCCTGGCAGGCGTTGTATACGGTCACGGGGTACAACCTGTGAATCGTCAACGCGGCATATCTTCGCTGGCGCTGGTTCTGCTTTTACTGGTGCTTGGTACTTTGATCCTGACGGGCCTCAATCAGCAGCTCACAACGTTCAGTGCGCTCGTTGGCGGTGAGAGCCGCTCGCTTCAGCAGCAGGCGACGGTGCAGTCCGCGCTTGAGTGGGGGCGCGTTCAGCGCTGGGCGTCAGCGCCACCAGTCCAGTGCAAAACGACATCGGCATGGCGGGTGTGTTTGCGTCAGCTGAGCGAGGCGCGGGTACTACTGATAGCCGGCGGCAACGACCTGCTGCTCTGGCGCAGGGGAGAGATCGTCGACGGGATAGTGCGCTTTTCGCCTCACGGCTGGAGCGATTTTTGCCCCCTTAAGGAGAGTGCGTTATGTCAGCTGCCGTGAGCAGAGAAAAAGGGTTTAGCATGGTTGAGGTCCTGCTGGCGATGATGCTGCTGGTGGTGGTCGTGACGGCACTGTCGGGGTATCACCGGGCGCTGGCGGCGCGGTTCACCGTGTTTAATCAGTATCGCCAGCTCTGGCACCATGCCTGGAACCAGTCTCAGCTCTCAACAAATGTTCTCCCGGCAGGCTGGCAGGCCAGTCGGGGGCAGACAACGCTCGCAGGATGTGTCAGCATCACGGTTACACTTATTTCTCCTCTGGGTCGGCGCGGTGAGTTAACGCGTCTGCATTGCCCGGTTAGCCAGTAGTCGGGAGCGTCTATGTTAAGGGTCTACCACTCAAATCGTCTGGATGTGCTGGAAGCACTGATGGAGTTTATCGTTGAGCGCGAGCGACTTGACGATCCTTTTGAGCCTGAAATGGTGCTGGTGCAGAGCACCGGTATGGCGCAGTGGCTGCAAATGTCGCTTTCCCGCAAATTTGGCATTGCCGCGAATATTGATTTTCCGCTGCCTGCGAGCTTCATCTGGGAGATGTTTGTCCGCGTGTTGCCGGATATCCCGGAGCAGAGCGCCTTCAACAAGCAGGCCATGAGCTGGAAGCTGATGGCGCTGCTGCCGGAAATGCTGCAGCACGATGAATTTGCCATGCTGCGCCACTACCTCAATGACGATACCGACAAGCGCAAGCTGTTCCAGCTGGCGTCGCGCACTGCCGATCTCTACGACCAATACCTTGTTTACCGCTCTGACTGGTTAATGCGTTGGGAAGCGGGCGAGTTGGTTGAAGGCCTGCCGGAGGCGCAAATATGGCAGGCCCCGCTGTGGAAAGCGCTGGTGGAGCATACCGAGAGACTGGGCCAGCCTAAGTGGCACCGTGCCAATCTCTACGATCGGTTTATCTCGATACTTGAAAATGCGTCGGAACGCCCGGCCCGACTGCCGTCACGCGTTTTTATCTGCGGGATATCCGCATTACCCCCTGTCTATCTGAAGGCGCTGAATGCGCTGGGTAAACATATTGATATTCATATTTTGTTTACCAACCCTTGCCGACAGTATTGGGGGGATATTCTCGACGAACGCTGGCTTGCACGGCTGGTAACTCGCCAACGAAAACGCCTTTTTGAAGAACGATCCATCCCGCTGTTTAAAGACGGCTCGACGGCCTGGCAGCTTTTCGATGAAGACGGTATCCAGAACCTGCCCAATCCGCTGCTTGCCTCGTGGGGGAAGCTGGGGCGTGATTACATTCACATGCTTTCAGACATCACTTCCTCAGGTGAAGGTGATGTGGATGCCTTTGTTGAGATCGCCCCGGACTGCCTGCTGCATAATATTCAGTTAGATATTCTGGATCTGGAAAACCGCGCCGTCATGGGCGTGACGGCGAACGAGTTCGAACGCAGCGACAATAAGCGAAAACTGGATCCTGACGATCGCAGCGTCACGATCCACGTTTGCCACAGCCCGCAGCGTGAGGTCGAAGTACTTCACGACCAGCTGCTGGCGATGCTGCAGGAGGATCCCGATCTGACGCCACGCGATATCGTGGTGATGGTGGCGGATATCGACACCTACAGTCCCTTTATTCAGGCCGTCTTTGGCAGCGCGACGGGGGAGCGGTACCTGCCTTACGCGATATCTGACCGTCGTGCCCGCCAGTCGCATCCGGTATTGCAGGCGTTTATCACTCTGCTGTCACTGCCGGATAGCCGGTTTATCTCCGAAGATGTCCTGGCGTTGCTGGATGTTCCCGTGCTGGCCGCACGCTTCAACATTAATGAAGAGGGTCTGCGCTACCTTCGTCAGTGGGTGAATGAGTCTGGCGTGCGCTGGGGGATCGATGACGATAACGTTCAGGAGTTCGAGCTTCCCGCAACCGGACAGCACACCTGGCGATTTGGCCTGACGCGTATGCTGTTGGGCTACGCCATGGAAAGCAGCCAGGGCGAGTGGAATGAGGTGCTGCCTTACGATGAGTCCAGCGGGTTAATTGCTGAACTGGTGGGGCATTTAGCATCGCTATTAATGCAGCTTAACCGCTGGCGATATGCGCTGTTGCAGCCGCGTCCACTTGAAGAATGGCTCCCGGTCTGCAGGGCGTTACTCAATGATTTCCTCCTGCCGGACAATGACACCGAAGCGGCGATGGCACTCATTGAAACCCAGTGGCAGGCTATCATCGACGAAGGCGTGAATTCCCACTACCACGAGGCCATCCCGCTGTCGCTGTTGCGTGATGAGCTGACGCAGCGGCTTGACCAGGAGCGAATCAGCCAGCGTTTCCTGGCGGGGCCTGTCAACATCTGCACCCTGATGCCCATGCGTTCTATCCCGTTCAGGGTGGTCTGCCTGCTTGGCATGAACGACGGTGTGTATCCGCGCGCACTGCCGCCGCTGGGGTTCGACTTAATGAGCGCAAACCCAAAACGGGGCGATCGTAGCCGCCGCGATGATGACCGCTACCTCTTCCTTGAAGCGCTCATTTCTGCTCAGAGCAAGCTCTATATCAGCTATATCGGCCGTTCTATTCAGGACAACAGCGAGCGTTTCCCCTCCGTACTGGTGCAGGAGCTGGTGGACTATATCGGCCAGAGCCACTACCTGCCGGGAGATGAAGAGCGCAACTGTGATGAAAGCGAGCAGAGGGTGAAAGCCCATATCACCTGTTTCCACAGCCGCATGCCGTTTGACCCGGTGAACTATATTGCCGGCGAGCGCCAGAGCTATGCCCATGAGTGGTTACCGGCGGCGAAAAAAGAGGGGAATGCGCATACCGATTTCATTCAGGAACTTGACCCGCGCCCCATCGACACCCTGACCTTCGAGCAGCTTCAGCGGTTTTGGGCACATCCGGTGCGCGCCTTCTTCCAGCAGCGACTGCAGGTCAACTTCCGCTCTGAAGAGAGTGAAATTCCTGATGCAGAACCGTTTACGCTGGAAGGTCTGGAGCGCTACCAGTTAAACCTGCAGCTGCTGAATGCGCTGGTTGAAGAGGAAGATGCGGACAAACTTTACCGTCGCTACCGTGCTGCGGGTCAGCTGCCCTACGGAGCGTTTGGGGAGATCGTCTGGGAGGCGCAGTGCCAGGAGATGACCGCTCTGGCAGAGCGCGTAAGAGCGTGCCGACAGCCGGGGAAAAGTATTGAAATTGATCTCAACTGCAACGGGGTACAGCTCACGGGCTGGTTAACCCAGGTACAGCCGGATGGGCTGCTGCGCTGGCGGCCCTCAATGCTAAGCGTTTCGCAAGGATTGCAACTCTGGCTGGAACATCTTGTCTACAGTGCGGGTGGGCATAAAGGCGAAAGCCGCATTTTCGTGCGCAAAGAGGGCGAATGGCGCTTCCCGCCGATGGAAGCCGAGCAGGCGTTAGGTTATCTGTCTTTGTACATTGAAGGCTACCGTCAGGGAATGAACAAACCGCTCCTGTTACTACCGGAAAGTGGCGGCGCCTGGATAAAAGCCTGTTATGACGCGCAGAATGATGCGATGTTAACGGATGAGGCTTCGCTCCAGAAAGCGCGCAGTAAGTTTATGCAGGCCTATGAAGGAAACATGATGGTGCGGGGTGAAGGTGAGGATGTCTGGTATCAGCGTTTGTGGCGAGCGCTCGAGCCAGAATACTTTGAGGCGATCACGGAAGAGGCGCAGCGCTACCTGTTGCCGTTGTTTAGATTTAATCAGTCCTGAGCGCTGTATAAAAATTGCGCAGATAAAGGTGTTCATTTATGATGCACTTCTTATCACGGACTGATGTACCCAAAGAAAGAGATGTTGGCGTGTCCAGCACGCAGTTTGTTAATGATGTAGCCGTGATAAAGAGGTCGTAATGCCAGGCAGCACCTTGTTTAAAGCGTTTGTTTTGTTTATTGCCCTTTGGGCGCCCGTCACTCACGCAGACTCCGGTTGGCAACCCGTTCAGGAAACTATCCGTAAGAGCGAAAAAGATACCCGTCAATATCAGGCTATTCGCCTTGATAACGGGATGACCGTGCTGCTGGTTTCCGACCCGCAGGCGGTGAAATCCCTGTCGGCATTGGTGGTGCCGGTTGGGTCGCTGGAAGATCCTGACACTCATCCTGGGCTTGCACACTATCTGGAACATATGACGCTGATGGGGTCAAAAAAATACCCGCAGCCAGATAGCCTGTCCGAATTTCTGAAGATGCATGGCGGCAGCCACAATGCCAGTACGGCACCGTACCGCACGGCCTTTTATCTCGAAGTCGAAAATGATGCGCTGGAAGGGGCTGTCGATCGCCTTGCCGATTCCATCGCCGCGCCGTTGCTGGATAAAAAATACGCCGATCGTGAACGTAATGCGGTGAATGCCGAGCTGACCATGGCCCGCACGCGAGACGGTATGCGCATGGCGCAGGTCAGCGCCGAAACCATCAACCCCGCGCACCCGGGTTCGCGCTTCTCCGGTGGTAATCTGGAAACCTTGAGCGACAAACCGAACAGTCCGGTGCTGGATGCCCTGCACGCGTTTCGCGATAAATACTACTCCGCCAACCTGATGAAAGCGGTCATCTACAGCAATAAACCGTTGCCGGAGCTGGCAGCCGTGGCGGCCAAAACCTTTGGCCGGGTGCCGAATAAAAATATCGACCTGCCGCAAATAACCGTTCCGGTGGTCACGGACGCGCAAAAAGGCATCGTGATCCACTACGTTCCTGCCATGCCGCGCAAAGTGCTGCGCGTGGAATTCCGCATTGATAACAACACGGCACAGTTTCGCAGTAAAACCGATGAGCTGGTCACCTATCTGATTGGTAATCGTAGCCCGGGTACGCTGTCTGACTGGCTGCAAAAGCAGGGGCTGGCGGAAGGCATTCGCGCCGACTCCGATCCGGTTGTGAACGGCAATAGCGGCGTGCTGGCGATCTCCGCCACCCTGACTGACAAAGGACAGGCCAACCGTGATGAAGTCGTAGCGGCTATCTTTAGCTACCTCTCCTTACTGCGTGAGAAAGGCGTCGATAAGCGCTATTTTGATGAACTCGCGCACGTGTTGGATCTCGATTTCCGCTACCCGTCCATCACCCGCGACATGGATTATGTGGAGTGGCTGGCGGACACCATGATCCGCGTGCCGGTGGAACATACCCTCGACGCGGTGAATATTGCCGACCGGTATGATGCCGGGGCGGTAAAAGACCGCCTGGCGATGATGACGCCGGAGAATGCCCGCATCTGGTACATCAGCCCGAACGAACCGCATAACAAGACGGCGTACTTTGTCGATGCCCCTTATCAGGTGGATAAAATCAGCGCCCAGACCTTCGCCGACTGGCAGAAGAAGGCCGGGGAGATTGCGTTGAAGCTGCCGGAACTGAACCCCTATATTCCGGATGACTTCTCGCTGATCAAAACGACGAAAGATTACCCGCATCCGGAACTCATCATTGATGAGCCCACGCTGCGCGTCGTGTACACCCCAAGCCGCTATTTCGCCAGCGAGCCAAAGGCCGATGTCAGCGTGGTGCTGCGTAACCCGAAAGCCATGAACAGCGCCAAAAATCAGGTGATGTTCGCGCTCAATGACTATCTCGCCGGTATCGCGCTCGATCAGCTCAGCAACCAGGCCGCCGTGGGCGGGATCAGCTTCTCCACCAACGCCAATAACGGTTTGATGCTTAATGCAAACGGCTATACCCAGCGCTTGCCTCAGCTGTTCCAGGCCCTGCTGGAGGGCTACTTCAGCTACACGCCGACGGAAGAGCAGCTTGAGCAGGCTAAATCCTGGTATGCCCAGATGATGGATTCAGCCGAGAAGGGCAAGGCTTACGATCTGGCGCTTATGCCGGCGCAAATGCTGTCGCAGGTTCCTTATTTCCAGCGTGAGGATCGCCGCGCGCTGCTGCCTTCCATCTCCTTAAAAGACGTGCTCGCGTACCGCGACGCGCTGAAAACCAACACGCGTCCGGAGTTCCTGATCGTTGGCAACATGAGTGAGGAGCAGGCCAAAACCCTGGCGCAGAATGTTCGCACTCAGCTCGGCTCTAAAGGCGACGAGTGGTGCCGCAACCAGGACGTGCTGGTTGAGAAAAAGCAGAATGTGATCTTTGAAAAAGCGGGTAACAGCACGGATTCCGCGCTGGCCGCGGTCTTTGTGCCAACGGGCTACGATGAATTCGCCAGTTCAGCGCAGAGCGCCGTGCTGGGACAGATTATTCAGCCGTGGTTCTATAACCAGTTACGCACAGAGGAGCAGCTTGGCTACGCGGTGTTTGCCTTCTCCATGAACGTCGGTCGTCAGTGGGGGCTGGGTTTCCTGCTGCAAAGCAGCGATAAACAACCGGCGTATCTCTGGCAGCGTTACCAGGCTTTCTTCCCGCAGGTGGAAGCAAAACTGCGTGCCATGAAGCCGGAAGAGTTCGCTCAGATCCAGCAGGCCGTCATCGCGCAGGTGATGCAGCCGCCGCAGACGCTGGGTGAAGAAGCCTCGCAGCTGAGCAAAGATTTCGATCGCGGTAATCTGAAATTTGATTCGCGTGATAAAGTAGTGGCCGAGATAAAACAGCTGACGCCGCAGAAGGTTGCCGACTTCTTCCATCAGGCGGTCATTAAGCCGCAGGGAATCACCATCCTGTCTCAGGTTTCCGGTAGCCAGAACGGGAAAACGGAGTACGTGAACCCGAAAGGCTGGAAAGTCTGGAAGAGCGTCAGCGCGCTGCAGCAATCTATGCCCTGGAGTAAGAAAGAATGACCGATACCGCTGAGTCCCTTGATCCCTTACGTTTACCTCTGCAGGGTGAACGATTGATTGAAGCCTCAGCGGGAACGGGAAAAACCTTCACCATTGCCGCCCTCTATCTGCGCCTGCTGTTAGGCCTTGGCGGCAACGCCGCTTTTCCACGTCCTTTGAGCGTGGAAGAGCTGCTGGTGGTCACCTTCACCGAGGCCGCTACCGCGGAGCTGCGGGGCCGTATTCGTACCAATATCCACGAGCTGCGCATCGCCTGTCTGCGTCAGAGCACGGATAACCCCCTCTACGCGAGCCTTCTGGAAGAGATTGCCGATAAGCAGCAGGCAGCCCAGTGGCTGCTGCTCGCTGAACGGCAGATGGACGAAGCGTCCGTCTTTACCATTCACGGTTTTTGCCAGCGCATGCTGAGCCTGAACGCGTTCGAGTCCGGTATGCTGTTCGAACAGCAGCTTATTGAAGATGAATCCGTGCTTCGCTATCAGGCCTGCGCGGATTTCTGGCGTCGCCACTGCTACCCCTTACAGCGCGATATTGCCGAAGCGGTACACGCGCTCTGGAAAGGCCCGGAGGCGCTGCTGCGCGCGATCGATCGTTATCTACAGGGGGAAGCGCCGGTCATCAAATCCCCGCCGCCGGCAGATGAAACCCTGGCCTCGCGGCATGAAAAAATCATCGCGAAAATTGCAGACATCAAGCAAAAGTGGATGGAGTCAGTCGGCGAGATTGACGCCATTATCGAAAATTCCGGGATTGACCGTCGCAAGTTCAACCGTGGCAATCAGGGAAAATGGATCGACAAGGTCAGCGCCTGGGCGCAGGAAGAGACGCGGGGCTACCAGCTCCCGGACGCGCTGGAGAAATTCTCCCAACGTTTCCTGGCTGAGCGGACCAAAGCCGACGGCATTGTACCTGAGCATCCCCTGTTTGTGGCGATTGAAACCCTGCTGGCGGAGCCCCTTACGCTCAACGATCTGATGATCGCTCGCGCCATGACGGAAATTCGTGAAGCCGTGGCGCGCGAAAAGCGCCGCCGTGGCGAGCTGGGGTTCGACGATATGCTGAGCCGCCTGGATGCGGCGCTGTGCAGTGAAAATGGCGAAGCGCTTGCCGCCGCGATTCGCACCCGCTTCCCGGTGGCGATGATAGACGAATTCCAGGACACCGACCCTCAGCAGTACCGCATTTTCCGCCGTATCTGGCGCCAGCAGCCCGACACCGCGCTGCTGTTAATCGGCGATCCGAAACAGGCCATCTACGCCTTCCGCGGTGCGGATATTTTTACCTATATGAAGGCACGCAGCGAGGTTGCCGCGCACTACACGCTCGATACCAACTGGCGCTCCTCTCCCGGCATGGTGGAAAGCGTCAACGCGCTGTTTAGCCGCATGGATACGGCGTTTATGTTCCGTGAGATCCCGTTTCAGCCGGTAAAATTTGCCCCGAAAAATGCCTCGTTGCGCTTCGAGTTTAACGGCGTGACGCAGCCTGCCATGAACTTCTGGCTGCTGGATGGGGAAGGCTGCGGCGTTGCCGACTATCAAAATGCCATGGCTCAGCACTGTGCTGCGCAAATCCGTGACTGGCTCAGTGCGGGAGCGCGAGGTGAGGCGCTGCTGTGGAAGGGGGATAACCCCACCCCGGTAAAGGCATCGGATATTACGGTGCTGGTGCGCAGCCGTCAGGAGGCCGCATTCATCCGCGACGCCCTGACGTTACTGAATATCCCCTCCGTCTACCTCTCGAACCGTGACAGCGTCTTTGAAACGCTGGAGGCGCAGGAGATGTTATGGCTGCTGCAGGCCGTGCTGGCCCCGGAGCGGGAAAGTACATTGCGCAGCGCATTAGCCAGCGCGATGCTCGGACTGAACGCGCGCGATATTGATGCGCTCAACAATGACGAAGCCGCGTGGGATGCGGTGGTGGAAGAGTTTGTCCACTACCGGGAAAGATGGCAGAAGCGCGGCGTGATGGCGATGGTGCGCGAGCTCATGGCTCAGCGCCACATTGCCGAGAATATGCTGGCTACCGCAGGTGGCGAGCGGCGTTTGACCGATATTTTACACATCAGCGAACTCTTGCAGGAGGCGGGTACGCAGCTGGAGAGCGAGCATGCCCTGGTGCGCTGGCTGGCGCAGCAGATTGCCGATCCGA
This sequence comes from Enterobacter sp. PL1, assembly GCF_945957325.1. NCBI lineage: Bacteria > Pseudomonadati > Pseudomonadota > Gammaproteobacteria > Enterobacterales > Enterobacteriaceae > Enterobacter > Enterobacter sp. PL1. The sequence goes on from NZ_CAMFKT010000016.1 coordinate 52,293, forward strand.
ACAGCAATTCCTCCAGCCAGCAGATGCGCCTCGAGAGTGATAAACATCTGGTGCAGATCGTCACCATCCACAAGTCGAAAGGCCTGGAATATCCGCTGGTCTGGCTGCCGTTTATCGCCAATTACCGCGTGCAGGATCAGGCTTTTTACCACGATCGCGAGTCGTTCGAGGCGGTGCTCGATCTCAGCAACGCGGAGTCCAGCGTTGAGCTGGCAAAGGCCGAACGTCTGGCGGAAGATTTGCGCCTGCTCTACGTGGCGCTGACCCGCTCGGTATGGCACTGCAGCCTGGGCGTTGCGCCGCTGTTCCGTCGCCGTGGCGAAAAGAGCGGAGAGAGCGATTTTCATCTGAGCGCGCTGGGGCGGCTTATTCAGCAGGGTGAACCCAAAGACGCGGCGGGCCTGCGCCAGTGCATCGAATCGCTTTGTACTGAGCATGTTGCCCTGCATATTCCATCGCTGCCCGACAACAGCCGCTGGCACATGCCGGAGCCGCACGAGTCAGATCTCCATGCCCGTCAGGTGGTACGTACGATTGCCGACGACTGGCGCGTTACCAGCTACTCTGGCTTACAGCAGCACGGGCAGAGTATTGCGCAGGATCTGATGCCAAAACTGGACGTGGATGCCGCAGGCGCCGGTAGCGTACCCGCTGAGCCGGTGCTGACGCCGCACCAGTTCCCGCGCGGCGCCTCGCCGGGCACGTTTTTACACAGCCTGTTTGAAGAGCTGGATTTTACCCAGCCGGTTTCCGAAGAGTGGGTGCTGAAGATGCTACAGAGCGGTGGTTACGACGCGCAATGGCAGCCGGTTCTTACTGAATGGATCCGCGCGGTTCTGCACGCCCCGCTCACGGCCCAGGGGATCTCGCTTAGCCAGTTGACCACCAAAGATAAGCAGGTGGAGATGGAGTTTTATCTTCCCATCGCCAGCCCGCTCAGGGCCGAGGCGCTTGATGCGCTGATCCGCGAGTACGATCCGCTATCCGCCGGGTGCCCGCCGCTGAACTTCCGCCAGGTGCAGGGAATGCTAAAAGGCTTTATCGACCTGGTTTTCCGCCACGACGGGCGCTACTACCTGCTGGATTACAAATCGAACTGGCTGGGCGAAGACAGCACAGCCTATACCCAACAGGCGATGGCGTCGGCTATGCAACTGCATCGCTACGATCTGCAGTACCAGCTTTATACCCTGGCGCTGCACCGTTACCTGCGCCATCGTATTGCCGATTACCGTTACGACGCGCATTTTGGTGGCGTGATTTACCTGTTCCTGCGCGGCGTGGATGCCAACGACCCGCGTTCCGGCGTCTTTAGCACGCGTCCGGCTGTGGAGCTGATTGAAAAAATGGATAACCTGTTTGCCGCAGGCACGGAGGAGATGGCATGACGATGCAGGCGCTACTGCTGGACGCGGTTGAACAACGATTACTGCGCCACCTGGACGTGCAGTTTGCCATGATGGTGGCAGGCGAGGAGCCAGCCGTCATGCTTGCCGCCGCGATTCTGAGCAAAGACGCGGGGGAGGGGCACGTATGCCTGCCGCTGTCGCGTCTGGCGGTGGATGAGAAAATGCCGCCGGCTTTACAGGCGTGTTTCGCGCTGCTGGGTGACGCACTGGACTGGCAGGCGATACTACGCGGTTCGCCTGCCGTGAGCGGAGCCGATACCGGGACGCCAATGATTCTGGTCGGCGAGCGTTTGTATCTTAACCGGCTGTGGCGTAACGAACTGACGGTGGCGCGCTTCTTCAGCGAGACCAACGCCCCGCTTCCCTGCGATGAAACGCAGCTCCGGCAAACGCTGGATGCACTGTTTTCCTCTGACGAGGCGACAGACTGGCAGAAAGTGGCGGCAGCCGTGGCCTTAACGCGTCGGATCTCGGTGATTTCAGGCGGACCGGGCACCGGGAAAACGACCACCGTGGCAAAACTGCTTGCCGCGCTAATTCAGCTGTCGGGTGAGCAAAAGTGCCGTATTCGCCTGGCGGCCCCCACCGGTAAAGCCGCGGCGCGTCTCACGGAATCGTTAGGCGGCGCGCTGCAAAAGCTGCCGCTTACCGGGGAGCAGCTGGCGCTTTTCCCCAACGAAGCCAGCACGCTACACCGTTTGCTTGGCGCTCAGCCCGGCAGCCAGCGTTTGCGCTACCATGCCGGTAATCCCCTGCACCTGGATGTGCTGGTGGTGGATGAGGCGTCGATGATTGACCTGACGATGATGTCGCGTTTGATTGATGCCCTACCGCCGCACGCGCGCGTTATTTTCCTGGGCGATCGCGACCAGCTTGCCTCCGTGGAGGCAGGGGCTGTGCTGGGCGATATCTGCACCTATGCCAGCCTGGGATATACCGCAGAACGCGCTCAGGAGTTAACCCGTCTCACCGGATGCTCGCTCACCTCTGAAAACCATTCGCTTGCAGGAGCGCTGCGCGACAGCCTGTGTCTGCTGCAGAAAAGCTACCGCTTCGGCAGCGATTCCGGTATCGGCCAGCTTGCGGCGGCCGTGAACCGGGGCGACCGGCGCACAACCACTGCGGTGTTTGACGGCACCTTTACGGATATTGAGAAAAAATCGCTGCAGACCGGGGAAGAGTATCAGGCGATGCTGGATGATGCCCTGAAGGGGTATCAGCACTTTCTGACGGGCGTACAACAGCAGCGTTCGCCGGAGCAGGTCATTGCCGCATTTGGTGAATATCAGCTGCTCTGTGCGCTGAGGGAAGGTCCCTTTGGTGTCCGGGGCCTGAACGACAGGCTGGAACAGCTGCTGGTGCAAAAGCGTAAAATAAACCGCACCCCGCACTCGCGCTGGTATGAAGGGCGACCGGTGATGATTTCCCGCAACGACAGCGCGCTGGGGTTGTTTAACGGGGATATCGGGATTGCGCTCGACTGCGGCCAGGGGCTGCGCGTCTGGTTCCAGATGCCGGACGGGAGCGTGAAGTCTTTCCAGCCCAGCCGTTTGCCCGAGCATGAAACCGCCTGGGCGATGACGGTGCATAAGTCCCAGGGCTCCGAGTTTAACCACGCGGCGCTGATCCTGCCCACGCAGCTTTCCCCCGTCATTACCCGCGAGCTGATCTATACCGCCATTACGCGCGCGCGTCAGCGCCTGTCGCTGTATACCGATGAACGCGTGCTGGTGCAGGCGATTGCCACCCGCACGGAACGCCGAAGCGGGCTGGGCGCGATATTTGAGTCCCTCTGAATGAAAGCCCTCGCCGCACGGTGAGGGCGTCGTATCATCCCAGGTCCGCCATCAGCACTTTTGAACGGCGCTGATAGTTGTACATCTCTTTCTTCGTTTCCGGCAGAGAATCGATATCCACCGGCGTGAAACCGCGCTCCTGGAACCAGTGAATGCTGCGCGTCGTCAGGACGAACAGCTTGCTCAGCCCCATCTGGCGCGCCTGTGCCGCCACGCGCTCAAGCAGCATTTCACCGCGTGAAGAGCTGCGGTAATCAGGATGCACCGCCACGCAGGCCATTTCGCCGATCTTCTCTTCCGGGAACGGATAGAGCGCGGCGCAGGCAATCGTCAGGTTATCGCGCTGAATAATGGTGAATTTGTCGATTTCCATCTCCAGCTGCTCGCGTGAACGACGCACCAGAATACCCTGCTGTTCCAGCGGGCGGATCAGCTCCAGAATGCCGCCGATGTCGTTAATGGTGGCGCGGCGTATCTGCTCCGCGCTCTCCATGACAATCTGCGTACCAATACCGTCGCGGGAGAACAGCTCCTGCAGCAGGGCGCCGTCTTCCTGATAGCTGATCAGGTGGCTACGACGCACGCCGCTGCGGCAGGCCTTCACGGCGCCACGCAGGAAGCGGACCGTGCCAGAGTAGTAATCGCCTTCGGCTTCCAGCGCTTCCACGCGGGCCTGGGCTTCATTCGGGAAGAGTTCCGGCACGATCGTTCCTTCATCATTCACGACGCCCTGGGAGGAGCAGAACCCAATCATTTTTTCCGCCTTCAGCTTGATCGCCAGCTGCGTGGCGATCTCTTCGGACGTCAGGTTAAAGCTTTCGCCGGTCACGGAAACGGCGACCGGGCCCATCAGGACGATGGCGCCGCTGTCCAGCTGGCGGTGAATGGCTTCTTCATCAATACGACGAATGCGGCCGCTGTGGCAGTAATCCACGCCATCGTCCACGCCGAGCGGCTGGGCAATGATGAAGTTGCCGCTCACGACGTTGATATGCGCGCCCTGCAGCGGCGTGTTGTTCAGGCTCATGGACAGGCGAGCGGTGATATCCAGCTGCAGCAGACCTGCCGCCTGCTTCACCAGCTCAAGGGTTTTGGCATCCGTGACGCGGGTATGCTTGTGGTAAATCGGCTCGTGGTGGTGAGCGGCCAGGTTAGCGTCGATCTGCGGGCGCGCGCCATAGACCACCACCAGGCGGATCCCCAGGCTGTGCAGCAGGCCAATGTCATTGACGATGCTGGAAAAATTTTCATGCTCAATGGCTTCGCCGCCAAGCATGATGACAAACGTTTTTCCCCGATGGGCGTTGATATAGGGAACAGAATGGCGGAATCCCTGGACCAGTTCGGTTCTACGTTCCTTCACCATGGCACAACCCTTAATGAATGTTTATTCGCAATTTCTGTATTTTTATTCGATTGTGGCCGCGTGTGCAAGCGCAAATTTTCCGCGACCCACAGAAAATGATAAGTAATCCGTGCGTTAGCGTATGATTGTTTACCCTTTTATAGATGACAGTTTATGCGTCATTCGTTAAAGTTTTCGGTCAATCTGGACATTTTGTATATCAGTCAGTGTTCTTGCTCGGGAGAAGCATGTCGGGATCCAATTCAGCAATAAGCCGCCGCCGTTTGTTAAAAGGGGCCGGGGCAATGTGGTTGCTTAGCGTCAGTCAGGTCGGTCTTGCCGCCACCAGTCAGGTCGTGGCGGTGCGCGTCTGGCCATCGTCGACCTATACGCGCGTGACGGTCGAATCCAATCGCGTGCTGAAATATAAGCAATTTGCCCTCAGCAACCCGGAACGTGTGGTGGTGGATCTCGAAGGCGTTAACCTCAACTCCGTGCTGAAAGGGATGGCGGCGCAGATCCGCGGCGACGATCCGTTTATTAAATCGGCGCGCGTCGGGCAGTTCGATCCGCAAACCGTGCGCATGGTGTTTGAACTGAAGCAGAACGTGAAGCCGCAGCTGTTTGCCCTGGCGCCTGTCGCGACGTTCAAAGAGCGCCTGGTGATGGATCTCTATCCGGCCAATGCGACGGATATTCAGGATCCACTTCTTGCCCTGCTGGAAGATTACAACAAAGGCGATCTGCAGCGTCAGGTTCCGCCGGCGCAAAGCGGTCCGCAGCCGGGGAAAGCAGGGCGCGATCGTCCGATTGTGATCATGCTCGATCCAGGCCACGGCGGCGAAGACTCCGGTGCGGTGGGGAAATACCGCACGCGTGAAAAAGACGTGGTTCTGCAAATTGCCCGTCGTCTGAAGGCGTTGATTGATAAAGAAGGCAACATGCGCGCCTATATGACGCGTAATGAAGACGTCTTTATTCCGCTGAAGGTCAGGGTGGCGAAAGCGCAGAAGCAGCGCGCAGATTTGTTCGTCTCGATCCATGCGGATGCGTTTACCAGCCGCCAGCCAAGCGGCTCGTCGGTGTTTGCGCTCTCAACCAAAGGCGCGACCAGTACCGCAGCAAGATATCTTGCGGATACCCAGAACGCCTCGGACCTGATCGGTGGCGTGAGCAAAAGCGGCGATCGCTACGTTGACCACACCATGTTCGATATGGTGCAGTCACTGACCATTAACGACAGCCTGAAGTTTGGTAAAGCGGTGCTGGGCAAGCTGGGCAACATCAATAAGCTGCACAAGAACAGCGTTGAACAGGCCGGATTTGCGGTACTCAAGGCGCCGGATATCCCGTCCATCCTGGTTGAAACCGCGTTTATCAGTAACGTGGAAGAGGAGCGTAAGCTCAAGACGGCAAAATTCCAGCAGGAAGTGGCGGAGTCGATTCTGGCAGGGATTCGTGCGTATTTCTCTGACGGGGCGACGCTGGCGCGGCGCGGGTAGATCTTTTGGCCGGGTTTATGCCCGGCAAATTCACAAACGACAGATACAAAAAAACACCCTTAAGGGTGTTTATTGTTTTAGAAGTGTTGGTTGCGGGGGCCGGATTTGAACCGACGACCTTCGGGTTATGAGCCCGACGAGCTACCAGGCTGCTCCACCCCGCGTCCGTCTTTCTACTCTCGCAGAAACTTACTTCTTCAAATTTGATTGGTTGCGGGGGCCGGATTTGAACCGACGACCTTCGGGTTATGAGCCCGACGAGCTACCAGGCTGCTCCACCCCGCGTCCGTCTTTCTACAGTCGTAGAAGATACTTCATCAAATTTTAATTGGTTGCGGGGGCCGGATTTGAACCGACGACCTTCGGGTTATGAGCCCGACGAGCTACCAGGCTGCTCCACCCCGCGTCCGTGGATGCGCACTATACTCGGATAGACTTGTGATGCAACCCCTTTTTCACATTTATCATGATTTTGTATGCAAATTGAACGACATGGCGCTGTTTGGACTATTTTTTGCGCTAAATTTGCCAAAGGGCATGCGATCGCATTTCATTAGCCCTGGCGGTTTGTTATCTTCATCACGCGGAAATGGGCAACTTAAAGACGAGACAGAATGAAAGGACGTTGGGCGAAGTATCTGATGGCGGGCGCAATGGTAGCGATTCTTGCGGCCTGTTCTTCCAAACCGACCGATCGCGGTCAACAGTATAAAGACGGGAAGTTATCCCAGCCTTTCTCTTTAGTTAATCAGCCTGATGCGGTCGGCGCACCGATCAATGCCGGTGATTTCTCCGAGCAGGTCTACCAGATCCGCAACGCGTCACCGCGTCTGTACAGCGCACAGAACAACGTTTATAGCGCGGTGCAGGACTGGCTGCGCGCGGGCGGCGATACGCGCAACATGCGCCAGTTTGGTATCGACGCCTGGCAGATGGAAGGGGCCGATAACTACGGCAACGTTCAGTTTACCGGCTACTACACCCCGGTTATCCAGGCGCGACACACGCGTCAGGGCGAGTTCCAGTACCCTATCTACCGTATGCCGCCAAAACGCGGCCGTCTGCCGTCGCGCGCCGAGATCTACGCCGGTGCGCTGAGCGAAAACTACGTTCTTGCTTACAGCAACTCCCTGATGGACAACTTCATCATGGACGTTCAGGGCAGCGGCTATATTGATTTTGGCGACGGCTCGCCGCTTAACTTCTTCAGCTATTCCGGTAAAAACGGCCACGCCTATCGCAGTATTGGCAAGGTGCTGATCGACCGCGGCGAAGTGAAGAAAGAAGACATGTCGATGCAGGCGATCCGCGAGTGGGGCGAAAAGCACAGCGAAGCCGAGGTGCGTGAGCTGCTGGAGCAGAACCCGTCGTTTGTCTTCTTTAAACCGCAAAACTTCGCGCCGGTGAAAGGGGCGAGTGCGGTACCGCTGATTGGCCGTGCGTCGGTGGCATCGGATCGTTCGATTATTCCTGCGGGCACCACGCTGCTGGCTGAGGTCCCGCTGCTGGACAACAACGGCAAGTTCAACGGCCAGTATGAGCTGCGTCTGATGGTGGCGCTGGACGTTGGCGGCGCGATCAAAGGCCAGCACTTCGATATCTATCAGGGCATTGGCCCGGATGCAGGCCACCGCGCAGGCTGGTATAACCACTACGGACGCGTGTGGGTGCTTAAGGCGGCACCGGGTGCCGGAAACGTATTCAGCGGCTGATTGTGGTATTCTGAGCGCAATACGGATTACTGTTCAGGGTGAGGAGAACCTCACCCTTTTTACATCTGAGGTGTTATGTCTGTGGTAATCAGCGATGCCTGGCGCCAGCGTTTTGGCGGCACGGCACGTCTCTATGGTGAAAAAGCCCTGCAGCTGTTTGCGGATGCGCACGTCTGCGTCGTGGGCATTGGTGGTGTGGGGTCGTGGGCCGCAGAAGCGCTGGCGAGAACCGGTATTGGCGCAATCACGCTGATTGATATGGATGACGTGTGCGTCACCAACACCAACCGTCAAATCCACGCCCTGCGTGATAGCGTCGGCCTGGCAAAATCTGAGGTCATGGCGGAACGTATCCGCCTGATTAACCCGGAATGTCGGGTCACGGTGATTGATGATTTTGTGACGGCTGATAACGTCGCTGAATACATGAGCAAAGGCTACAGCTATGTGATTGACGCCATCGACAGCGTGCGTCCAAAAGCGGCGCTGATCGCCTACTGTCGTCGTTACAAGGTTCCCCTGGTGACGACCGGCGGCGCGGGCGGGCAAATCGATCCTACGCAGATCCAGGTGGCCGATCTGGCGAAAACCATTCAGGATCCTCTTGCCGCCAAGCTGCGTGAACGCCTGAAAAGCGACTTTAACGTCGTGAAGAACAGCAAGGGCAAGCTGGGCGTAGACTGCGTGTTCTCGACCGAAGCGCTGGTCTACCCGCAGGCCGATGGCTCCGTGTGTGCGATGAAAAGCACGGCGGAAGGGCCAAAGAGAATGGATTGCGCCTCAGGCTTTGGCGCGGCCACCATGGTGACCGCTTCCTTCGGCTTTGTGGCGGTGTCTCACGCCCTGAAGAAGATGATGGCGAAGGCGGAACGTCAGGCCTGAGCCTGACGTGCGGCGTCCAGTACCGCGTCGTTGAGCGCGATCAACCCCTGACCGCGCGAGGCGCTGAGCTGCGCGCGCAGCCCCAGCTCATCAAATAACGCCAGCGGCGAATGCGCCAGCAGTTCCGCCGCGCTTTTCCCTTCCACTGCCGTCAACAATACGGCCAACAGGCCCCGGACGATGCGGCCTTCGCTGTCGCCGAAGAAGTGCAGCTTCTCACCGGAAACGCTCACGCCCAGCCAGACGCGATTTTCACAGCCTGCAATCTCTTTCGCCTGCGCCTTGAGATCGTCAGAGAGGGTCGGTAACTGCTTACCGAGAAGAATCAGCTGGCGATATTTTTCTTCCCACTGTGAAAGCGGGGCAAAGGTCTGTTTTAACGTCTCTTCAGTGATGACGGTGCCAAACGGATGTCCGGCTAAAGCAGCGTGAGTCATTAATCCACCAGTATTTCAAGCGCGCGGTCAACGGCGGAAACCAGCGCGTCAACATCGCTTTGTGTGTTATAGGGCGCGAACGAGGCGCGCAGCGTGCCGCTCACGCCGAGCGCCGCCAGCAGCGGCTGCGCGCAGTGCTGCCCGGCGCGCAGGGCGATGCCATACCCGGCCAGCAGCGTCACCATGTCGCTGTGATGCACGCCCACAAAATCAAAGGCGAGCAGGCTTGAATCCTGAACGCGGAACGAGCGGAAACCCGGGCGCTTTTTCAGTTCTTCCTCTGCCAGCGTCGCCAGCCCCCGGCTCCAGCTTTCAGCCTGAACACTGTCTGTTTCTGCCAGCCACTCCAGCGCCGCGCTTAGGCCAATCACGCCGGCCACGTTCGGCGTACCGGCTTCAAGGCGATAGGGGACATCCTGCGTTTTGAAGCCCTCGAACGACACTTCAGCGATCATCTTGCCGCCCCCGAGCCAGGGCGTCATTTTTGCCAGAAGTTCCGGCTTGCCGTACAACACCCCAATACCGGTTGGCCCGTAGAGCTTATGTCCTGAGAAGGCATAGAAGTCGATATCCAGCGCCTGCACGTCGGCGGGGAAATGCACCACGCCCTGCGCACCGTCGACCATCACCACCATCCCGTTGGCATGCGCGATGCGAATCGCCTGAGCCAGGTCCGGGCAACCACCGGTAACGTTAGACATCTGTCCAAGCGCCAGAATGCGGCTACGGGGGGTAATCAACTCGGGGAGACGGGCCACATCGGGCAGAAGGTCTGCGCCCAGCGGAAGCTTCACCACGCGTGCACCCGTTTGTTCGGCCACCATCAGCCACGGCACCAGGTTGGCGTGATGTTCCGCCTCGCTGACGACGATCTCATCGCCCGGCTGAAGCAGCGGGCGCGCGTAGCACTGGGCCACCATATTGATGGCCTCGGTGGTGCCGCGCGTCCAGACGATATTTTTCCCGCTTTCGGAATTGATCAGGTGCGCCACGCGATCGCGTGCGGCTTCGTAGCGCGCGGTTAATCGCTGCGCCTCGGCAAACTGGCTGCGATGCACGTTCCCGGCGCTCAGGCTGTAAAACTGCTGCGTGGCGTCAATGACCGCCTGTGGCTTAAGGGCGGTGGCGGCACTGTCCAGATAAATACCAGCATCGGCCAGCGCCGGAAACTGTGCGCGGAACTGCGCAGGACTGAAAGCGTTCATGGGATTCCTCATTTCAATATCACGATCGTCGCGCAATTTCCGCGGCAGGGCAAGGAGGTTGATATCTATCAGAATTGTCTGCTTATCCTCATGACCCCAAAAAAGCAGGTTATGCTAAATAGTGTTAGGCGGATGTTTTAGCCTGTTATAAATCGAGGTTTGAATAGCATTAATTGCTAAAGGAGAATAATCATGAATAAGACAGCTGCAATCATCTCTGCCTGTGCGTTTACTTTTGCCCTGAGCGCCTGTTCCGGTAACAACTACGTGATGCACACCAACGATGGTCGTTCCATCGTTTCGGAAGGGAAACCGACAACCGATAACGATACCGGGATGATTTCGTACAAAGATGCTAACGGGAACAAGCAGCAGATCAACCGCACGGACGTGAAAGAGATGAAAGAGATCGAGCATTAACCGATCGCAGGCGAAAAAAAAGCACCGCAAGTTGGCGGTGCTACATTAATCACTATGGACAGACAGGGTAAATGTACAGGAAGTGAAAAATTGGTAGCGTTGCTACCGTGGTCTGAATCGCAGACCAATTGCAAACACAACAACACAACATCACAACCGTAAGCCAAAAGCCCTTCAGAACACGCATTCCGAAAAAAGCTCTTCGTTCCGGCTCAGGAAGTGCCGCCACTATAGGTATTTGCTGGTAGTTCCTCAACGGACAAATTATAATGGCTCAGATAAAAAAAACTAATAGGTTAAACGTTGTTTCCTATTTGTTAAATTCCTTTAACATCTAAGCCATATAACCATGTCAAAGCGATTGCCCCCCCTCAACGCATTACGTGTTTTTGATGCAGCAGCACGTCACCTGAGCTTCACCCGCGCAGCCGATGAGCTTTTTGTGACACAGGCCGCAGTAAGTCACCAAATCAAGTCTCTGGAGGATTTTCTGGGCCTTAAGCTGTTTCGTCGACGCAACCGCTCGTTGCTGTTGACCGAAGAGGGGCAGAGCTATTTTCAGGATATTAAAGAGATTTTTTCGCAGCTTACTGAAGCCACGCGTAAGCTACAGGCCCGCAGTGCAAAAGGTGCTCTGACTGTTAGTTTATTGCCCAGTTTTGCCATTCAGTGGCTGGTGCCAAGACTCTCAAGCTTTAACTCAGCTTATCCGGGGATAGACGTTCGAATCCAGGCCGTGGATCGTCAGGAAGACAAGCTGGCCGATGACGTGGATGTCGCGATTTTTTATGGGCGCGGTAACTGGCCGGGCTTGCGTGTTGAGAAATTATACGCAGAATATCTCCTGCCGGTCTGTTCCCCTCTGCTATTAACGGGCGACAAAGCGCTGAAGTCTCCCGCTGACCTGGCGCAGCATACGCTTTTGCATGATGCCTCTCGACGCGACTGGCAAACTTATACCCGTCAATTAGGTCTTACACATATAAACGTGCAGCAGGGACCCATCTTTAGCCACAGTGCGATGGTGTTACAGGCTGCCATTCACGGGCAGGGCGTGGCGTTGGCGAACAACGTCATGGCGCAGTCCGAAATAGAGGCAGGTCGCCTGGTCTGCCCTTTTAATGATGTACTGGTCAGCAAGAATGCGTTTTATCTGGTTTGTCATGACAGTCAGGCAGAACTGGGTAAAATAGCCGCCTTCCGGCAGTGGATACTGGCGAAAGCGGCAAGCGAGCAAGAAAAATTCCGCTTCAGGTATGAACAATAACGTTTGTGTGCCGGGCACGCATCAATTCAGGACTTAAACATGACCAGTCGATTCATGCTGATTTTTGCCGCGGTGAGTGGCTTTATTTTTGTTGCACTGGGCGCCTTTGGCGCACATGTCTTAAGCAAGTCGTTGGGCGCTGTAGAGATGGGCTGGATCCAGACCGGCCTTGAATATCAGGCGTTCCATACGCTGGCAATCTTTGGGCTGGCGGTGGCGATGCAGCGCCGTATCAGCATCTGGTTTTACTGGAGCAGCGTCTTTCTGGCGCTGGGTACGGTGCTTTTCAGCGGCAGCCTTTACTGTCTGGCACTTTCGCATTTACGCCTGTGGGCGTTTGTTACACCTGTCGGTGGCGTCAGCTTCCTGGCGGGTTGGGTATTAATGTTTATCGGAGCTATCCGTCTGAAACGCAAGGGCGTTGTTCATGAATAAGGTTGTTTTATATTGTCGCCCGGGGTTTGAGAAAGAGTGCGCCGCGGAAATTACCGATAAAGCGGCGAAGCGCGAAATCTTCGGCTTCGCCCGCGTAAAAGAAAACGCGGGCTATGTGGTATTCGAATGCTATCAGCCTGAAGATGCGGATAAGCTGGCGCGCGAGCTGCCGTTCAGCTCGCTGATTTTTGCGCGCCAGATGTTTGTCGCGGGTGAGCTGCTCAAAGACCTTCCCCCGGAAGACCGCATCACGCCAATCGTTGGCATGCTGCAGGGCGTGGTGGAGAAGGGCGGCGATCTGCGCGTTGAAGTGGCGGATACCAACGAAAGTAAAGAGCTGATGAAGTTCTGCCGTAAGTTCACCGTTCCGCTGCGCGCGGCGCTGCGTGATGCGGGCGTGCTGACGAACTACGAAACGCCGAAGCGTCCGGTGGTGCATATCTTCTTTATTGCACCGGGCTGCTGCTATACGGGCTACTCGTACACTACCAACAACTCTCCTTTCTTTATGGGCATCCCGCGTTTGCGCTTCCCGGCCGATGCGCCAAGCCGTTCTACGCTGAAGCTGGAAGAGGCGTTCCACGTCTTTATCCCGGCGGATGAGTGGGATGAGCGTCTGGCAAACGGCATGTACGCTGTCGATCTCGGCGCGTGCCCGGGCGGCTGGACCTATCAGCTGGTGAAACGCAACATGTGGGTATCGTCCGTTGATAACGGCCCAATGGCGCAAAGCCTGATGGACACCGGACAGGTCACCTGGCTGCGTGAAGACGGTTTCCGCTATCGCCCGAACCGCAACAACATCTCATGGATGGTGTGCGACATGGTTGAGAAACCGGCGAAAGTGGCCGCGCTGATGGCCTCCTGGCTGGTTAACGGCTGGTGTCGCGAGACCATTTTCAACCTCAAGCTGCCGATGAAAAAGCGCTATGAGGAGGTGTCGCAGAACCTGGCCTACATTCAGGAGCAACTGGACGAACACGGGATTAACGTGGAGATCCAGGCGCGTCAGCTGTATCACGACCGCGAAGAGGTGACGGTGCATATTCGTCGCTGGTGGGCGGCCGTAGGCGGGCGTCGCGACGAGCGATAGCACGTACTTTGTTTTGCCCGGCGGCGCTGCGCTTACCGGGCCTACAAAAACCCTGTAGTCGTTTTAACGTTCTAAGCGCAACTGCTGTAAATTCCCGTCCAGCTGTAAATCCGTCTGTAGCGTTGCGATTTCCCGGCAGATAAACGCCATCTCTTTATGCGCCTCCAGCTTCTTGCGCCATTTTTCGGGCACCTCGTCCAGACGGGCGTAAATGCCCTCCAGACTCTGAAAATCGGTTAGCAACTGCGCGGCGCTCTTCGGCCCAATACCGGCCACGCCCGGAACTTTAGAGCTGCTGATGCCTGCCAGACCCCAGTAATCCGGCAATTGCTCAGGCGATACGCCAAACTCGCTGGCAATGAACGGCGCGTCCAGCCAGCGTTTTTGAAAATAGTCGCGAATGCGAATAGTCGGGGAGAGCAGCTGGCAGTAGCCTTTGTCCGTTGAAACGATCGTGGCCTGATGCCCGGCACTCGCCACCTTTACGGCCAGGGTGGCCGCGAGATCGTCGGCTTCATTTCCCTGTGCGCCCCAGCAGGGGACGCCCCGCTGTTCAAATGCGGCGCGCAGCATGGGTAATTCGGCGTGAAGATCGTCCGGCATCGGTGCGCGTCCGGCTTTGTAGTCGGGCAGACGCTGGTGCCGCCAGCCCGTGTTGCGGGCTTCGTCATCAAAAACCGCGACCGCATGGGTGGGTTCACTGTGGCGGATAAGCTGTTCCAGCGCGTGCAGGCAGGTGTCTTTACAAGGCGTCCCCTGTACCGCATGGATACGGCGAATCAGGTTAAGTGCATCGACGATAAGTAAATGAACGGCCACAGATAATCTCCCTTCTATCTAATGCGTGAAGGGTAACACTGTCAGCAGCGTGAAACTATGAATGGTGGGGAAAACAGGAAGAAGCCTCGCAAAACGAGGCTTCCTGAGAGGCTTAATCGCAGGTTACGATCTTCATCGCCAGGCCACCGCGAGAGGTTTCGCGGTATTTGGCGTTCATATCTTTACCGGTTTCGTACATGGTCTCGATAACCTTATCGAGGCAGACGCGCGGTTCGCTGGTGCGGCGCAGCGCCATACGCGCCGCGTTCACCGCCTTCACGGAGGCAATCGCGTTACGCTCGATGCACGGAACCTGTACCTGTCCGGCAACCGGATCGCAGGTCAGCCCCAGGTTGTGTTCCATGCCGATTTCCGCAGCGATGCACACCTGCGCCGGGCTTGCGCCCAACAGCTCCGCCAGACCTGCCGCCGCCATGGAGCACGCCACGCCGACTTCACCCTGACAGCCCACTTCCGCACCGGAAATGGAGGCGTTCATCTTATACAGCGAACCAATCGCACTGGCCACCAGCAGGTAGCGCGCCAGCGAGTTCGCATTCACTTCACGGATAAACTTGTCGTAGTACGCCAGTACCGCCGGAACGATGCCGCAGGCACCGTTGGTCGGCGCGGTGACCACACGGCCCCCTGCGGCGTTTTCTTCGTTTACCGCCAGGGCGAACATGTTGATCCAGTCCACCACGGCCATCGGGTCCGTAGTCGTTTTGTCGGTGCTTACAAGCATACGGCGCAGCGCTGCCGCACGACGCGGTACGCGAAGCTTGCCCGGCAGAACGCCTTCGGTGGTGATCCCGCGCTCAATACCGCCGCGCATCACTTCCCAGACGTTAGCGAAGTGCTGTTCCAGCTCCTCTTTGCTGTGCAGCGCCAGCTCGTTTTTCATCATCAGACCGGAGAGGGAAAGTCCCGTCTCCTGGCAGTGGCGCTGGAGGTCTGCCGCCGTTTTGTACGGATACGGCACCTCGACAGAAGAGGTACTGGTTTGACCAAAGTGGTCTTCGTCGACGATAAAACCGCCGCCGATAGAGTAGTAAGTCTGGCTGTATACCGCTTTGTCGCCGGCCAGCGCGGTAATGCGCATGCCGTTTTCGTGTAGCGACAGGTTGTCCGCATGGAAATTCATGCAGTGGTCAACCGGGAATTCAACCTCATGCTCGCCGTTCGCCAGCAGCAGGCGCCCGTGGGTGTTCACGTCCTGGATAAAGCCAGGGATCGCATCAATATCAACGGTGTCCGGCAGGTTTCCCGCCAGGCCCATGATAATGGCGATATCGGTGTGGTGGCCTTTCCCGGTCAGGGAAAGTGAGCCGTATACATCGACAACCACGCGGGTGATGTCGTGCAGGATGCCGCGTGCAATCAAGTCATCCGTGAACTGCTTACCGGCTTTCATCGGTCCGACGGTGTGAGAGCTGGAAGGACCAATACCGATTTTGAAGATATCGAATACGCTAATCATGATGCGTCCATTGCTTTCAGTCAGAGAGGAGGGAGTGCGCCGTCCGGGGACGGCGCGGGTGAGAATCAGAACATGGTGTACAGGGAGTAGAAGATCGCAGAGATAGCGATAAGCCCCATGATAACCACAAAGACGTTGCTGACATGACCGCTGTACTTACGCATAGCCGGGACTTTCTGAATCGCGTACATCGGCATCAGGAACAGAATCATCGCGATGACCGGGCCGCCCAGGGTTTCAATCATGCCCAGGATGCTTGGGTTCAGCGTCGCTACCGCCCAGGTGGTGAGCAGCATGAACAGTGCAGTGATTTTGTTCAGCTTGTTGATTTCAATGCTCTTGCCTTTACCGCGCAGAGATTTGATCACCATACCGTTGAAGCCTTCACGTGCGCCGAGGTAGTGGCCCAGGAAGGATTTGGTGATGGCGATCATCGCGATGATCGGTGCCATCCACGCAATCAGCGGTGCGTTAAAGTGGTTCGCCAGGTAAGACAGAATTGAGATGTTCTGCTCTTTCGCTGCCGCCAGGTCCGCCGGGGAGAGGCTCAGTACGCAGCTGAAGACGAAGAACATAACGGTCAGCACCATCATGATGTGAGCGCGTGCCAGGATGCTGGAGCACTTCTTCTCTGCGCCATTACCGTACTCTTCACGTTTCGCCACGGCGAAAGAGGAGATGATTGGGGAGTGGTTGAAGGAGAAGACCATTACCGGGATCGCCAGCCACAGGGTCATCAGCAAGCCGTTACCGGTCGCAGACGCGCTGCTCAGGGACAGGGTTTCCAGCGCTGCGCCGTTCCACTGTGGGATCAGGTAGCAGGCCAGCAGCATCAGTGCGGCTACAAACGGGAACACCAGTACGCTCATCGCTTTCACAATCATCTGCTCACCGAAGCGCACGATGGTCATCATGCCGACAATCAGGATCAGAGACAGGATGGCACGCGGTGGCGGCGTCATGTGCAGCTGGTGCAGCATGAAGCTTTCAACGGTGTTGGTGATCGCCACGCTGTAGACCAGCAGGATAGGGTAAATCGCGAAGAAGTAGAGCAGGGTAATCAGTTTACCTGCGCCCACGCCGAAATGCTCTTCAACCACTTCAGTGATGTCTTCGCCCGGGTTTTTACCGGACAGCACGAAGCGGGTCAGACCGCGGTGTGCAAAGAAGGTCATCGGGAAAGCAATGATAGCCATAATGATCAGCGGAATCAGACCGCCGACGCCTGCGTTGATAGGAAGGAACAGTACACCAGCGCCGATTGCCGTGCCGTAAAGGCCAAGCATCCACATGGTATCCGTTTTGCGCCAACCACTTCGGGATTCAATCGAAGCAACGGTGCTGGTTTGAGTGGTTTCCATCTGTATCTCCTGGAGGAAGCAAATTGTCAGGTTTTTAGTCAAATCCGATGAAAAAGTGCCTGACGGTAATATGAAATTCGTTCAGTGACGGTTTTTTAATAATTTTCGCCCGTAACTATTGGCGGGCGGAAAGATACATTCTCGTTATGAATCTATCAGTGATCGCGATCCCAAATGCAATAATCCACTTATGATATGGGCATCTTTAGACCATTTATCTGTTAAAAAAACATCAAAGAGAATTTACGCGCGCGAAGGCTACCACCAACGACATGTGCGCTGAAAGACTGGCCCTTGATATAGGTGTCTTTCGCTGTAAAGAAATGGGTTTTTAGTATTTTCTGGCAGGTAATTTGGATTAAGGCTGATAATTTACGGTTGAAAAAAACAGGTAATCGTTTGCGTTTGTGGCGATTTTGTAAAAGATATAAGTGATGCCTATGAATTATATCAGGAATAAAAAAAGCCGGAACGCGCGACAGGGCGACCCGGCTTTGATGAGATGCCGCTAAGCGTTATGTGCAGATTTCGTAGCAAGGAATATAGGCGGAGCCCGGCAGCTTCATGCGGTGCTGGGCGACAAAGCCCTGCAGCATGTCATCCATGCGGCGCATCATCTCCGGATCGCCGTGGATCTTGTACGGACCGTACTGCTCAATGGCGCGGATACCGACCTCTTTGACGTTGCCCGCCACAATCCCGGAGAAGGCGCGACGCAGATCGGCGGCCAGGACTTCCACCGGCTGGTCCGGGTAGAGTTTCAGGTTCGCCATGTTCTCGTGTGAAGGCTCGAACGGGATCTGCAGGTCCGGCGCAATGCGGATTGACCAGTTAAAGCTGTAGGCATCACCGGTATCGCGGCGGTTCTCCTTCACCAGCGGCATCGCTTTTTTCATCTGGCGCGCCACTTCCGCAGCATCGTCGATGATGATGCGATAGTGACGACGCGCGGCTTCACCCAGCGTGTGTACGATAAACTCGTCCAGCACGCGGAAGTAGTCGGCGCTCTCTTTTGGTCCGGTCAGGATCAGCGGCAGAACCTGATCTTTGTTGGCCGGGTTCATCAGAATACCCAGCAGATAGAGCAGCTCTTCCGCTGTCCCCACGCCGCCCGGGAAGATGATGATGCCGTGGGCGATACGAACAAACGCCTCAAGACGTTTTTCGATATCCGGCATGATAATCAGCTCGTTAACCAGCGGGTTAGGTGGCTCAGCGGCGATGATGGACGGCTCGGTCATGCCGATAAACCGTCCCTCTTTGTAGCGCTGCTGCGCGTGACCCACTGCGGCACCTTTCATTGGCGCTTCCATCGCACCCGGACCACATCCGGTACAGATATTCAGCTCGCGCAGGCCAAGCTGGGTGCCCACCCGACGCGCATAAAGGTATTCGGTTTCGTTAATGGAGTGACCGCCCCAGCAGACGACCATGTTCGGCGCTTCACCCACGTGCAGGGCACGGGCGTTGCGCAAAATAGAGAACACCAGGTTGGTGATATGGACCGAGCTTTCCAGGTCGAGATGCTGGAAACGGCCTGCGTTGTGGATCTGCCCGTTAACAAACAGGATGTCACGCAGCACGGCAAACAGGTTAGCCTGAAGTGAACGGATGATGCGTCCGTCGACGAATGCCTCTTCCGGCGGGTTGATGACTTCAAGCTTCACGCCGCGCTCGCGGCGCAGCACGTTGATATCAAAGCTTTCGAAGCGGGACAGCAGTTCTTTACTGTTGTCTGTCAGGCTTCCGGAGTTCAGAACGGCAAGTGAACAGTTACGAAACAGTTGATAAAGATCGCTGCTGGCCGTGCGTTTAAGCATGTCCACTTCCAGCTGCGACAACATATCCATTGAGCCAAGCGGGCTAATATGTGTAATCAAGTGAGCTCCTTACGGGACGATTATCGTCTTTCCCTGTTGATTACAATAGCCCTGCCGCGTGACGTTTCACAACCTAAAGCGCGGAAGATACCGCGCATATTGTGAAAATATTTATATTACTGACGCACCAGCCGGCCCGTCGCCGGGACAAAATCGGTATTGGTGCGCCACGGGTTAATGTCCAGACCGCCGCGGCGGGTGTAGCGCGCGTAAACGCTCAATTTTTCCGGCTGGCAGAAGCGTTGGATATCGCTAAAGATGCGCTCCACGCACTGCTCGTGGAATTCATTGTGATGGCGGAACGACACCAGGTAGCGCAGCAGCTTTTCCCGGTCGATTTTTGGCCCGCGATACTGGATCTGCACCGAGCCCCAGTCCGGCTGGTGGGTAATCAGGCAGTTGGATTTCAGCAGATGGCTCACCAGCGTCTCTTCAACCACCTTGCCGCTCGCTGCGTTTTCGAGGTAATCGGCGCTGAATTCATAATTCTCCACCTCGATATCCTGATCGTCGATGCAGGTCCCGTTGAAGTGGGCGACTGGCTGGCCTTCCAGCTCGTGCAGGCGATACAGTGAAACGCTCACCTTTCCCTGCGCGCAGGCGCTTAAATCACGTTCCAGGGTGCGCTGAACGTCGTCCCAGCTGTTGAACTTTGTCTGGTTAAAACTGTTGAGATAGAGCTTAAAGCTTTTGGACTCGACGAGATTCACGCTGGCATAGTCCAGCTCAACGTGTCCCACCGCCACCTGCGGCAGGCCGCGCGCGTTGAGCCACGAGAGTTCGTACAGCGTCCAGATATCGCCACCCACGAACGGCAGCGCGTCCGCGTGCAGTCCCAGAGGGTCGCGGTTCAGGCTACGCGGCACGCCCTGCAGCAGGCTTGCATCGTAGGTATCGCGGTAATCGGTCGATTTACCCAGCGTTAAGCCGGTTAACGCCTGATGATTTTCGTAAGACATGTTTCATAGCCACTTTACAGGTACACTTATGGCCTGAGTTTATCCTGTCTGACAAGAAGAGAGAAATCGGTGGACATCGAAACTGCAAATGCCCTCACTACCTTCACGACCCGCTACTGCGACGCATGGCATGAAAAGCAGGGCACGTGGCCGCAAAGTGCTGATTTATATGGCGTCCCTTCGCCGTGCATTATCTCTTCGCTTGAGGATTACGTGATCTGGCAGCCGAAGCCGAATAACGGCGAGCAGAATGTAAATGCGGTTGAACGGGCAATGGACATTGTGGTACAACCAGCGGTTCATGCGTTTTATGCCACGCAGTTTGCAGGGGATATGCCCGCGCGCTTTGCGGACATGACGCTGACGCTGTTGCAGACCTGGAGCGAAGACGATCTGCAGCGTGTTCAGGAAAACCTGATTGGTCATCTGGTCACGCAAAAACGCCTTAAGCTTTCTCCGACGCTCTTTATCGCCACGCTGGACAGCGAACTGGACGTTATCTCCGTCTGTAACCTGTCAGGCGAAGTGATTAAAGAGACTATCGGTACCCGCAATCGCGAGACTCTCGCCCCTTCTCTTGCGGATTTCCTCACCCGACTTGAGCCCCTTCTGTAATCCATGCTGCTACAGCGCGTGTGAGAGATCTCTTACAAGGTTTGTGAGAGATCGCTGGAACATTCAGTATTACCTCATTAAATTCAGATTAATATCACTCTATTTTTCAACGAATTAGTTGTTCCTCCTATTATTATTAGGGAGTCCCCGCGTCTTACAACGCTGGCTGAGTGGGTTGTAAGACGAAGCGGAATAGCGGATTCTATCTCCGTCGACAGGAAGCCGACACGAGAAACGAACATCAGGATGATGGCGTTTCTCACACAGGACTCGTCAGGATGGCGCAGCAGGAAGGCTTCTGGATGAAGCGAAGTGGATAACGCAGGATGCGTAAGGGACACCTCCAGGAAGGAGAACGAGAGCCGGTCAGGATGGTCGGTGGGTCAGGAAGGCCAGGACGTTTCAGGATGAAACAAACACGTCAGGAAGATGTGTGCAGGATGCGAAAGGTAGACGGATGACCAGGCCTTCGGGCTTCAGGAAAAGTTGTCACGGATGAGCAGGGAGCACGAATTGTAGCTGGAATGCTGCGGAACGAACCGGGAGCACTGTTTTTACAGTGCTCCCTTTTTTTATTTCTGCCTTTCGCAATGCTATGCTGCGCGCCGTTCACATTTTCAGTTGAGGTTACTATGACGCAACACGATAGCGTTCGTGCTCAGTTGCACGCCATCGAAGCCCTTTTGCGCCAACATCAGCTGTGGCAGGAGACCGCGCCGCAGCCAGAAGCGTTCGCCAGCACCCAGCCTTTCTGCCTGGATACGCTGGCGCCTTTCGAGTGGCTGCAGTGGGTGTTAATTCCGCGCATGCACGCCCTGCTTGAGGGGGGGCACCCCTTGCCGCAGGCGTTTGCTGTCTCTCCCTATTATGAAATGGCGCTCGACGCGACCCACCCTGCGCGCGACGTCATGCTGGTCGAACTGGAAAAGCTGGATGCCCTGTTTGCCGGTGAAGATGCATGACGCTTGAGATCCTCTATCAGGACGAGTGGCTGGTGGCGGTGAATAAACCGTCAGGCTGGCTGGTGCACCGCAGCTGGCTGGATCGCGACGAGAAAGTGGTGGTGATGCAGACCGTTCGTGACCAGATTGGTCAGCATGTGTTTACCGCCCATCGCCTCGACAGGCCGACCTCCGGCGTGCTGCTGATGGGGCTTTCCAGCGAAGCTGGCCGTCTGCTGGCCCAGCAGTTCGAACAGCACCAGATCCAGAAGCGCTACCACGCGATCGTGCGTGGCTGGCTGACCGAGTCCGCCACCCTGGATTATCCGCTGGTGGAGGAGCTGGACAAAATCGGCGATAAATTTGCCCGGGATGACAAAGGCCCGCAGCCGGCCGTGACGGATTATCGCGGCATGGCAACCACGGAAATGCCGGTGGCCACCAGCAAATTTCCGACCACACGCTACAGCCTGGTCGAGCTTCTGCCGAAAACCGGGCGCAAGCACCAGCTGCGACGCCATCTGGCGCATCTGCGCCACCCGATTATTGGCGACAGCAAACACGGTGATTTGCGCCAGAACCGCAGCGCGGCCGAACACTTTGGCTGCCATCGTCTGATGTTACACGCAAGCGAGCTCAGCCTGACGCACCCGTTTACCGGCGAGCCGCTGACTATTCGTGCGGGGCTGGACGACGTCTGGATGCAGGCGCTGTCACAGTTTGGCTGGCTCGGACAACTCCCCGAAAATGAAAGGGTTGAGTTTGTATCGGGCAACGTTCAGGATGAAGAGTAAGCGCATTCACTATGGGAAAATAGCATGGCTGAAGTAGGCATTTTTGTCGGCACAATGTACGGCAACTCGTTGCTGGTCGCGGAAGAGGCGGAGGCGATTCTGGCAAGCCAGGGCCATAAAGCCACGGTCTATGAAGATCCGGAGCTGGCAGACTGGGAAAAGTATAAAGACAAATACATTCTGGTGGTGACCTCAACCACCGGGCAGGGCGATCTGCCGGACAGCATCGTGCCGCTGTTCCAGGGCATTAAAGACCAGCTTGGCTATCAGCCAGATGTTCACTACGGCATCATCGCCCTCGGCGATAGCTCTTACGCAAACTTCTGCGGCGGCGGCAAGCAGTTCGATGCGCTGTTGCAGGAGCAGAGCGCCCAGCGCGTCGGCGAGATGCTGCTGATTGATGCGGGCGAGCACCCGGAGCCAGAAAGCGAATCAAACCCGTGGGTGGAGAACTGGGCCTCACTTCTCAAATAACACTCTGCCCGGCGGCGCTTCGCTTGCGCGGGCCTACGGGTTTTCCAGGCCGGGTCAGGCGTAGCCGCCACCCGGCATTACACTCCGCACCAAACGCCATTTCCGTGAACCACCTTCCACTCCTCTGGGCTTATGCCCTAAACAACCTCCCTCACGCCCTTTAATACTGTGTTTTTGCACGGTGAGGTGAAGAGGCACTCCTTCATATACTTTTCCGGTCACGATAAAACGGCTTCAGGCCGTACCAAAACGACAAAAACCAATCTCATTCTGCTTACCCTACCGGTGCTGTACAGAATGAACCAGGCGAAAGCTATGTTTCAGGAGTGCAACAATGAGTTCATTAAGCCACGCAGCGAGCAGCGCTGAAAAGCGCACCAATGCCCGCTACTGGATAGTGGTGATGCTGTTTATCGTCACGTCCTTTAACTATGGTGACCGCGCCACGCTGTCGATTGCCGGCTCGGAAATGGCAAAAGATATCGGCCTTGATCCCGTGGGCATGGGTTACGTTTTCTCCGCCTTCTCGTGGGCCTACGTCATCGGGCAAATTCCTGGCGGCTGGCTGCTCGACCGCTTTGGCTCGAAACGGGTCTACTTCTGGTCCATCTTCATCTGGTCTGCCTTTACTCTGCTGCAGGGCTTCGTCGATATCTTCAGCGGCTTCGGCATTATCGTGGCGCTCTTCACGCTGCGCTTCCTGGTGGGCTTAGCGGAAGCGCCTTCCTTCCCGGGCAACAGCCGCATTGTGGCGGCCTGGTTCCCGGCGCAGGAGAGGGGAACGGCGGTGGCGATTTTCAACTCCGCACAGTACTTCGCGACGGTGATCTTTGCGCCCATTATGGGCTGGCTAACCCATGAGGTGGGCTGGTCGCACGTGTTCTTCTTTATGGGCGGACTCGGGATCGTCATCAGCTTTATCTGGCTCAAAGTGATCCACGAACCCAACCTGCACCCTGGCGTAAACAAAAAAGAGCTGGAGTACATCGCTGAAGGCGGCGCGCTGATCAACATGGATCAGAAATCCTCGACGGCGAAAGTCCCGTTCAGCCAGAAATGGGCGCAGATCAGGCAGCTTGTCGGCTCGCGCATGATGATCGGGATCTATCTGGGCCAGTACTGTATCAACGCCTTGACCTACTTTTTCATCACCTGGTTCCCGGTGTACCTCGTGCAGGCACGCGGCATGTCGATTCTGAAAGCGGGGTTTGTTGCCTCGGTCCCGGCCATCTGTGGCTTCGTGGGGGGCGTGCTCGGCGGGGTGATTTCCGACTGGCTGATGCGCCGCACGGGTTCACTGAACATCGCGCGTAAAACGCCCATCGTGCTCGGCATGCTGCTCTCCATGACCATGGTGTTCTGTAACTACGTCAATGCCGAGTGGATGATTATCGGCTTTATGGCGATGGCCTTCTTCGGCAAAGGCATTGGCGCGCTGGGCTGGGCGGTAATGGCGGATACGGCCCCGAAAGAGATCAGCGGCCTGAGCGGCGGTCTGTTCAACATGTTCGGCAACATCTCCGGGATTGTGACGCCCATCGCTATCGGCTACATCGTCGGTACCACCGGCTCTTTCAACGGTGCGCTAATCTACGTGGGTGTGCATGCGCTGGTGGCGGTCCTGAGTTACCTGGTGCTGGTGGGGGATATCAAACGCGTCGAACTTAAACCTGTTGCGGAGCGTGGCTGATGACAACGCAATCGAGCCCTATCGTCACCGAGATGAAGGTCATCCCGGTGGCCGGGCAGGACAGCATGCTGCTCAATATTGGCGGCGCGCATAACGCCTGGTTTACCCGTAATATCGTCGTGCTAAAAGACAGCGCAGGGAATACCGGCGTGGGCGAGGCCCCTGGCGGAGAGGTGATTTACCAGACGCTGGTCGATGCCATTCCGCAGGTCGTGGGGCAGGAGATTGCCCGTCTGAACAGGCTGGTTCAGCGGGTGCATAAGGGCAACCAGTCGGCAGACTTTGAGACGTTCGGTAAAGGTGCCTGGACGTTTGAACTGCGCGTCAATGCGGTCGCCGCACTGGAAGCGGCTCTGCTTGATTTACTGGGGAAGGCGCTCAGTGTCCCGGTCTGCGAACTGCTGGGGCCCGGCAAACAGCGCGATGCGGTCACCGTGCTGGGCTATCTGTTCTACATTGGCGATCGCAATAAAACCGATCTCCCCTATCTGGCTCGATCCACGGGCGAACACGACTGGTATCGCCTGCGCCACCAGGAAGCGCTCTCCAGCGACGCGGTGGTGCGGCTGGCCGAGGCGGCGCAGGATCGCTACGGCTTTAAGGATTTCAAGCTGAAGGGCGGCGTGCTGCCCGGCGAGCGGGAGATTGAAACGGCCCGGGCGCTGAAAAAGCGCTTCCCGGATGCGCGGATCACCGTCGATCCCAACGGCGCATGGCTGCTGGATGAAGCCATTAGCCTGTGCAAAGGGCTGGGGGATGTCCTGACCTATGCGGAAGACCCCTGCGGCGCGGAACAGGGCTTCTCGGGCCGCGAAGTGATGGCCGAGTTCCGTCGGGCCACCGGACTGCCGGTGGCGACCAATATGATCGCTACCAACTGGCGCGAAATGGGCCATGCGGTGATGCTCAACGCCGTGGACATACCGCTGGCGGACCCGCACTTCTGGACGCTCTCAGGCGCGGTCCGCGTGGCGCAGCTGTGCGATGACTGGGGACTCACCTGGGGCTGTCATTCTAACAATCACTTTGATATTTCGCTGGCGATGTTTACCCACGTTGGCGCCGCTGCGCCGGGTAACCCGACCGCCATCGACACGCACTGGATTTGGCAGGAAGGCGAAGCCCGCCTGACGAAAAATCCGCTGGAAATCATCAATGGCAAGATTGCCGTACCGGATGCGCCGGGCCTGGGCGTGGAGCTGGACTGGGATCGGATCCATAAAGCCCATGAGGCGTATAAAAAATTGCCGGGCGGCGCGCGAAACGATGCGGGCCCGATGCAGTACCTTATTCCCGGCTGGACATTTGACCGTAAGCGCCCTGTTTTTGGACGTCACTGAAAAAAGGATTACACGATGAGTACTTTTACGACCCCTGTCGTCACTTCCATGCAAATCATTCCGGTTGCGGGCCATGACAGCATGCTGATGAACCTGAGCGGCGCGCACGCGCCGTTCTTCACGCGCAACATTGTCATCATCAAAGACAATGCCGGCCATACCGGCGTGGGTGAAATTCCGGGCGGGGAGAAGATCCGCAACACGCTGGAGGACGCCATTCCGCTGGTGGTGGGCAAAACGCTGGGTGAGTACAAAAACGTCCTCAACACCGTGCGTAACACCTTTGCCGATCGCGATGCCGGGGGCCGGGGTCTGCAGACCTTCGATCTGCGCACCACTATCCACGTGGTGACCGGCATTGAAGCCGCGATGCTGGATCTGCTGGGCCAGCATCTGGGCGTTAACGTTGCGTCGCTGCTGGGCGAGGGGCAGCAGCGTAGCGAAGTGGAAATGCTGGGCTATCTGTTCTTTGTCGGCGACCGCAAGCTGACGCCACTGCCGTATCAGAGCCAGCCGGATGAACAATGCGACTGGTACCGGCTTCGCCACGACGAGGCAATGACCCCGGATGCGGTGGTGCGCCTGGCGGAAGCGGCATACGAAAAATATGGCTTCAACGATTTCAAACTGAAGGGCGGCGTGCTGGCCGGGGAAGAAGAGGCGGAAGCCGTCACCGCGCTGGCAAAACGTTTCCCGCAGGCGCGCGTGACGCTCGATCCCAACGGGGCCTGGTCTCTCAATGAAGCGATTGCTATCGGCAAGCAGCTGAAAGGCGTGCTGGCCTACGCGGAGGACCCGTGCGGGGCTGAGCAAGGCTTCTCTGGCCGTGAAGTGATGGCGGAATTCCGTCGCGCTACGGGGCTGCCGACCGCGACCAATATGATTGCGACCGACTGGCGTCAGATGGGACACACCTTATCCCTCCAGTCAGTCGATATTCCGCTGGCCGACCCGCACTTCTGGACGATGCAGGGGTCGGTTCGCGTGGCGCAGATGTGCCATGAGTTTGGCCTGACCTGGGGTTCGCACTCCAACAACCACTTCGATATCTCGCTGGCGATGTTCACGCATGTCGCCGCCGCTGCGCCGGGCACGATCACTGCTATCGACACCCACTGGATCTGGCAGGAAGGTAATCAGCGTCTCACTAAGCAGCCGTTTGAGATCAAAGGTGGCATGGTGCAGGTGCCTTCCACGCCGGGGCTGGGGGTTGAGCTGGATATGGATCAGGTCATGAAGGCCCATGAGCTGTATCAGAAACACGGTCTGGGCGCGCGCGACGATGCGATGGCGATGCAGTATCTCATCCCTGACTGGACATTCGACAATAAACGCCCGTGCATGGTACGATAAACGCATTGGGACCGCTCCCATGAGCGGTCTTTTACGTGGTGTATGCTTAACGTAACGACTATGCGTAAGGATGGCTTATGAAAATTGTTATCGCACCGGACTCGTATAAGGAAAGTTTGAGTGCGCTTGAGGTTGCGACAGCGATAGAGCGTGGTTTTCGCGAGATCTTTCCCGAGGCGGTTTACGTGAAGCTGCCGGTCGCGGACGGTGGCGAAGGGACGGTTGAGGCGATGATCGCGGCAACGCAGGGAAGCATTGTGCATGTTCCGGTGACCGGCCCGCTGGGCGAGCGCGTGGAGGGGTTCTATGGCTTGTCCGGAGATAAGCAGAGCGCCTTTATTGAAATGGCGGCGGCAAGCGGCCTGGAGCGGGTTGCGCCTTCGCAGCGTAATCCGCTGAAAACCACCTCCTGGGGCACGGGCGAACTGATTCGTCACGCGCTGGATGTGGGCGTTAAGCATATTATTATTGGCATTGGCGGCAGCGCTACCAACGACGGCGGCGCAGGGATGGTGCAGGCGCTGGGGGCGAAGCTGCTGGACGACAATGAACAGCCTCTTGGGCAGGGCGGGGGCGAGCTGGGAAAACTCGCGCGTATCGACCTGAGCGGGCTGGACAAGCGTCTGGCGGAATGCCGGATTGAGGTGGCCTGCGATGTAACCAATCCGCTTACCGGGAAGGATGGCGCGTCAGCGGTATTCGGCCCGCAGAAGGGCGCCACACCCGAGATGATCGTCACCCTGGACAACGCGCTTGCGCACTATGCAAGCGTGATTGCCCGGGACCTGGATATCGACGTGCTGAACCTTGCTGGCGGCGGCGCGGCGGGGGGCATGGGCGCGGCGCTGTACGCCTTTTGCGGCGCGCAGCTGCGCCAGGGTATTGAGATCGTGACCGATGCGCTACACCTGGCCGACCAGGTGGCCGATGCGGATCTGGTGATCACGGGGGAAGGCCGCATTGACAGCCAGACGATCCACGGCAAAGTCCCGGTGGGGGTGGCGAAGGTGGCAAAACGCTTTAACAAACCCGTTATTGGCATTGCAGGCAGCCTGACGGCGGACGTTGGCGTGGTACACGATCACGGCATTGATGCCGTGTTTAGCGTGATCTACACCATCTGCACGCTGGAAGACGCGCTGGAAAATGCCGGCGAGAACGTCAGGATGGCCGCAAGGAATATCGCGGCGGTGCTGAAAGTGGGGCAGGCATTTTAACTGTGATTGCCGGGTGGCGGCTTCGCCTTACCCGGCCTACGTTAGTGCACCTGTAGGCCCGGCAAGCGGAGCGCCACCGGGCTTTTACCTCAGCTCCCCAACACCTTCATCGCTTCGCGCGTCACGTTATCCATTTCATCCAGCAGCTCCAGGAACTCCGGTTCAAGCTCCGATTCCGGCGTGCCCGCACGCAGCTGCTGCTCCAGAAGCTGACAGAGGTTTTTCAGCCGCGGTACGCCGCTGTACCCGCAGCTGCCGTGCAGCTTGTGGATTGCGTCCAGCAGATCTTCCGGGTTTTCACCCACCAGTTGCTCTTCCACCTTGTTGCGAATTTCTGGCAGAAACGCGACCAGCATTTGCAGCATGTCGCGGGCCAAATCGGGTTTACCTGCCGCCTGGCGCAGCGCGAGCTGCCAGTCAAAGGTGGCGTTCTGATTAACGCTTATCTCAGCCTGCTCGCTGGAAACCGTGTACGTTCCGCCAATATGACCCGGCTTGTAGCGCAACAGCAGGCTATGAAGTTTCTCTTCATCGATGGGCTTTGCCAGATAGTCATTCATCCCGGCGCTCAGCAGCTTCTCCTTCTGGCCCGCCATCGCGTGCGCGGTGACAGCAATAACCGGCGTTTGCTGCTGATGCGGCAACTGGTGGATCAGCTCGCAGGCCCGGATGCCGTCCATGCCCGGCATCTGAATATCCATCAGGATTAAATCGAACTGCATCTGCTTAGCCTGTTCAACCGCCTGCGCGCCGCTGGTGCACAGCTCCACATGCTGAACCTGGTCCTCAAGCAATGCGCCAATGAGCTTCAGGTTGGCCGGATTATCATCCACTGCCATCACGCTCATCGGCAATTTTTGCTCATCGTTAATCAGCGGAAGGGCATGCTGGCTAAGACGGCAATATTCCGTGAGGGCTGGCAGCAAACGGGTTGCGGTCAGTGGTTTCAAAAGGCACGCGGCCGCGCCGTCGTTTTTCAGTTCTTCCGCGTTGAGCTGCCCATGGCACGGCAGCGCCAGCAGCAGGTAGTCGGTCATCGACGCGGCTTTCGCCAGGCGCTCCTGCTGCATGGTCAACTCGCCGGTGAAGGTGACCGGAATGCCCATCAGCAGAATATCGTAATGCTCTACGGCAAGCGCCGAGAAGGTGGGGCTGTAGACCACCTCCAGCGGCGTGGCGCTTAAGATGTCGAGCGTACACTGCGCCGCCGCAGCGTTAGGTTCAACGTAGGCCAGACGCTTGCCTTTCAGGCAGTCCGTCACCGGGCCATCGGTCAGCACGTTCGGATTAAGGTCCAGATTAATGTGGAACCAGAAGGTTGAACCGCGGTTTGGCTGGCTGTGGAAAGAGATATCGCCGCCCATCTCGTTCACCAGGCGCTGGGTGATCACCAGCCCCAGACCGGTACCGCCATGACGGCGGGAGATGCTGGCGTCCGCCTGACGGAACGCCTGGAACAGACGCGACTGGTCGCGCTCCGGAATGCCGATGCCGGTATCGCGGATCTGGACTTCAATCTGGACCTTATTGCTGCTGATCGAGCGTTTCTCTACCAGGATGTCGATATTACCGCTTTCGGTGAACTTAATGGCATTCCCGACAAGGTTGGTTATGACCTGCTGCAGGCGCAGCGGATCGCCAATAACGTTATCCGGCACGTCGTTTTTAATGTTAAGCGTCAGCTCCAGGCCTTTGTCGTGCGACGAGTGCGCGAGCAGCGTCACCACTTCATCCAGCGTGCTGCGCAGCGGGAAGGGGATACTCTCGAGGATCAGCTTGCCCGCTTCCAGCTTGGAGAAGTCCAGCACGTCGTTAATGATCGCCAGCAGGTTGTTGGCCGAGCGTTCAATGGTATGCAGGTGATCCCGCTGAGTGGGGTTGAGCTCGCTTTTCAGGGTCAGACGGGTAAAGCCGATCACGCCATTGAGCGGCGTGCGCAGCTCGTGCGACATATTGGCAAGGAATTCCGATTTAATACGCGCCGCTTCCTGAGCGCGCTTTTTCGCCAGATCCAGCTCAACGTTCTGGATCTCCATCTGCTCCAGCGTTTCGCGCAGGTCGGACGTCGCCTGGTCAACGTTGTGCTGCATCTCTTCGTGATACGCCGCCAGCGACATCGCCATCGAGTTGATGCCGTTTTTCAGCATGTCCAGCTCGCCCAGCATAAACCCTTCCACACGGCTGTCGAGCTGTCCCCGGCGTATGCGGTCAACCGTGTTAACCATGTTGCGGATGGGACCCGTCACGTCGCGCATCAGGCGCCAGCCGAAGATCAGCGCAATGCCGATGCAGAACAGCATCATCACGCCGGAAATGAAAATCTCTTTGTACTGCTGTAGCCGGACCGACTTGAGATCCAGCTCCAGCGCCACATATCCCAGCATATTATTGCTGGATTTGGCGTCGGACTGTGCAGACTCATCGGGGGAATAGCTTTCCGACACGATCGGCGTGCGCAGGATCATGATATCGCCGCGCCGCAATACGGTGAGGTGGCGCGGGAACGGCGTACCGTCCGGGATTTTCAGGGCCGCAGGATCGAGATGAAAGTTTGAGGTCACAAACAGGCGGTTATGTTCGTCGTAAACGGAAATGGCGCGTACGATGTCCGAGTGGCGGCGGTGGAGTACGCTGATTAACTGCCCAATGGATTCGCGGTTTTGCAGGTTCATGCCGTACTCGCTGGAGACGGCAAGCGGTTCGATAATACTAGCGCCTGCATCTTCCAGCTGTCGCTGCAAATCGTTATAGCGGTGCACCACAAAGAAGATACTCAGCAGCAAACCGATGAGAACGGTGGGGGCGAGGATCAAAATCATCATGCGCGCGCGCAGGCTGTAGTTGGTCATGGCGTTCCGTTATGGGACAATTAAGATAATTATGGTTATGTGAGAAAAATCTCGGCGATGGCGCAATTCTACTCTGCAAAGCGACGCGTGACGACGCGTCAAATCATCACTGTTGAGGCCACGGACCTCGATCCGTTTGGCCAGGGAGTGGCACGCCACAATGGTAAGGCTCTGTTTATAACAGGTTTACTGCCAGCAGAACGAGCAGAAATTACGCTGACGGAAGATAAGCGCCAGTTTGCGCGCGGGCAGGTTAAGCGTCGCCTCAGCGATAGCCCGGAGCGTGTGGCACCCCGCTGCCCCCATTTTGGCGTGTGCGGCGGCTGCCAGCAACAGCATGCGAGCACAGAATTACAGCAAAAAAGCAAAAGCCGCGCGCTGGCGCGTCTGCTCAAACATGACGTTAACGAAATTGTTGCCGATGAGCCCTGGGGCTATCGTCGTCGCGCGCGCCTGAGCCTCAGCTATCAGCCAAAAACGGAGCGGCTGGAGATGGGGTTTCGCAAGGCCGGCTCCAGCGACATCGTTGACGTGAAGCAGTGCCCCATTTTGGTGCCCCATCTTGAGGCATTGCTTCCGGAAGTGCGCATCTGCCTCTCCGGGCTGGACGGCGTACGCCATCTTGGGCACGTCGAACTGGTCATGGCAAACAATGGCCCGCTGATGGTGCTGCGCCATACCGCGCCGTTGTCGAAGAAAGATCGCGAAAAACTGGAACGCTTTTCGCATTCCCACGACCTGGCGCTTTTCCTTGCACCACAAAGCGAGATACTTGAACAGGTTACCGGTGAGGCGCCCTGGTATGCGTCAAACGGGCTACGCTTAACGTTCAGCCCGCGGGATTTCATTCAGGTGAATGATGGCGTTAACCAGCAGATGGTAGCGAAAGCGCTGGCGTGGCTGGACGTTCAGAAAAGCGACCGGGTGCTCGATCTGTTCTGCGGAATGGGCAACTTCACGCTGCCGCTGGCGCGAGAAGCGGCCAGCGTCGTCGGTGTGGAAGGCGTTGAGGCGCTGGTGGCGAAAGGGCAGGAGAACGCGCGGCAGAACGGCTTGCAAAATGTGACATTCTTTCATCAAAATCTTGAGGACGATGTCACCCAACAACCGTGGGCAAAGCAGGGCTTCGATAAAATTTTGCTCGACCCGGCACGTGCCGGTGCCCCGGGCGTGATGGCACATATTATTAAACTCGCGCCAAAGCGTGTGGTCTATGTTTCCTGTAACCCGGCAACGCTTGCCCGGGACAGCGAGGCACTGCTCAGCGCGGGTTACCAGATTCAGCGTCTGGCAATGCTGGACATGTTCCCGCACACTGGGCATCTGGAATCGATGGTGTTGTTCGAGCACATCTAATTTGTTTGGCTTGTCGACTTCGACAGGCCCTGGTCCCTAAAGGAGAGGACAATGGTTGCGGTAAGAAGTGCACATCTCAATAAAGCTGGGGAGTTTGACCCACAAAAATGGATCGCAAGTCTGGGAATTTCCAGCCAGCAGTCGTGTGAACGCTTAACCGAAACCTGGGCCTATTGTCTGCGCACCACGCAGGGGCATCCCGACGCCGATCTTCTCCTGTGGCGCGGCGTGGAGATGGTTGAAATCCTGTCCATGCTGAACATGGACATCGAAACGCTGCAGGCTGCGCTGCTCTTCCCCCTCGCGGATGCGGACGTGGTCAGCGAAGACGTGCTGCGCGACAGCGTCGGAAAATCCGTCGTTGCGCTGATCCACGGCGTGCGCGATATGGCAGCCATTCGTCAGCTCAAAGCCGCGCATACGGATTCCGTCTCCTCAGAGCAGGTCGATAACGTTCGCCGGATGCTGCTGGCCATGGTGGATGATTTCCGCTGCGTGGTCATCAAGCTGGCCGAGCGTATTGCCCACCTGCGAGAGGTGAAGGATGCGCCGGAAGACGAGCGCGTGCTGGCTGCCAAAGAGTGTACGAACATCTATGCGCCGCTGGCGAACCGGCTGGGGATTGGTCAGCTGAAGTGGGAGCTGGAAGATTACTGCTTCCGCTATCTGCACCCGGCGGAATACAAACGGATTGCCAAACTCCTGCACGAGCGCCGCATCGACCGCGAGCACTATATCGAGGAGTTTGTCGGCGGCCTGCGCCAGGCGATGAAAGAAGAGAACGTGCGCGCCGAAGTCTACGGTCGACCAAAGCACATCTACAGCATCTGGCGCAAAATGCAGAAGAAACACCTCGCCTTTGACGAGCTGTTTGACGTGCGCGCCGTGCGTATCGTGGCGGAGCGTCTGCAGGACTGCTACGCCGCGCTGGGGATAGTGCACACGCACTTCCGTCATCTGCCCGATGAGTTTGACGACTATGTCGCCAACCCCAAACCGAACGGCTATCAGTCAATCCATACCGTGGTGCTTGGCCCTGGCGGTAAAACGGTCGAGATTCAGATCCGCACCAAACAGATGCACGAGGACGCCGAGCTGGGCGTTGCCGCGCACTGGAAATACAAAGAAGGCACGTCCGGCGGGGCGCGTTCAGGCCACGAAGACCGCATTGCCTGGCTGCGTAAGCTGATTGCGTGGCAGGAAGAGATGGCCGATTCCGGCGAGATGCTCGACGAAGTGCGCAGCCAGGTCTTTGACGATCGCGTCTACGTCTTTACCCCGAAAGGGGACGTTGTCGACCTGCCGGCCGGCTCTACGCCGCTCGATTTTGCCTACCACATCCATAGCGATGTGGGGCACCGCTGCATCGGGGCGAAAATTGGCGGGCGTATCGTACCGTTCACCTATCAGCTGCAGATGGGCGACCAGATTGAAATCATTACCCAGAAGCAGCCGAACCCGAGCCGGGACTGGCTTAACCCGAACCTGGGGTATGTCACCACCAGCCGCGGGCGCTCGAAGATTCACGCCTGGTTCCGCAAACAGGATCGAGACAAGAATATCCTTGCCGGCCGCCAGATCCTTGACGACGAGCTGGAGCATATCGGTATCAGCCTGAAAGAGGCGGAGAAATTCCTGCTGCCGCGCTACAACTTCAACGAGCTTGATGAGCTGTTAGCGGCGATTGGCGGCGGTGATATTCGTCTGAACCAGATGGTGAACTTCCTGCAGGCGCAGTTCAATAAGCCAAGCGCGGAAGAGCAGGACGCGGCGGCGCTGAAGCAGCTGCAGCAGAAAACCTACGCGCCGCAGCAGCGCAGCAAAGACAACGGCCGCGTGGTGGTCGAAGGTGTCGGTAACCTGATGCACCACATTGCCCGCTGCTGTCAGCCAATCCCAGGCGACGATATCGTTGGCTTTATCACCCAGGGGCGCGGAATTTCGATTCACCGTTCCGACTGCGACCAGCTTGCCGAGCTGCAGTCCCATGCGCCGGAGCGCATCGTGGAAGCGGTCTGGGGCGAGAGCTACTCCGCCGGCTACTCGCTGGTGGTGCGCGTCACTGCCAACGACCGCAGCGGCCTGCTGCGCGACATCACGACCATTCTCGCCAACGAGAAGGTCAACGTGCTGGGCGTCGCCAGCCGCAGCGATACCCGCGAGCAGCTTGCCACCATCGATATGACCATCGAAATCTATAACCTGCAGGTGCTGGGCCGCGTGCTTGGCAAACTGAACCAGGTGCCGGATGTGATTGACGCGCGTCGTCTGCACGGCGGCTAAACATCCTCTTCCGTAGGCCGGGTAAGGCAACGCCGCCACCCGGCATTTTTCATCAGGACAGTATTATGACTCAAATCGACCGCCTGCTCGGCATCATGAAACGCCTGCGCGACCCGGAAAACGGCTGCCCGTGGGACAAAGAGCAGACTTTCGCCACCATCGCCCCGTACACCCTTGAAGAGACCTACGAGGTGCTGGACGCCATTTCCCGTGAAGATTTTGACGACCTGCGCGGCGAGCTGGGCGATCTGCTGTTCCAGGTGGTGTTCTACGCGCAGATGGCGCAGGAAGAGGGGCGCTTTAACTTTGACGATATCTGCGCTGCCATCAGCGACAAGCTTGAGCGCCGTCATCCCCATATTTTCGGTGACGCTACCGCAGGAACCAGCACCGAAGTCCTGGCCCGCTGGGAGCAGATCAAGAGCGCCGAGCGGGCTGAAAAATCCCAGCACTCCGCGCTGGACGACATTCCGCTGAGCCTGCCCGCGCTGATGCGCGCGCACAAAATCCAGAAACGCTGCTCCGCCGTGGGGTTTGACTGGACCTCACTCGGCCCGGTGCTGGATAAAGTGCACGAAGAGATTGACGAGGTGATGCACGAAGCGCAGCAGGCGGTGGTGGATGAAGCAAAGCTTGAGGAAGAGATGGGCGATCTGCTGTTTGCGACCGTCAACCTTTCTCGCCACCTGGGTGTAAAAGCGGAAACGGCGCTGCAAAAAGCCAACCTTAAGTTCGAACGCCGCTTTCGCGAAGTGGAGCGGATTGTCGCCTCGCGAGGCCTGGAAATGAGCGGTATTGACCTCGACGCGATGGAAGAAGTCTGGCAGGAAGTAAAGCGCCAGGAATCTGATCTCTAACGAAATTTTGCGATCAAGCGCAATTTGTGTGATTTTTTAAATGACAAGCGCTTGATTTGCGTCAAAAACATTTACCCAAAAGGGGCTATTTTCTCACTCCTTATGTTTGTCATGGCCTGGAATGGAGACGGAGAATGAAAGTTTGTGGCGCTCGCCGTGTTCGGGTATACTACTTTCCCGTCCTGGTTATTCCATCGTTTCACCCTAACTTCTCAGGTTCAGCATGACAACGAACTATATTTTTGTGACCGGCGGGGTCGTATCCTCTCTGGGTAAAGGCATTGCCGCAGCCTCCCTCGCAGCCATTCTTGAAGCCCGTGGCCTCAATGTGACCATGATGAAACTGGATCCGTACATCAACGTCGATCCTGGCACCATGAGCCCAACCCAACACGGGGAAGTGTTCGTTACTGAAGACGGCGCTGAAACCGATCTGGATCTTGGCCACTACGAGCGTTTCATTCGTACCAAAATGACCCGTCGTAATAACTTCACGACTGGCCGCATCTATTCTGACGTTCTGCGTAAAGAGCGCCGTGGTGACTATCTGGGCGCGACCGTGCAGGTTATCCCACACATCACCAACGCCATCAAAGAGCGTGTCCTTGCCGGTGGCGAAGGGCATGACGTTGTGCTGGTTGAAATCGGCGGTACCGTGGGTGATATCGAATCCCTGCCATTCCTCGAAGCGATTCGTCAGCTGGCGGTAGACATTGGTCGTGAACACGCGCTGTTCATGCACCTGACGCTGGTGCCTTACATGGCGGCGGCAGGTGAAGTGAAAACCAAACCGACCCAGCACTCTGTTAAAGAGCTGCTCTCTATCGGTATTCAGCCTGACATCCTGGTTTGCCGTTCCGATCGCGCCATTCCGGCGAACGAACGTGCGAAAATTGCATTGTTCTGTAACGTGCCTGAAAAAGCCGTTATTTCAATGAAAGATGTCGATTCCATTTATAAAATCCCGGGCCTGTTGAAATCACAGGGTCTGGACGATTATATTTGTAAACGATTCAGCTTGAACTGTCCGGAAGCTAACCTGTCTGAATGGGAACAGGTTATTTACGAAGAAGCCAACCCGGCAGGCGAAGTGACTATCGGTATGGTCGGCAAGTACATCGAGCTGCCGGATGCCTATAAGTCCGTGATCGAAGCGCTGAAACACGGTGGTCTGAAGAATCGTGTCTCCGTGAACATCAAGCTGATTGATTCGCAGGATGTTGAAACGCGTGGCGTTGAAATCCTGAAAGATCTGGATGCTATCCTTATCCCTGGCGGCTTCGGCTACCGTGGTGTAGAAGGCAAGATCGCCACCGCGCGTTATGCGCGTGAAAACAATATTCCATACCTCGGCATCTGTCTGGGTATGCAGGTTGCGCTGATCGAATTTGCGCGCAACGTAGCGGGAATGGAAAACGCGAACTCTACGGAATTTGTGCCAGACTGTAAGTACCCTGTTGTGGCGCTTATCACTGAATGGCGTGATGAAGACGGTAACGTCGAAGTCCGTACCGAGAAGAGCGATCTGGGTGGCACTATGCGTCTCGGCGCACAGGCCTGCCAGCTGACTGACGATAGCGTGGTTCGCAAGCTGTACGGCGAGCCGGTCATCACCGAGCGCCATCGTCACCGCTATGAAGTCAACAACATGCTGTTGAAACAAATTGAAGCTGCGGGTCTGCGTGTTGCGGGCCGCTCCGGGGATGATCAGTTAGTCGAGATCATCGAAGTGCCAAACCATCCGTGGTTTGTCGCCTGCCAGTTCCACCCGGAATTTACTTCAACGCCACGTGACGGGCATCCGCTGTTTGCAGGCTTCGTGAAGGCCGCCAGCGACTACCAGAAGCGTCAGGCGAAGTAAAAAAAGTTAGAACGGCAACGCGTACCTTTGGTACGCGTTGTTTGTCTGGAGTTTTAGTTTAACTTGTACTGAGGAAAATCTAATGTCCAAAATCGTTAAAGTCATCGGTCGTGAAATCATCGACTCCCGTGGTAACCCGACCGTTGAAGCCGAAGTTCATCTGGAAGGTGGTTTCGTCGGTATGGCAGCTGCTCCATCAGGTGCTTCTACCGGTTCCCGCGAAGCGCTGGAACTGCGTGATGGCGACAAATCCCGTTTCATGGGCAAAGGCGTACTGAAAGCGGTTGGCGCTGTTAACGGTCCTATTGCTCAGGCTATCGTTGGCAAAGATGCCAAAGATCAGGCTGGCATCGACAAGATCATGATCGATCTGGACGGTACTGAAAACAAATCTAACTTCGGTGCGAACGCAATCCTGGCCGTTTCCCTGGCGAACGCCAAAGCGGCTGCGGCGGCTAAAGGTATGCCACTGTTCGAGCACATCGCTGAACTGAACGGCACCCCAGGCAAATACTCCATGCCTGTACCAATGATGAACATCATCAACGGTGGTGAGCACGCAGACAACAACGTTGATATTCAGGAATTCATGATTCAGCCAGTTGGCGCGAAATCCCTGAAAGAAGCAGTACGTATGGGTTCTGAAGTGTTCCACAACCTGGCTAAAGTTCTGAAAGCTAAAGGTATGAACACGGCTGTGGGTGACGAAGGTGGCTATGCGCCAAACCTGGGTTCTAACGCAGAAGCACTGGCTGTTATCGCAGAAGCGGTAAAAGCAGCGGGCTACGAGCTGGGCAAAGACATCACCCTGGCGATGGACTGTGCAGCATCTGAATTCTACAAAGACGGTAAATACGTTCTGGCTGGCGAAGGCAACAAAGCGTTCACCTCCGAAGAGTTCACTCACTTCCTGGAAGACCTGACCAAACAGTACCCAATCGTGTCTATCGAAGACGGTCTGGACGAGTCTGACTGGGCTGGCTTCGCATACCAGACTAAAGTACTGGGCGACAAAATCCAGCTGGTGGGTGACGACCTGTTCGTAACCAACACCAAGATCCTGAAAGAAGGTATCGAGAAAGGCATCGTTAACTCCATCCTGATCAAATTCAACCAGATCGGTTCCCTGACCGAAACGCTGGCTGCGATCAAAATGGCGAAAGACGCTGGCTACACCGCGGTTATCTCTCACCGTTCTGGCGAAACTGAAGACGCGACCATTGCTGACCTGGCTGTGGGTACCGCTGCTGGCCAGATCAAAACGGGTTCTATGAGCCGTTCTGACCGTGTTGCTAAATACAACCAGCTGATTCGTATCGAAGAAGCGCTGGGCGAAAAAGCACCATACAACGGTCGTAAAGAGATCAAAGGCCAGGCATAATCGCTTAAGCCTTAACATGAAAATGCCAGTCGAATGACTGGCATTTTTTTTGGCTATTTAAAATCGACCGCCATTTGCTCCGGAATGGTCAGCCCCCGGGTGGTTTGCACGCAGCGGGCAATGTAATCCGTAAACCGGGGTGGCTTCGGCATCCCCATGCTCAGCAGCTTATCGTTGCTGAATCGCACGTTAAGCGTGGCAAACGCACCGTATAACCGCATGGCTCTCAGCATCAGACGTTCGTTGCACGGGCCAAAAATCGTTTTCAGTTCACGGCGCATTCTGACCAGCGTTTCGTAGCTGACCTGTGCGTACTTATCCCCGACGGGGGCTTTCTCCTGCGCCTGCGCCATCGCATTATCAATATCCGCAAAGCGAACGCTGTTCTCTTCTCCGGCCGAAATGTGTACCACTTCCCCCGGACGCGCGTTGCTGTTGAGCAGCATTAACAGCGCGTCGGCACAATAATCCACCGGGACAACGTCGATCCGGTCCTCCATCGAGCACATAAACTTCTGCAGCATCAGGCCCATGCTGAAGACCCAGAAAATACTGCTCGAGGGCGTGCAGCCGTGGCGGGTATGGCCGACAACGATGGATGGACGCGCGATGAGCAGCGGCAGGTTCGGACATTCCTGGCGCATCAGCTGTTCGATGGTTGACTTCGAAAACGTGTATTCCACCAGGTGTTCAGCATTCTCTCTGAATTCGGCGCTTTCGGCGACCAGGGAATCCTGCTCCGGCGTACATGACATTGCCGTGCCCACGTGGAGGAAGCGTTGTAGCGTTGAAACCTGCTCCATGCGGCGCGCCAGTGCCAGCGTTCCTTCCACGTTGACCTTCCAGATGAGCGGGTTGTTACCAAATGAGGCAACAGCTGCACAGTTCACGACATGCGTGACCTGGTCCAGACGCGGATCGTTCAGGAAGGCTTCAGGCTGGCTGAGATCGCCAATGAGGATATTGTCCACGCTCAGAGTGGCCAGTTTGTTCTCAGGAACGTTGAACTTGCGCATGTTCTCCAGCACGCGCTCCAGCCCGCTCTGCGGATCGCTGGCACGCGCGAGCAAAAGCAGTTTTACGGATTGATCGCTGGTCAGAATTTTTTCCAGTACTGCACCGCCCAGAAACCCCGTCACGCCTGTAATCATTAACATCTTCATTAATACCGTCTCATTATGATTGATGAGGCGGATTGTAGGCGTGCAAAAGTAAACGGCATTTAAATAATAAAACGCCGAAATAGACAGCATCTTAAGCTTATTTTAAGGAAAGGAATTCAGGTGGAGATATTGGACATTACAGGCAGGGTGAAAATTCAATTTATTAAAATGAATATTTCAACATTATGATTTTAAAGTCATTTTGTGGTGCTTATCGGATGGTGAACTTAATTCGAAATGTAATAAATATAATACTTTGTTACACCAAACATTTACCGGATAAATGATTTAAACACCACTTAACTTAAATCAGGCGACATTAAGCGCAGGCTATTTTTATTTAGCCTGCGAAGGGTTTTTAGAGTAACAGAGGAAGCGTGGCGCTGGCCGTTTGCTGGCTAACGTCGCCGTAACGGCCATCCAGCGCAATCATGGACGTGGTCAGCAGTTCGACCAGCAGCATGACCCCAACTTTGGCATTGAGCGCGCCCGCGCTAAGCGGCCCCTCTGGCTTGGCGGCCACCAGCTGCATGTCGCTCAGGGACGCCAGCGGGCTGCGAGGCGTATTGCTGAGTGCCAGAACCTTAACGCCGCGCTTGCGGGCAAGCTTCACCACATGGAGTAGATCCCGCGTTGAGCCGGAACTGGAGATTGCCACCACCAGAGTTTCTGACGAAAGCGTTGTCGCATTCATGGCCGCGCGGTGCATATCGCTAAACAGCTGTGCGGGTTTGCCCAGCCGCAACAGCTTATAGTGCAGATACTCCCCGAGGATCGCGCTGGCCGCAACGCCATAAATCTGCACCGACTGCGCCTGATGCAGCGCCAGCGCGGCCTTTTCAAGCAGCGTGCGGTCAAGGAGCCTGGCGGTGTCCTGCAAAGCCTGCACCGACTCATCCACGACGTTATCAATCTCATCCCCCGCCTGGCGCGCGGGCTGGCCCTGCTGAATATCCAGCGCAAGCGCCATTTTAAATTCGTTATAGCCCTTGCAGCCCAGCGTGCGGCAAAGACGCGTCACGCTGGCCTCGCTGGTGTGGCTCTCGCGCGCCAGTTCGGTGATCGTCAGGTAGAGCACCCGGGCAGGATCGCTGAGAACAAACTCACCGAGTTTTTGTTGTGTTGGGCTGTACCCGGAAGCCTCCTGGCGTAGCTTCAGCAGCAGGTTTTCATGGTCTGACATGCTCGATCCTTAATGCGTTTCTCTGCGACTAGTGTGGCGGAAAGCGGGGGAAGGATGCCAGTCATTTCGAAAAAGTATGATCGTTGTCCTGGTTTTTGATGATAATTTTCACTATCTAAAATTAATATGGTAAAAATTTTCATCTATTAATGGGGGGATGAAAAAATGATGCAAATATTCAGTGGGGCTTCTTCAGGGGGATGGTTTGAAAAAGCGCAGCGCTTTGGCAAATCCTTTATGTTGCCGATTGCCGTGCTGCCTGCGGCGGGTCTGCTGCTGGGGATAGGCGGCGCGCTATCCAATCCCAACACGCTGGCGGCCTATCCGTTTTTAGACGTGAGCTGGCTGCAGGCCATTTTCACCATCATGAGCAGCGCAGGATCCATCGTGTTTGCGAACCTCTCGGTGCTGTTTGCGGTTGGGGTCGCCGTCGGGCTGGCAAAAAGCGATAAGGGCACGGCGGGGCTGGCGGCGCTTCTCGCGTTTCTGGTGATGAATGCCACCATCAACGCGCTGCTGATCCTCACCGGCAAACTGGCGCATGAGAACCCGGGTGCGGTGGGGCAGGGCATGACGCTGGGTATTCAGACGCTGGAAACCGGCGTCTTTGGCGGCGTGGTGATTGGGCTGGTAACCTGCGCGCTCCATCATCGGTTTAACAAGATTGCACTTCCGCAGTTCCTGGGCTTTTTTGGCGGCTCGCGCTTTGTTCCTATCATCAGCTCGCTGGCGGCGATACTCGTCGGTGCGCTCATGACCGTGGTCTGGCCGCATTTCCAGAAGCTGATTTTTGGTCTCGGCGGGCTGGTGGATGCGACCGGCTATCTGGGCACTTTGCTGTACGGCTTCATTTTACGCATGCTGGGTCCGTTCGGTCTGCACCACATCTTCTATCTGCCTTTCTGGACCACCGCGCTTGGCGGGAGTGAAATCGTCAACGGACACCTCGTGGAAGGCACGCAGCGGATCTTCTTCGCTCAGCTGGCTGACCCGAACACGCAACATTTCTATGAGGGCACGTCACGCTTCATGTCCGGGCGCTTTATTACGATGATGTTTGGCCTGCTCGGGGCGTGCCTGGCGATGTACCACACGGCAAAACCCGAGAACAAAAAACGCGTTGCCGGGCTGCTGCTTTCTGCGGCGTTAACCTCGTTCCTGACCGGGATTACCGAGCCTATCGAATTCTCGTTCCTGTTTATTGCGCCGGTGCTCTACGTCATCCATGCGCTGTTTGACGGGCTGGCATTCATGCTCGCGCACATGCTGCATATCACCATCGGGCAAACCTTCTCCGGCGGTTTCATCGACTTCGTGCTGTTCGGCATTTTGCAGGGAGAAGCCAAAACCAACTGGATGTTCGTTCCGCTGGTCGGCGTACCGTGGTTCTTCCTTTACTACTTTACCTTCCGCTATCTGATTAACCGCTTTGATTTCGCGACGCCAGGTCGGGAAAAGGAGGCGATGGCTGATGAGGTCAGTTTGCCGCAAAACGAACGCGCAGCCGCGGTGATCGCCGGATTAGGCGGAAAAGAGAATCTGGACGAGGTGGACTGCTGCGCCACGCGTCTTCGCGTCACGGTTAAAGACGGCAGCAAAGTGAATGAGTCGGCACTGAAAGCCACCGGGGCGCGCGGCGTTATCGTGCGCGGCAACGGCGTTCAGGTCATTTATGGCCCGCACGTCACGATTATCAAAAACGAAGTGGAAGAGATCTTATCGTAATGAAAACTGTACTGGATACCCTGAAGGGAAAACTGGTCGTCTCCTGTCAGGCGCTGGAAAATGAACCGCTGCACAGCCCGTTTATTATGTCGCGCATGGCGCTGGCTGCGGCACAGGGCGGGGCTGCCGCCATTCGCGCGAACAGCGTGGTGGATATCGAGGCCATCAGGCAGCAGGTGTCTTTGCCCGTCATCGGCATCATCAAACGGGATTATCCCGAAAGCGAGGTGTTTATCACCGCGACAATGAAAGAAGTGGATGAGCTCATGAGCGTCTCGCCGGACATCATTGCGCTTGATGCGACGGCGCGGCCACGTCCCGGCGGAGAATCTCTGGAAACGCTGGTCTCACGCATCCGCGCACGTTATCCCGCGGTGCTGCTGATGGCGGATATCTCCTCCGTGGAGGAAGCCGTGACGGCGCAGGCGCTGGGCTTTGACTGCGTCGGCACCACGCTTTACGGCTACACGGCGGAAACGGCGGGCCATTCACTTCAGGAAAACGACTGCGCGTTCCTGAAGGCGGTGCTGGCCGCCGTGACGGTGCCCGTGGTTGCCGAAGGCAACGTGGATACCCCCGAGCGTGCGGCCAGGTGTCTGGCGCTGGGCGCGCATACGGTGGTGGTCGGCGGCGCGATCACCCGTCCGCAGCAAATCACGGAACGGTTTATGGCGGCGATTGGCGCGTAAAGCACCGATGGAGCATGACCATCCGGCGGGGATCTGCGATACTTATCGTTTATCCCCTTTACTGAGATGACTATGCAGTACCCGATTAACGAGATGTTCCAGACCCTGCAAGGCGAGGGTTACTTTACCGGCGTTCCCGCTATTTTCATTCGTTTACAGGGATGCCCGGTTGGCTGTGCCTGGTGTGATACCAAACATACGTGGGATAAGCTCGCAGATCGGGAAGTGTCGCTGTTTAGCATTCTGGCGAAAACCAAAGAGAGCGATAAGTGGGGCGCGGGCAGTGCCGAAGATCTGCTCGCCATCATTGGTCGTCAGGGCTGGACGGCGCGTCACGTGGTGATCACCGGCGGTGAACCCTGCATCCACGATCTGACGCCGCTGACCGAGCTGCTCGAAAAGAACGGCTACAGCTGCCAGATCGAAACCAGCGGCACCCATGAAGTGCGCTGCTCGCACACCACCTGGGTGACGGTATCGCCAAAAGTGAATATGCGCGGCGGGTATGACGTGCTGTCTCAGGCGCTGGAGCGCGCGGATGAGATTAAGCACCCGGTAGGACGCGTGCGTGATATCGAAGCGCTGGATGAACTGCTGGCCACGCTGACGGACGAAAAGCAGCGGGTC
The DNA here is from genome assembly GCF_945957325.1 of Enterobacter sp. PL1. Classification (NCBI taxonomy): domain Bacteria; kingdom Pseudomonadati; phylum Pseudomonadota; class Gammaproteobacteria; order Enterobacterales; family Enterobacteriaceae; genus Enterobacter; species Enterobacter sp. PL1. The sequence continues at coordinate 96,693 of NZ_CAMFKT010000016.1, forward strand.
ATTGCCCTGCAGCCTATCAGCCAGAAAGACGATGCAACGCGCCTGTGCATTGAAACCTGTATTGCGCGCAACTGGCGCCTGTCGATGCAGACGCACAAGTATCTGAATATCGCCTGAAAAAAAGCCCGGTGGCGCGAGCGCTTACCGGGCCTACGGTTCCAGGCGATTGTAGGCCGGGTAAGGCGAAGCCGCCACCCGGCAAGCATCACTCGCCGCGATAGATGCAGCCCGCGGTGCAGGTCTCTTTGATCATCACCGCGCTCAGCAGCGGTACCCGCGGTTTCATCTGATCCCAAATCCATTTTGCCAGCACCTCGCTGGTCGGGTTTTCAAGGCCCGGGATCTCATTCAGGTAGTAGTGATCCAGACGATCGTAGGTCGGCTTAAACGCCGCCTTCAGCTCGGCAAAATCCATGATCCAACCGGTATGCGGATCAACTTCACCGGTGATCTCAAGACGCACCATGAACGAATGCCCGTGCAGACGGCCACATTTATGCCCTTCAGGGACATGCGGAAGGTGGTGGGCGGCTTCGAAGGTGAAATCTTTAAACAGTGTGGTGGACATGATCGCTCTCAGTAATGCGGAAAAAACCGCCGCATAGTACCGGAAAGCACAATTTTTAGCATTAACTAAAACGGCTCTGAGCGGCAACCGCCTCGTATACGGGGGGTTTATCGCTATTTGTTCTTATATTTCAAATAATTATTTAATCGGTTTTATCGCTAAGCATGACAACCAAAACAGGTTAGTCCATTTGGTTATTTATTATTTCCATCCCTTCTTTAATTGTTATTATCCTCGCCGTTAACCTTATCTTCAGTTTGGATTTATTCGCTTAAAGTCCGCTTGGCTACTGGAACATAACGACGCATGACAACACAGGCCCCACCTTCAAATTTGCTTCCCCTGAACCCGGAGCAACTGGCGCGCCTTCAGGCTGCCACCTCTGATTTTTCTCCCACTCAGCTTGCCTGGGTCTCCGGTTATTTCTGGGGAATGCTCAATCAGCAGCCTGGCGCTGTGGCGGGTGCACCGGCCACGGCCGTAGAAATTCCGGCCATTACTCTGATTTCCGCCTCGCAGACGGGTAACGCCCGCCGCGTGGCCGAAGCGCTGCGTGACGACCTGCTGGCCGCCAGGCTGAACGTGAACCTGGTCAACGCCGGGGATTATAAATTTAAGCAAATCGCGTCAGAAAAACTGCTGGTAGTGGTGGCTTCTACGCAGGGTGAAGGTGAACCCGCAGAAGAAGCGGTGGCGCTGCATAAGTTCCTGTTCTCGAAAAAAGCGCCGAAGCTGGATGGCACGGCGTTTGCCGTCTTTGGCCTGGGCGATACCTCCTATGAATTCTTCTGCCAGTCCGGCAAAGACTTCGACAGCAGGCTGGCGGAGCTGGGCGCAGAGCGCCTGCTGGACCGCGTTGACGCAGATGTCGAATACCAGACCGCCGCCGCTGAATGGCGTGCCCGCATCGTCGACGTGCTAAAAGCGCGCGTGCCGAAAGAGACGTCAGCCCAGGCCGCGTTCACCGCGACGGGTGCTGTTAACGACATCCACACCAGCCCGTACACCAAAGAGGCGCCGCTGGCGGCGAGCCTGTCGGTGAACCAGAAAATTACCGGCCGCGATTCCGAAAAAGACGTTCGCCATATCGAAATCGATCTCGGCGACTCGGGCCTGCGCTATCAGCCTGGCGATGCGCTGGGCGTCTGGTATCAGAACGATCCGGCGCTGGTGAAAGAGCTGGTTGAGCTGCTGTGGCTGAAAGGCGACGAGCCCGTCACCGTTGACGGCAAAACGCAGCCGCTTTCTGAAGCGTTGCAGTGGCATTTTGAGCTGACGGTGAATACCCCGAATATCGTCGAAAATTATGCCACCTTAACGCGCAGCGAATCCCTGATGCCGCTGGTGGGCGACAAGGCGAAGCTGCAGCATTACGCCGCGACGACGCCGATTGTCGATATGGTGCGCTTCTCTCCGGCTCAGCTGGATGCCGATGCGCTGATCGGCCTGCTGCGTCCGCTGACCCCACGCCTGTATTCCATTGCCTCGTCTCAGGCCGAGGTGGAGAGCGAAGTGCATATTACCGTCGGCGTGGTGCGCTACGACATCGAAGGTCGCGCCCGTACGGGTGGGGCATCGGGCTTCCTGGCAGACCGCGTGGAAGAAGAGGGCGAAGTGCGCGTCTTTATCGAGCACAACGACAACTTCCGCCTGCCTGCAAACCCGGAAACGCCGGTCATCATGATTGGCCCGGGCACCGGCATTGCGCCGTTCCGCGCCTTCATGCAGCAGCGTGCGGCGGATGGCGCACCGGGTAAAAACTGGCTGTTCTTCGGCAACCCGCACTTTACGGAAGATTTCCTCTACCAGGTGGAGTGGCAGCGCTATGTGAAAGAAGGCGTACTGACCCGCATCGATCTGGCCTGGTCCCGCGACCAGAAAGAAAAAGTATACGTACAAGACAAACTGCGCGAACAGGGCGCAGAGCTGTGGCGCTGGATCAATGACGGTGCCCACATTTATGTCTGCGGCGACGCCAATCGCATGGCGAAAGACGTTGAGCAGACTTTGCTGGAAGTGATTGCCGAATTCGGCGGTATGGATGCCGAAGCGGCGGATGAATTTTTAAGTGAGCTGCGCGTTGAGCGCCGTTATCAGCGAGATGTCTACTAATGAGCGAAAAACATCCAGGGCCACTGGTGGTCGAAGGTAAACTGACAGACGCCGAGCGCATGAAGCTGGAAAGCAACTATCTGCGTGGCACCATTGCTGAAGATCTGAATGACGGTCTCACCGGCGGTTTCAAAGGCGACAACTTCCTGCTGATCCGTTTCCACGGCATGTACCAGCAGGACGACCGCGACATCCGCGCCGAGCGTGCAGAGCAGAAGCTGGAGCCGCGTCACGCGATGCTGCTGCGCTGCCGTCTGCCGGGTGGGGTGATTACCACCAAACAGTGGCAGGCGATCGACAAGTTTGCCGGTGAAAACACGATCTACGGCAGCATCCGTCTGACCAACCGTCAGACCTTCCAGTTCCACGGCATTCTGAAGAAGAACGTCAAGCCGGTGCACCAGATGCTGCACTCCGTTGGGCTGGACGCGCTGGCGACCGCCAACGACATGAACCGTAACGTGCTCTGCACCTCGAACCCGTATGAGTCCGAGCTGCACGCCGAAGCGTACGAGTGGGCGAAGAAGATCTCCGAGCACCTGCTGCCGCGCACGCGCGCCTATGCGGAGATCTGGCTCGATCAGGAAAAAGTCGCGACTACGGACGAAGAACCGATCCTCGGCCAGACCTACCTGCCGCGTAAGTTTAAAACCACGGTAGTGATCCCGCCGCAGAACGATATCGACCTGCACGCCAACGACATGAACTTCGTGGCGATTGCCGAAAACGGCAAGCTGGTCGGCTTTAACCTGCTGGTGGGCGGCGGCCTGTCCATCGAACACGGTAACAAGAAAACCTACGCCCGTACCGCGAGCGAGTTCGGCTTCCTGCCGCTGGAGCACACGCTGGCCGTGGCGGAAGCGGTGGTGACGACCCAGCGCGACTGGGGTAACCGTACCGACCGTAAAAACGCGAAAACCAAATATACCCTGGAGCGCGTGGGCGTGGAGACGTTCAAAGCGGAAGTGGAGCGTCGCGCGGGCATCAAGTTTGAGCCGATCCGCCCTTACGAATTCACCGGTCGCGGCGATCGCATTGGCTGGGTGAAGGGTATCGACAATAAATGGCACCTGACGCTGTTTATCGAAAACGGCCGTATTCTGGATTATCCGGGGCGTCCGCTGAAAACCGGTCTGCTGGAAATTGCGAAGATCCATAAGGGCGAGTTCCGCATCACCGCTAACCAGAACCTGATCATTGCCGGCGTGCCGGAAAGCCAGAAGGCGAAGATCGAGAAGCTGGCGCGCGAACATGGGTTGATGGATGCGGTGAAGCCGCAGCGTGAAAACTCAATGGCCTGCGTGTCGTTCCCGACCTGTCCGCTGGCGATGGCGGAAGCGGAACGTTTCCTGCCGTCATTCACTGACAAGGTAGAAGCGATTCTGGAAAAACACGGCATTCCGGACGAGCATATTGTTATGCGCGTGACGGGCTGCCCGAACGGCTGCGGTCGCGCGATGCTGGCCGAACTGGGGCTGGTGGGGAAAGCGCCGGGTCGCTACAACCTGCACCTGGGCGGTAACCGTATCGGCACGCGCATTCCGCGTATGTTCCGCGAGAACATCACCGAGCCGGAAATTCTTGATTCCATCGACGAGCTTGTCGGGCGCTGGGCGAAAGAGCGCGAAGCGGGTGAAGGCTTCGGCGACTTTACGGTGCGTGCGGGCATCATTCGCCCGGTGCTCGATCCCGCCAGGGATTTCTGGGAGTAAACACGAGAGGTAATTATGTCCGTACTCGATCTAAACGCCCTTAATGACCTGCCAAAAGTCGAACGCATTCTGGCGCTGGCAGAAACCAATGCCCACCTTGAAAAGCTGGACGCCGAAGGGCGCGTGGCGTGGGCGCTGGAAAACCTGCCGGGAGAGTATGTGCTCTCGTCGAGCTTTGGTATTCAGGCGGCGGTCAGTCTGCATCTGGTGAATCAGATCCGTCCGGACATTCCGGTGATCCTCACCGATACCGGCTATCTGTTCCCGGAGACCTACCAGTTTATTGACGAGCTGACGGACAAGCTCAGGCTGAACCTCAAGGTCTACCGCGCGACGGAAAGCGCGGCCTGGCAGGAGGCGCGCTACGGCAAGCTGTGGGAGCAGGGCGTTGAGGGCATTGAGAAATACAATGAGATCAACAAAGTTGAGCCGATGAACCGGGCGCTGAAAGAGCTTAATGCGCAGACGTGGTTTGCGGGCCTGCGCCGCGAGCAGTCCGGCAGCCGGGCAACCTTACCGGTGCTGGCGGTGCAGCGCGGGGTGTTTAAAGTGCTGCCGATTATCGACTGGGATAACCGGACGGTGTATCAGTACCTGCAAAAGCACGGGCTGAAATACCATCCGCTGTGGGACCAGGGCTATCTGTCGGTGGGCGATACCCACACCACGCGTAAGTGGGAACCGGGCATGGCGGAAGAAGAGACGCGATTCTTCGGGCTGAAGCGCGAGTGCGGGTTGCACGAAGGGTGATAACCTTTTTGCCCGGTGGCGCTGCGCTTACCGGGCCTACTAAGGCTCGTTCCATATGTAGGCCCGGTAAGGCGTAGCCGCCACCGGGCTTAACGGCCTCAGGCTTTCCCCGCTTTCGCCAGCTCCTTCACCAGCGGCAGCATCACCTTCACCACATCACGACTGCGGTGCTCAATCCGCTGCGGCAGCGCGCGATCGATGTGCTGCTGATTGTCCAGCATCACGTTGTGCCAGCTCGTCCCGTCCGGGAAGGCCTTCGATTTAGCCCGCTGCTGGTAGCCATCTTTTTTGCCCAGCGCCCAGTTCGTCGCTTCCACGTACAGCACCGGAATGCCCGCCTTATCGAACACTTCCCCGTCGTTGCAGCAGCCTGTGCCTCGCGGATAATCCGGGTTACCGCCGGGGTTGCTGGTGGCATAAACCCCATGGCTGCGGGCTATCGCCAGCGCCCGGTCGCGCGTCAGTTTCCGCACGGTACCCGGCGTACTCTGCCCGCTGTTGAAATAGAGCTTGTCGCCGACGATCAGGTTGTCGAGGTTGATCACCAGCAGCGTATTTTTCTTCTCCTCAGCGCTCATACGCTTAAGGAGATTCTCAGCGCCGAGTTTGCCCTCTTCCTCACCGCTGGTGGCAACAAAACGAATGCCATATTGGGTGGGAATATCTTTCATCCGCTCGGCCAGTTCGAGCATCACGCCCAGGCCTGCGGCATTGTCGTCCATGCCCTGCAGCGTCAGCCCGCCAAGATTGTTATCCGTATCGGCGTCACTCATCGGGGCGTAGGTATCAAGGTGCGCCATAATGATAATTTGCTCTTTTGCGCTGCCTTCGTGGGCCGCAATCACCGTACTGCCGGTCACGTTATGCCAGTTTTTCGTTTTATTGCGTGAGGTATAGACGTAGCGGCTGTGAAACGATCGGATATCGCTCTGGTAACCCATGTCGGCAAACTGCTGACGAAGATAGTCCGCGGAGAGCATTTCCGCAGGCGATCCGGTCATGCGGCCAGGGAAAACGGTGGCAATATGCCGCGCCTGCATAGTGGCGATTTCACCATAAGGTTGGTTTTTTGCCTGGGCAGGAAGAATAAAGCAAACGCCGAGCGCCAGGGCAGCAATACGGTGGCGCGTTGCGGAAAACATAGTGAGTCCTTAAAAACAGAGCAAAATAATAACCCGCCTAGTATGAAACTGTGATCGTCCATACACAATTTGAATCGTTCTTAAATGCCCGAAATTTCGCGCGTTAAGCACTTTTTGGTATTAGCTTTTTCACAGCGTTATTCCATTGAGTAACTACTCATTCCAATTCGTAATTTCATTCGGTCTAAGCCGCCCCCTATAGTCCCTCTATTCCTCGTTGTTAGTGAGTTGTTGCCTGTGGACTATCTGCCCTTATTTGCTGCGATTAAAGAGAAACCGGTGCTGGTGGTTGGCACGGGTGAAATCGCCGATCGCAAAATCGCGTTTCTGCAGCGCGCAGGGGCCCAGGTGAAAGTCGTTGAAGAGGCGGATTTCGACGAGTCACAAATCGACAGCGTCGTGCTGGTAATTGCGGCGACCGACGATCGTGAACTGAACCAGCGGATCTCCGACGCCGCTCAGGCCCGTTACCGCCTGGTGAACGTGGTGGACGACCAGCCTTTATGCTCGTTTATTTTCCCGTCGATCGTTGACCGTTCGCCGCTGCTGGTGGCGATCTCCTCCGGCGGTACCGCACCGGTGCTGGCGCGCGTGCTGCGGGAAAAAATCGAAGCGCTGCTGCCGACCAGCCTCGGGCGCATGGCGGAGAAAGCCAGCTACTGGCGCAACCATCTGAAAACCCGCCTGACCAGCGTGACGGAACGCCGTCGCTTCTGGGAACGCGTGTTTCGCGGCCGCTTTGCCAGCCTGATGCATGCCGGTAATGAGACAGCGGCGCAGAAAATCCTCGAGGACGAACTGGATAGCCCCGGCAGTACGGGCGGGGAGATCATTCTGGTGGGCGCGGGGCCGGGCGATGCCGGGCTCCTGACGCTGCGCGGCCTGCAGGTGCTGCAGGATGCGGACGTGGTGTTCTACGACCATCTGGTCACCGACGGCGTGCGCGAGCTGATCCGTCGCGACGCGGAGCAAATCTGCGTCGGCAAACGGGCGGGTGAGCACTCGGTGCCGCAGCACGACACCAACCAGATGCTAATTGACGCCGCGAAAGCGGGCAAAACCGTGGTGCGCCTGAAGGGGGGCGATCCGTTCATTTTCGGTCGCGGCGGCGAAGAGCTGCAGGCGGCAGCCGAAGCGGGCGTTCCGTTCCAGGTGGTGCCCGGCATCACGGCGGCTTCTGCGGTAACGGCCTACGCCGGTATCCCGTTGACCCACCGCGATTACGCCCAGAGCGTCACCTTTGTGACCGGCCACTACAAGGCGGACAGCACGCCGTTCGACTGGTCGCATCTCGCCCAGAGCCGCCAGACGCTGGCGATATACATGGGCACGATGAAGGCGGCGGACATCAGCGAACAGCTTATTCAGCACGGTCGCGAGGCGACGACCCCCGTCGCCGTCATTTCTCGCGGCACGCGCGTCGATCAGCATGTTGCTGTCGGCACACTTCAAGACCTTGCAACCCTGGCGAAAGACGCCCCGATGCCTGCCCTGATCGTGGTGGGGGAAGTGGTGCAGCTGCACAGCACGCTCGCCTGGTTTCAGCACACAACCGATACAGAAGGCTTTGGTTCTTCTGTTGTAAATTTGGCTTAAGGAACGGTTATGGACCAAAAACGTCTTACACACCTGCGGCAGCTCGAAGCGGAAAGTATCCATATTATCCGCGAAGTGGCCGCCGAGTTTTCTAACCCGGTGATGATGTACTCCATCGGCAAAGATTCCAGCGTCATGCTGCATCTGGCGCGTAAAGCGTTTTATCCGGGCACGCTGCCGTTCCCGCTGCTGCACGTGGACACCGGCTGGAAATTCCGCGAGATGTACGAGTTCCGCGATCGTACCGCGAAAGCCTACGGCTGCGAGCTGCTGGTGCATAAAAACCCGGAAGGGGTGGCGATGGGCATTAACCCGTTCGTGCACGGCAGCGCCAAACACACCGATATCATGAAGACCGAAGGGCTGAAGCAGGCGCTGAATAAATACGGTTTTGACGCGGCCTTCGGCGGCGCGCGCCGTGACGAAGAGAAGTCCCGCGCCAAAGAGCGTATCTACTCCTTCCGCGATCGCTTCCACCGCTGGGACCCCAAAAACCAGCGCCCGGAGCTGTGGCACAACTACAACGGCCAGATTAACAAAGGCGAAAGCATCCGCGTCTTCCCGCTCTCCAACTGGACCGAGCTGGATATCTGGCAGTACATCTATCTGGAAAACATCGAGATCGTTCCGCTGTACCTGGCCGCCGAGCGCCCGGTGCTGGAGCGTGACGGCATGCTGATGATGATCGACGACGATCGCATCGACCTGCAGCCGGGTGAAGTGATCAAAAAACAGATGGTGCGTTTCCGCACCCTCGGCTGCTGGCCGCTGACCGGCGCGGTGGAATCCAACGCCCAGACGCTGCCGGAGATCATCGAAGAGATGCTGGTGTCGACCACCAGCGAGCGACAGGGGCGCGTGATTGACCGCGACCAGGCAGGCTCCATGGAGCTGAAGAAACGTCAGGGTTATTTCTAAGGAGCCGCCATGAATACCACTATTGCTCAACAAATTGCCAACGAAGGCGGCGTGGAAGCGTATCTGCACGCGCAACAACACAAAAGCCTGCTGCGTTTTCTGACCTGCGGCAGCGTGGATGACGGGAAAAGTACCCTGATTGGCCGCCTGCTGCACGATACGCGCCAGATTTATGAAGATCAGCTCTCCTCCCTGCATAACGACAGTAAGCGTCACGGTACCCAGGGCGAAAAGCTGGATCTGGCGCTGCTGGTTGACGGCCTGCAGGCGGAGCGCGAGCAGGGCATCACGATTGACGTGGCCTACCGCTATTTCTCTACCGAGAAGCGCAAATTTATTATTGCCGACACCCCGGGGCACGAGCAGTACACCCGTAACATGGCGACCGGCGCATCGACCTGTGACCTGGCGATCCTGCTGATCGACGCCCGTAAAGGCGTGCTGGATCAGACCCGTCGCCACAGCTTTATCTCCACGCTGCTGGGGATCAAACACCTGGTGGTGGCGGTCAACAAGATGGATCTGGTGAACTTCAGCGAAGAGAAGTTCGAGGAGATCCGCCAGAGCTATCTGACCTTTGCCGAACAGCTGCCGGGCAACCTGGATATCCGCTTTGTGCCGCTCTCGGCGCTGGAAGGGGATAACGTCGCCTCCCAGAGCGCGAACATGCCGTGGTACAGCGGCCCGACGCTGCTGGAGGTGCTGGAGACGGTTGAAATTCAGCGCGTGGTCGACACCCAGCCGATGCGCTTCCCGGTGCAGTATGTGAACCGGCCTAACCTCGATTTCCGCGGTTTCTCCGGCACTCTCGCGTCAGGCTCCGTGAAGGTGGGTCAGCGCGTCAAGGTGCTGCCATCCGGCGTGGAATCGACCATCGCACGCATCGTCACCTTCGACGGTGACCTGCAGGACGCAGGCGCCGGTGAAGCGGTTACGCTGGTGCTGAAAGACGAGATTGATATCAGCCGGGGCGATCTTCTGGTGGATGCCCGGGAAACGCTGGCCGCCGTGCAGGGGGCTTCCGTGGATGTGGTGTGGATGGCGGAGCAACCGCTGACGCCGGGCCAGAGCTACGACATCAAAATCGCCGGCAAGAAGACCCGCGCCCGCGTGGACGGTATTCAGTTCCAGGTGGACATCAACAACCTGACCCAGCGCGAGGTCACCGAGCTGCCGCTGAACGGTATTGGTCTGGTCGATCTGACCTTTGACGAACCGCTGGTGCTGGATCCGTATCAGCAAAATCCGGTGACGGGCGGGCTTATCTTTATTGACCGCCTGACGAACGTCACCGTCGGCGCGGGGATGGTCCGTGAGCCAAACGAACAGGCGTCCGCAGCTTCAGAATTCAGCGCCTTTGAGCTGGAGCTGAACGCGCTGGTGCGTAAGCACTTCCCGCACTGGGGCGCGCGCGATCTGCTGGGAGGCAAGTAATGGCTGCCCATGATGAGAACGTCGTCTGGCATCCTCATCCGGTCACCGTCGCCCAGCGCGAACAGCTCCACGGTCACCGTGGAGTTGTGCTGTGGTTTACCGGGCTGTCCGGCTCGGGTAAATCGACGGTGGCGGGCGCGCTGGAAGAGGCATTGCATCAGCAGGGCGTAAGCACGTACCTGCTGGATGGCGACAACGTGCGCCATGGCCTGTGCAGCGATTTAGGGTTCAGCGACGACGACCGCAAAGAGAACATCCGTCGGGTCGGGGAGGTCGCCAGCCTGATGGCCGACGCCGGGCTGGTGGTGCTGACCGCATTTATCTCTCCACACCGCGCCGAGCGCCAGATGGTGCGCGAACGGGTCGGTCAGGATCGCTTTATCGAAGTGTTTGTGGATACGCCGCTGGAGGTTTGCGAAGCGCGCGACCCGAAAGGGCTGTACAAAAAAGCGCGTGCCGGAGAACTGCGCAACTTCACCGGCATTGACGCGGTCTACGAAGCGCCTGAATCGCCAGAAATTCACCTGGAGGGTCAACAATTGGTAACAAATTTAGTAAGCCAATTATTAGACCTGCTCAGACGGGACGATATTATCAGATCCTGAGACGGTATCGTTCGGGAGCTGTCTTCCCGAACGATGAGTCACGGTCACAGGACTAGCTATGCGCAACAGTGAACATTACATCACCACCACCGGGTCGGAGCCGCTTGCGACCGACGACGAAACGACCTGGTCATTTCCTGGGGCCATCATTGGCTTCGTCTCATGGTTACTGGCGCTGGGTATCCCGTTTCTTATCTACGGCGGCAACACGCTGTTCTTCTTTCTCTACACCTGGCCTTTCTTTCTGGCGCTGATGCCCGTGGCGGTTGTCGTCGGCATTGCGCTTCACTCGCTGCTCAACGGCAAGCTCCTGTACAGTACCGTGGTCACGATTGTGACGGTGGTGCTGATGTTTGGTCTGTTATTTTTGTGGCTCATGGGCTAACTTCAGCCATAATTCAAACCGTAACCAACTGTGTAACGATATTGAGCAGGACGATTCTGCGGAAAAAATGTGGTACATTTGCCCGCGATGTTGCGGCATCTCTGTTACCCCGGCGTAGTGCTCTGGGGAAGTCTTGGGATGATGATGCCGTTTTTCAGGGGGCAGGATGGGTAAACTAACGCTGCTGTTGCTGGCTTTGCTAATCTGGCTGCAATATTCGCTGTGGTTCGGTAAGAACGGACTGCACGACTATAGCCGGGTGAGCGATGACGTCGCAGCTCAGCAGGCAACAAACGCCAAACTTAAGGCGCGAAACGATCAACTCTTCGCTGAAATTGATGACCTCAATGGCGGGCAAGAGGCGATTGAGGAACGCGCACGCAATGAACTCAGTATGACTAAGCCGGGCGAAACCTTTTATCGTCTGGTTCCGGATGCGTCTAAACGCAATCAGGGCTCAGCACAAAACAATCGATAATCAGGCCCAGGATTACGACATGGCAGTAACTTTTTCGGACGTATGCGCCGTGGTGCCGGCCGCAGGTTTTGGCCGGCGCATGCAGACAGAATGTCCCAAGCAATACCTCTCTATTGGCGATAAAACGATCCTCGAGCACGCCGTGGCGGCGCTGCTGGCGCACCCGCGGGTGACGCGAGCGATCATCGCTATCAGCCCCGGCGATGCGCGCTTCGCGCAGCTCCCGCTGGCAAATCATCCACAGATTACCGTTGTCGATGGCGGTGCCGAGCGCGCCGATTCCGTGCTGGCAGGCATTCAGGCGGCCGGTAATGCGCCGTGGGTGCTGGTCCATGACGCGGCCCGTCCGTGCCTGCATCAGGACGATCTCGCTCGCCTGCTGGCATTGAGCGAAACCAGCAAAGTGGGCGGCATTCTGGCCGCTCCCGTGCGCGACACCATGAAGCGTGCCGAGCCGGGCAAACGGGCTATCGCCCACACCGTCGATCGCGTCGATCTCTGGCACGCGCTGACGCCGCAATTTTTCCCCCGCGAACTGCTCCACGACTGCTTAACGCGCGCGCTTAACGAAGGTGCGACCATCACGGACGAAGCCTCTGCGCTGGAGTACTGCGGTTTCCACCCTGAGCTTGTTGAAGGACGTGCTGATAATATTAAAGTGACGCGTCCGGAAGATTTACAGCTCGCGGAATTTTATCTTACCCGTTTGACCCATCAGGAGAAGGCATAATGCGAATTGGACACGGTTTTGATGTACACGCCTTTGGCGGCGAAGGCCCAATTATCATTGGCGGCGTGCGCATTCCTTATGAAAAAGGGCTGCTGGCGCATTCTGATGGCGACGTGGCGCTGCATGCGCTGACCGACGCGCTGCTGGGCGCGGCCGCACTGGGTGATATCGGCAAGCTGTTCCCGGACACCGACCCGGCGTTTAAAGGGGCGGACAGCCGTGAACTGCTGCGCGAAGCGTGGCGCCGCATCCAGGCGAAAGGCTACACCCTTGGCAACGTCGACGTGACGATTATCGCTCAGGCCCCAAAAATGCTGCCGCACATTCCGCAGATGCGCGTATTTATTGCAGAAGATCTGGGCTGCCATATGGACGACGTGAACGTGAAAGCGACGACGACCGAGAAGCTGGGCTTTACCGGTCGCGGCGAAGGGATTGCCTGTGAAGCCGTGGCGCTGCTGGTGAAGGCGAGCAAATGACAGACTTCGACAACCTGACATACCTGCACGGTAAGCCGCAGGGGAACGGGGTGCTGAAAGCCAGCCCTGAAGATTTCCTCGTGGTGGAGGATCTGGGCTTTGAGCCGGATGGCGAAGGCGAACATATCCTGGTGCGTATTCTGAAAAATGGCTGCAATACCCGCTTTGTGGCCGACGCGCTGGCAAAATTCCTCAAAATTCATGCCCGCGAGGTGAGCTTTGCCGGGCAGAAAGATAAACACGCCGTCACGGAACAGTGGCTCTGCGCGCGCGTTCCCGGCAATGCGATGCCTGATTTAAGCAAATTTGAGCTTGAGGGCTGTAAGGTACTGGAATATGCCCGCCACAAGCGCAAACTGCGTCTGGGCGCGTTAAAAGGCAACGCGTTTACGCTGGTGCTGCGCGACGTGACTGACCGTGAAGACGTTGAAAAACGCCTGAATGCCATCAGCGACCGCGGCGTACCGAACTACTTTGGCGCGCAGCGCTTTGGCATCGGCGGCAGCAACCTGCAGGGCGCACTGCGCTGGGCGCAAAGCGACGCGCCGGTGCGTGACAGGAATAAACGCAGTTTTTGGTTGTCGGCGGCCCGCAGTGCGTTGTTTAATCAGATTGTGAGCGAAAGGCTGAAAAAACCGGACGCGAATCAAGTTGTTGTTGGCGATGCGCTACAATTAGCGGGACGCGGAAGCTGGTTTGTGGCAACGGCCGAAGAGATGGCCGATGTCCAGTCGCGCGTGGACGCAAAAGGGCTGCTGATCACCGCCGCGTTGCCCGGTACGGGCGACTGGGGAACCCAGGGGGAGGCCCTGGCCGCCGAGCAGTCAGCCGTGGCGGATGCGCCAGAATTGCAGTCCTTGCTGGTGCGGGAAAAAGTCGACGCGGCACGCCGCGCGATGCTGCTCTATCCGCAGCAGTTAAGCTGGAACTGGTGGGATGACGTGACCGTCGAGTTACGCTTCTGGCTGCCGGCAGGCAGCTTTGCCACCAGTGTTGTCAGGGAACTTATCAACACCTCGGGTGATTATGCGAATATTGCTGAGTAACGATGACGGGATCCACGCGCCAGGCATTCAGACCCTGGCGAAACACCTCCGTGAGTTTGCGGATGTGCAGGTTGTGGCGCCCGATCGTAACCGCAGTGGAGCGTCTAACTCGCTGACGCTGGAGTCGTCGCTTCGCACCTTTACCTTTGAAAATGGCGATATTGCCGTACAGATGGGCACGCCAACCGACTGTGTTTTTCTGGGCGTGAACGCGCTGATGCGGCCGCGTCCGGATATCGTCGTCTCCGGCATTAACGCCGGGCCTAACCTCGGCGATGACGTGATTTACTCCGGCACCGTGGCGGCCGCAATGGAAGGCCGCCATCTGGGATTCCCGGCGCTGGCGGTCTCGTTGAACGGCTACACGCACTACGACACCGCCGCCGCGGTGACCTGTTCGATCCTGCGGGCGCTCGGCCGCGAGCCGTTGCGTACCGGACGCATCCTCAACATCAACGTGCCGGATCTTCCTCTCGATGAAATTAAAGGCATCCGCGTCACCCGTTGTGGGAGTCGACATCCTGCCGATCAGGTGATCCCGCAGCAGGATCCGCGCGGCAACACGCTTTACTGGATCGGCCCTCCCGGCGATAAGTGCGATGCGGGTCCGGATACCGACTTTGCCGCCGTGGAGGAAGGCTATGTTTCGGTTACCCCGCTGCACGTAGATTTAACCGCGTATAGCGCGCATGATGTGGTGTCGGGCTGGCTGGATCGCGCAGGAGTGAACGCGCAATGGTAAACAAACGTGTACAAACTCTTCTGGAACAACTACGCGCGCAGGGGATCCGCGACGAGCACGTGCTTGAAGCGCTCGCCCTGGTTCCGCGTGAGAAATTTGTAGACGAGGCGTTTGAACACAAAGCGTGGGAAAACGTGGCGCTGCCCATCGGGCAGGGCCAGACGATTTCGCAGCCTTACATGGTGGCTCGCATGACGGAGCTGCTGGAGCTGACGCCCGACTCCCGCGTGCTGGAGATTGGCACCGGGTCGGGGTATCAGACCGCGATCCTGGCGCATCTCGTTCATCACGTATGCTCCGTTGAGCGGATTAAAGGTTTACAGTGGCAGGCGCGTCGTCGCCTGAAACAACTTGATTTACATAATGTTTCGACACGACACGGTGATGGATGGCAGGGTTGGAAGGCTCGCGCCCCGTTTGACGCGATCATCGTGACGGCGGCCCCGCCTGAAATTCCAGCTGCCCTGTTGTCGCAGCTGGATGAGGGGGGCATTCTGGTTTTGCCTGTCGGGGACGAGCAGCAGCTGTTGAAGCGCGTTCGTCGGCGCGGCGGCGAGTTTATTATCGACACCGTGGAAGCCGTGCGCTTTGTGCCTCTGGTGAAGGGGGAGTTGGCCTGAGACTCGGAATTATCCAGGGTTATTAAGGCAAATTCAGCGTATGGTGTGGCGCGAAAGATTCGTGCCATCACGGTAAATTTTAAGTCACTGGTAGTTAACACATTCCTGGGGGATAAATGAGCGCGGGAAGCCCAAAATTCACCATCAGCCGTGTTGCGGCATTATCACTGGTTTCGCTCTGGCTGGCAGGCTGTACAAGTTCTAACAACGCCCCTGCGCCCGTCAGTTCCGTCGGCGGAAACAGCGGCTCCGGTAACACGTCCAGCGGAATGTTAATCACGCCGCCACCTAAAATGGGGACAGCTGCGCCGCAGCAAACACCACAAATTCAGCCTGTGCAACATCCTGTTACACAGCCAATGCAGGTTCAGCCAGTTGAACAGCCTGTTCAGACCCAAAACGGCCGCATAGTCTATAACCGCCAGTATGGGAACATTCCGAAAGGCAGCTACACCGGTGGCAGCACCTATGCCGTGAAACGCGGCGATACGCTGTTCTACATTGCGTGGATCACCGGGAACGATTTCCGTGACCTCGCGCAGCGCAACAACGTCCAGGCCCCATATGCTCTGGAAGTCGGGCAAACGCTCCAGGTGGGCAACGCGACGGGTACGCCGCTTACGCCTGGCAACACGGTTTCAGCGGCCGATGTGACGGCTCAAAATAACAGCGTTAAGCCTGCACAAAAATCCACCACGGTGGTTGCTTCACAACCTGTAATTACGTATTCTGAGGATTCAGGTGATCAGACTGCTAACAAAATGTTGCCGAATAATAAAGGGACTGCGACTGCTGTCACAGCACCGGTTACGGCACCTGTGGTTAGCTCTACTGAACCGACTGCCAGCAGTATGACCTCCAGTTCGCCGATTTCTGCATGGCGCTGGCCGACTGACGGCAAGGTTATCGAGAACTTCTCTTCCTCCGAAGGGGGAAATAAAGGGATCGATATCGCAGGGAGTAAAGGACAGGCTATCATCGCGACCGCAGATGGACGCGTTGTGTATGCCGGTAACGCTCTGCGCGGTTACGGTAATCTTATCATCATCAAACACAACGATGATTACCTGAGTGCCTACGCCCATAACGACACAATGCTGGTCCGGGAACAACAAGAAGTTAAGGCGGGGCAAAAAATCGCTACCATGGGTAGCACCGGAACCAGTTCTACACGCTTGCATTTTGAAATTCGTTACAAGGGGAAATCCGTAAACCCGCTGCAGTACTTGCCGCAGCGATAATTTGACGGGGCATGCCAGCCAGGGTGTCTCGTTCAGGGATCACGGGTAGGAGCCACCTTATGAGTCAGAATACGCTGAAAGTTCATGATTTAAATGAAGACGCGGAATTTGATGAGAACGGAGTAGAGGCTTTTGACGAAAAAGCCTTAGTAGAAGAGGAACCCAGTGATAACGATTTGGCTGAAGAAGAGCTGTTATCGCAGGGCGCCACACAGCGTGTACTGGACGCGACTCAGCTTTACCTTGGGGAGATTGGTTACTCCCCACTGCTAACGGCCGAAGAAGAAGTCTATTTCGCACGTCGTGCTTTGCGTGGTGATGTGGCCTCGCGTCGTCGCATGATTGAAAGTAACCTGCGACTGGTCGTGAAAATTGCCCGCCGTTACGGCAATCGTGGTCTGGCTCTGCTGGATCTGATTGAAGAGGGCAACTTAGGTCTCATCCGCGCAGTTGAGAAGTTTGACCCGGAACGCGGGTTCCGTTTCTCAACCTACGCGACCTGGTGGATTCGTCAGACCATCGAACGGGCTATTATGAACCAGACCCGTACGATTCGCCTGCCGATTCACATCGTCAAAGAGTTGAACGTGTATCTGCGTACCGCGCGCGAGTTGTCCCATAAGCTGGACCACGAGCCAAGTGCAGAAGAAATTGCCGAACAACTCGATAAACCGGTTGATGACGTAAGCCGTATGCTGCGTCTCAACGAGCGCATTACCTCCGTTGACACCCCGCTGGGTGGCGACTCCGAAAAAGCGCTGCTGGACATCCTGGCCGATGAAAAAGATAACGGTCCGGAAGACACCACGCAGGACGATGACATGAAACAGAGCATCGTCAAATGGCTGTTCGAATTGAACGCCAAACAGCGTGAAGTGCTGGCGCGTCGTTTCGGTTTACTGGGGTATGAAGCTGCGACACTGGAAGACGTCGGCCGCGAAATTGGCCTGACCCGTGAACGTGTTCGTCAGATTCAGGTTGAAGGTCTGCGTCGCCTGCGTGAAATCCTGCAGGGGCAAGGTCTGAATATCGAAGCGCTGTTCCGCGAATAAGCAACCTTTCGTCAAAAAAGGCCCGTCGTGAGACGGGCCTTTTTCTTTTGTGTTACGGCTGCGTCGCCGTCTCGTGCAGCAGACGCCAGGTTATTTTGTCACCTTCCTGATTAAGCACCGCGGTTGACCAGCGCACGTTAACGGGCAGGTCTGGCCGGGTTTGCGTCTCCCGGTAGTGAAGCACTGCACCCCGTTCGCCGCTCTGGATCGTGGTTAACTCGTCAATGACGATTTTCAGCCCGGGACGGCTTCCGCGCTGTTTTTCCAGAAAACTGGCCAGGCCGTTATAGTCGACCTGCACTCCGCCCGGCGGGATCATCAGAAAATCGCGCTGGAAACGGGCGAGCAGCGCGTCGGCCTCGCCTTCACCTTTGCCTAACCATGCTTCAAGCGCAATGTGGAGGTCGATAATGTCGTGTTCGAAAGGCGTCATGAATTCTCCTGTCGCAGCGGGTTTAGCACCTGCGTATTGTTAAGACGAAAAACGTACGGTACAGGCAGCAAGGTCATACCTGCGGCAAAAATAAACATCCCGTGCCAGGCGGCGTGTGGCGTCAGCCACGCCTGCGCCAGGTTCAGCACCTGCGCCAGCAGCAGGGCACCGGCAAAAAAGCTCAATTGACGATTGAGATTCCACAGCGCGCTGGCATCCGGCATCTCGTCCCGGCGCGTTGTCAGAAACGCGCTGCTCTGAGCCGTGCTGCTGCACAGGCTTCCCCCGGCGCCCATCAGGGCAAACGCGACGGCAGGCAACAGCGTAGCCGAACTGACGTCAATCAAAAGCAGAATGCCCGTCGCCTGCAACAGGCAGCCGATGACGATCAGGGGGCGGGGGCCGATACGGTTAAAATAACGTCCCGTTGCCGTGATGGCGATAAACGATGCCACAGACCACGGCAGCATGAGCATGCCCGTAGCGGCTGGGCTCATGTTCGCCACGTTCTGAAGATAAAACATGCCCGTGACGTTCACCCCAATAAATACGCCAGGAACGCAGATATAGAGAAGCATGGAAAAACGCAAAAGCGGGTCCGCGAGCAAGGTCAGGTTTAGCAGTCTGGCCGCGTTCATCGCAGGCATTTCGTGTTTAAGCCACAGGCAGGCCAGAACAAAGGTCACGATAGCGACCGGTAGCGTGGCGAAAAATATCCATCGCCAGCTTAGCGTCTGTACCAGCAGTCCCCCGATAGCCGGGGAGCAGGCCGGGGCAAGCAGCGCGACCAGCATCACCGCCGAGGAGAGTCTGGCACGCTCGTGAGGCTTATACTGTTGCCAGGTCAGCGCCTGTCCAACGGGGATCAGTAAGCCTCCTCCCACGCCCTGAAGCACTCGCCAGGCGATCAGACTTTCAAGCGTTGCAGACAGGCCCGCCGCTGCGGAGGCTGCGCTGAACAGAAAAAGCGAGAGCAGGATGACGCGCTTGGGCCCGATGCGGCGCGAGAGCAGGCTGCTGAACGGGATCGCCAGCGTCAGGCCGGCAATGTACCCGTTACTGACCCAGGCAAGGGCAGAAGGCGTGGTGTTAAAGGCGTGAGCCATCGCCGGAAAGGCGACGCTGGCAATAAACATGTTGATCAAATCAAGAAAAAAGCCCAGCAGATAGACAACGGCAACTTGGCTGCGATACGTCATGGTGGATCCTCCGGTGAGGTGGCGTATCGTATCGGCTCGGGAATCACGGATAAACCTGACAAAGCGCGATATACTGTCAAAAATATTTTGACAGTAAAGGGCGTGATGATGATTAACCTGCAGCGGACGCAGATGTTTGTCGCGGTGGCCGACACCGGCAGTTTTACGGCCGCCGCCGAGGCAATGGGGCTGACAAAAGCGGTGGTTAGCTTCAATATCCGCCAGCTTGAAGATGAGCTGGGCGTTACGCTGCTGCTGCGCTCCACCCGCCGCCTGACGCTAACCGAGGCGGGCGTGCTTTTTCATCAGCGCAGCGTGGCGCTTCTGAAGGAGGCCGAACGGCTGCAGGATGATGTCCGTGCGAACCATGCGGGGCTCACCGGCGAGCTGCGGATCACGACCACGCCTGAATATGGCGCCCGGGTCGTGGTGCCGCTGCTGGCCAGGTTTAGCCAGCAGCACACGGATCTTCGCGTCCGACATGTTTCGTCGTCACTGCACGCAGACCTCATCTCGGAGCGCTTTGACGTGGCCATCCGGCTGGGGACGCTTGTTGATTCGCGCAACCACGCCGCACTGATTTCTCACTTTTCTATTCTCCCCGTCGCGACGCCCGAGTGGCTTGCGAGAAACCCGATCGAATCGCTTGCGCAGCTGGCGCAGGCCGACTGGATCATCCACGAGCGCTTAGCCTCGCCGCTGCGCTGGCAGGTGAAAGATGCCCGCGGTGCGCCTGACATGCTGGAGATAAAAAAGGCGCCGCGTTTGTTTGCCGACAGCGCTCAGGCCCTTATGGCTTTTGCGCTCGCAGGCGGTGGGGTGGCGTTACTGCCGGAATGGCTGGTGCGCGATTCGCTTGATGCGGGAACGCTGGTGACGATTTTACCGGAGTATACCTTTGCGCGGCAGGGGATCTATGCGGTCTATCCTGATGCCCGGCATGTGCCCGCAAAAGTGCGCACCTTTATCGATTTTATGCGCACCAGCGTGAGTTAATCGTGCATCATCTTTTTGATGAGCGCAGAGAACTGCTCCCGCTCGGCCTTGTTAAGGCGTCCTAAAAAGGCCTCATCAACCTCATTGCCTACCGGCTTACAGTCTGCAAGCAGGGCCTCACCTTCTGGCGTGAGGAAGACAAAGCGACGGCGCTTATCCGCAGGGTCGTGCTCGCGTTTGACCAGCCCGCGCGCCTCCATGCGGCTCAGCATTTCCGCCAGGGTCGCTTTCGTGCTGACCGCGACTTCAGTCAATGCCACCTGTTCGATGCCTGGATGCTCGGCAATGGAGCGCATCACCGCATACTGCGGCTTGGTCAGCTCCGGTAATGCATGTTGCCACTGGGCAGTATGCTGTTGAAAAAGCTGACGTAACAGGTGGAACGCCTCTTGTCTTAGTTCCATGAACACTCCGACGGAAAAAATCTCCCTCTATGATAGCCGCTCTTGCTCTGGATTTTAACGCGGCATTTTTTAGCAATTCGTGTGATCGTATGCGAACAATCTTGTCAGGAAATCGATCCGGGAGTAGTTTACTCATAATGTTCGTGTACGAACAAATTAATTGAGGTGCTGAATGAGATTAATCGTGGGAATGACGGGAGCAACGGGTGCTCCGCTGGGCGTGGCGCTGCTGCAGGCGCTGCGGGAAATGCCGGAAGTAGAGACGCATCTGGTGATGTCGAAGTGGGCAAAGAGCACCATTGAGCTGGAAACCCCTTACACCGCGCAGGACGTTGCTGCCCTGGCTGACGTCGTCCACAGCCCGGCTGACCAGGCCGCCACCATCTCCTCCGGCTCGTTTCGTACCGACGGCATGATCGTCATTCCCTGCAGCATGAAAACGCTGGCCGGGATCCGCGCGGGCTATGCCGAAGGGCTGGTGGGCCGTGCGGCGGATGTGGTGCTGAAAGAGGGGCGCAAGCTGGTGCTGGTGCCCCGTGAAACGCCGCTCAGCACCATTCATCTGGAGAACATGCTGGCGCTCTCCCGCATGGGTGTGGCGATGGTGCCGCCCATGCCTGCGTACTACAACCACCCGCAAACCGCCGATGACATTACCCAGCATATTGTGACCCGCGTGCTCGACCAGTTTGGCCTGGAGCATAAAAAGGCGCGTCGCTGGAACGGGTTGCGGGAGGCGAAACATTTTTCACAGGAGAATAAAGATGGCATTTGATGATTTGAGAAGCTTCCTGCAGGCGCTCGATGAGCAAGGGCAACTGCTGAAAATTAAGGAAGAGGTAAACGCCGAGCCGGATCTGGCGGCGGCAGCCAACGCGACCGGCCGCATCGGTGACGGCGCGCCCGCGCTGTGGTTCGACAACATTCGCGGCTTTACCGATGCCCGCGTGGTGATGAACACCATCGGCTCCTGGCAAAATCACGCTATTTCGATGGGGCTGCCTGCGAACACGCCGGTGAAAAAGCAGATCGACGAGTTTATTCGCCGCTGGGATAAATTCCCGATTGCGCCAGAGCGCCGCGCCAACCCGGCCTGGGCGCAGAATACGGTGGACGGTGAAGACATTAACCTGTTCGACATCCTGCCGCTATTCCGCCTGAACGACGGGGACGGTGGTTTTTATCTCGACAAAGCGTGCGTTGTCTCGCGCGATCCGCTCGACCCGGATAACTTCGGCAAGCAGAACGTTGGCATCTACCGCATGGAAGTGAAGGGCAAGCGCAAGCTCGGCCTGCAGCCGGTGCCGATGCACGATATCGCCCTGCATCTGCACAAAGCGGAAGAGCGCGGCGAAGACCTGCCGATTGCGATTACACTGGGCAACGACCCGATCATCACCCTGATGGGCGCGACGCCGCTGAAATACGATCAGTCGGAATATGAAATGGCCGGTGCGCTCCGTGAAAGCCCGTACCCGATTGCCACCGCGCCGCTGACCGGCTTTGACGTGCCGTGGGGTTCTGAAGTGATCCTGGAAGGGGTGATTGAAGGCCGTAAGCGCGAAATTGAAGGGCCGTTCGGCGAGTTTACCGGCCACTACTCCGGTGGCCGTAACATGACGGTTGTGCGTATCGACAAAGTTTCTTACCGCACCAAACCGATTTTCGAATCCCTTTACCTCGGCATGCCGTGGACCGAGATTGATTATCTGATGGGGCCAGCCACCTGCGTGCCGCTCTACCAGCAGCTGAAAGCGGAGTTCCCGGAAGTGCAGGCGGTAAACGCGATGTACACCCACGGTCTGCTGGCGATCATCTCCACCAAAAAGCGTTACGGCGGCTTCGCCCGCGCGGTTGGCTTGCGCGCCATGACCACGCCGCACGGCCTGGGCTACGTGAAGATGGTGATCATGGTGGATGAGGATGTCGACCCGTTCAACCTTCCGCAGGTGATGTGGGCGCTGTCATCGAAGGTCAACCCGGCAGGCGATCTGGTGCAGCTGCCGAACATGTCGGTGCTTGAACTCGATCCGGGATCCAGTCCGGCGGGCATTACCGACAAACTGATTATTGATGCGACCACGCCTGTCGCACCGGACACCCGGGGCCACTATAGCCAGCCGGTTCAGGATCTTCCCGAAACCAAAGCCTGGGCTGAAAAACTGACCGCGATGCTGGCTGCACGCCAATAAGGAGGAAAAGATGATTTGTCCACGTTGTGCCGATGAGCATATTGAAGTGATGGCGACGTCACCGGTGAAAGGGGTCTGGACCGTTTACCAGTGCCAGCATTGTCTGTATACCTGGCGCGATACCGAACCGCTGCGTCGTACCAGCCGCGAGCACTACCCGGAAGCGTTCCGCATGACGCAGAAGGATATTGACGAGGCGCCACAGGTGCCGACAATCCCGCCGCTGCTCTAAAAAAAAGCCCGGTGGCGCTGCGCTTACCGGGCGATAATATTGTGCGGCCTTTTGCCCGGTGGCGCTGCGCTTACCGGGCCTACGGTTTTGTAGGTCGGGTAAGGCGAAGCCGCCACCCGACAAAACAGACCGCAGAAAACTAAACCAGACTCTTCAACCGATAAATCCACTCCAGCGCCTGACGCGGCGTCAGGGAATCCGGATCGAGGTTCTCCAGCGCTTCCACAGCAGGCGATGTCTCTTCCGCTGGCACCAGCAGCGACATCTGCGTACCATCGATCTGCGTCGCCGCCGCATTCGGTGACAGGCTTTCCAGCTCACGCAGTTTCTGACGCGCGCGCTTGATCACCTCTTTCGGTACACCGGCCAGCGCCGCAACGGCCAGACCATAGCTCTTGCTTGCCGCGCCATCCTGCACCGTGTGCATAAAGGCGATGGTGTCGCCGTGCTCCAGCGCATCAAGGTGGACGTTAGCCACACCTTCCATTTTCTCCGGCAACTGCGTCAGCTCGAAGTAGTGGGTGGCGAACAGCGTCATGGCCTTGATTTTATTCGCGAGGCTTTCTGCACAGGCCCAGGCCAGCGACAGACCATCGTAGGTTGACGTTCCGCGTCCGACTTCGTCCATCAGCACCAGGCTGTGCTCCGTCGCGTTATGCAGAATGTTTGCCGTTTCGGTCATCTCGACCATGAAGGTTGAGCGACCGCTCGCCAGATCGTCCGCAGCCCCGACGCGGGTAAAGATACGGTCGATGGGGCCAATCTCCACGTTTTGCGCCGGAACGTAGCTGCCGATATAGGCAAGCAGGGCAATCAGCGCCGTCTGACGCATATAGGTACTCTTACCGCCCATGTTCGGACCGGTAATGATCAGCATTCTTCGCTGGGGCGACAGGCTCAGCGGGTTGGCGATGAACGGTTCGTTCAGCACCTGCTCGACCACCGGATGACGGCCTTCGGTAATGCGAATGCCTGCCTTGTCGGTAAAGGTCGGGCAGGTGTAGTTCAGCGTTTCCGCGCGCTCTGCCAGGTTCACCAGCACGTCCAGTTCCGCCAGCGCGCTGGCGCTCAGCTGCAGGTCGGCCAGGTGCGGCATCAGCATGTCAAACAGCTCTTCATAGAGCTGTTTTTCCAGCGCCAGCGCTTTGCCTTTCGAGGTGAGAACTTTGTCCTCGTACTCTTTCAGCTCGGGAATGATGTAGCGTTCAGCGTTTTTCAACGTCTGGCGGCGCACGTAGTGAATCGGCGCCAGATGGCTCTGCCCGCGGCTGATTTGAATGTAGTAACCGTGAACCGCGTTATACCCCACCTTCAGGGTGTCGAGCCCAAGACGCTCGCGCTCGCGGATCTCCAGTTTATCAAGGTAGTCCGTCGCGCCGTCGGCCAGCGCGCGCCATTCGTCCAGCTCCTCGTTGTAGCCCGGGGCAATCACGCCGCCATCACGCACGAGAACCGGAGGCGCATCAATAATGGCGCGTTCAAGCAGCTCGCGGAGTTCGGTAAATTCGCCCATGGTTTCGCGGAGTTTCTGTACCGGCGCGCTGTCAACGTCGCTCAGCTGCGCACGCAGTTCCGGCAGCTGCTGGAAAGCATGACGCATCCGCGCAAGATCGCGCGGTCGCGCCGTGCGCAGCGCCAGACGGGCCAGGATACGTTCCAGATCGCCCACCTGACGCAGGACCGGTTGCAGCTCGGTATAGCGATCCTGCAGGGCGGCAATCGTCTGCTGACGGCAAACCAGCGTAGCGGTATCGCGAATCGGCATATGCAGCCAGCGTTTCAGCATACGGCTGCCCATTGGCGTGACCGTACTGTCGAGGACCGACGCGAGCGTATTTTCTACGCCGCCCGCCAGGTTCTGGGTGATCTCCAGGTTACGGCGCGTGGCGGCATCCATGATGATGCTGTCCTGCTGGCGCTCCATGGTGATAGAGCGGATATGCGGCAGGGCGGTGCGCTGGGTATCTTTTACGTACTGCAGGAGGCAACCTGCCGCACACAGCCCGCGCGGGGCATTTTCAACGCCAAAGCCAATCAGATCGCGGGTGCCAAACTGCAGATTCAGCTGCTGGCGCGCGGTATCAATTTCGAATTCCCACAGCGGACGGCGGCGCAGCCCGCGACGACCTTCAATCAGCGCCATTTCGGCGAAATCTTCGGCGTAGAGCAGTTCTGCCGGGTTGGTGCGCTGCAGTTCGGCAGCCATCGTTTCACGATCGGCCGGTTCACTCAGACGAAAACGCCCGGAGCTGATGTCCAGCGTCGCGTAGCCAAAGCCTTTGCCGTCCTGCCACAGCGCGGCCAGCAGGTTATCCTGGCGCTCCTGAAGCAGGGCTTCATCGCTGATGGTGCCTGGCGTGACGATGCGCACGACCTTGCGTTCCACCGGACCTTTTGAGGTCGCGGGGTCGCCGATCTGTTCGCAGATGGCGACAGACTCACCCTGATTCACCAGTTTCGCCAGGTAGTTTTCTACCGCGTGGTGCGGAATACCGGCCATTGGAATGGGTTCACCAGCCGATGCGCCCCGTTTGGTCAGCGAGATGTCGAGCAGCTGCGATGCGCGTTTGGCATCGTCATAAAACAGCTCGTAAAAATCGCCCATACGATAGAACAGCAGGATTTCCGGATGCTGTGCCTTCAGCTTCAGATACTGCTGCATCATCGGTGTATGGCTAGAGAAGTCCTTATCAATGTCTTCATTCATATTGATTTTACTCATTATTTAATTCTTTCAAGTGCTCATATGGCCCTAGGTAAAACCCCTTTAAACCCATATAAACCAATAAATTTGTAGCTCAATTGTAGCTCAAGGTGTGATAGATTAGTTTTACTCCTTCTCTGGGCTACAAATGGTGGTGATGCTTTGAAAACAACTCTCAATCAGGCTTTTATTATCAATAAGTTAAGTATTAATGTTAAGCCTGAACTCAGTAGTTCTGGAAAAGTCGTTTTCGAAGCCAACCCTGACCAAAAACCTTACATAGTTTTTGACGATCATCGAGATTCACCCGTTGGCTTCGGTGTGAAGGTCAGTTTGACGAAAAAAACCTATGTAATCCAGCGAAGAGTAGCCTCGTCAGATCGTAATGTCAGTGAGGGTAAGAAGCCAAGCTCTGTCTTGAAAGTAAAGGTTGGGAATGTGTCCGATTTTCCGAGTATCGATCAAGCCCGTGAGGCAGCTCGGCAGTTGGTTCAGACAATGATTGCAACAAAGAGAAATCCCAACAAGATTAAAAGGGAACTCGATCTGGCTGAATTGACTGTGAGTGAAGCTTTTGCCCAATACAGGAGTCACTTACTTGGCAGAACCAAACCTGCTAAACCAAACACTCTCAATGTGTTAAACAAAGCTGAGAATCGGTTGAAAGAATGGCAAAACCTTCGAATCAAGGATCTTACTGGTAATGAAATCCTTCGGAAGTTTGACGAGCTTGCTTCAAGAGCCAGAACAGCAGCAGAACAGACTTTTAGGTGGGCCAATGTTGCTGTAAAACACGCAATCGAGATTGAAGCTGGGAATGCTCAGACCCAGCAACGACAACCTTCGTTGTCCTACAACCCTTTTTCAATTTTAAAGGTACAGAAGAAGTTCAGAACACGATCTGAGCTGGAAGATAGCTATCGTGCCAAGGGCGTTCGAAATCCATTGTCCCCAAAAGATACTTTGGGACGGTTCTTAACTGCATTACACAATAAGCGAAGTTTTAATCGCTTGGGTTGTGATTATCTGTTGCTGACCATTCTGACAGGAGCCAGGAAGGAAGAAACAGCAACACTGTGCTGGCGAGAGGCCCTGACACAAGAAGAGGCTAGAACGACCAGCTATGTCGATCTCGAAAATCGAGTGATTCGCTTTTACGACACGAAGAATCGTAATGACCATGAGCTTCCAATCTGCGATGCGACAAAGCGAATTCTGGAAGACCGGCGAGATATCGTCAATGATACCGAAATACGCGCAGATAAACGCAAATGGGTTTTTCCGGCTCGTTCGTCGCGGAGTAAGGTTGGGCACTATTCTGATAGTAAAAGCTTACGCGAGTATATCTGTCTGGAAGCCGGAATAATAAAGTTGGGAATGCACGATCTACGAAGAACCTTTGGTCGAGTTGCAGAAGGGCTTACTTCGTATGCAGTGGTGAAAAGATTGCTTAACCACCGTAATACCACAGACCCTACTGAAAGATATGCTGAGCCTGATAAAGAGCGGGTATTTGAGGCTCTTCAACTGATTGAGCTTCATATGCTGATGACGTCACCAGAATTGTATAATACACTTTTGGCTTCAGCGAAGTATCCACCATTGCCAGTAAATCAGGAGAACAAGGAATGAGTACTATTGATACTTTAAGGGAATACGCCGAAGTATGGCGGCTATTTGGTAGTATGCCAGATGATGCAACCCTGAGTGCTGAAGTTTCGGCCCTTTATCTTGGTGTAAGTGTCAAAACATTGGCTCGTTATCGCCAGACTGGTAATGGTCCCGCTTATATTCAATACCAGGCAGAAGACAGCAAGGCAAGGAATCAACGAGTAAATTATCTTTTAGGTGATTTAAGAACATGGCGGGATCATCATAAAGTGAACAGCACAATGGAAGCAGCACAGATCCGTGGGTTGGCTTTTGCTTCTTTGACTGATTTTACCAAGCCAGAGCCTTTCTGGACTATTGATAATAAAATCTATTCTCATGCTCTTACTGTATCTGACGAAGTATTCAAGGAGCTATTAAATACCTCTCGCGCAGAAGTTATTTGGATCTCTCTTGAAAAAGTGTTGTTTGAGAACTGGCATACTTCGAGAGAGCGTCAGAAATGGAATGACGTTTTTGTTAGAGTACTAAGTGGGATGATTAAATCATGTGAAGTTGAACAAGAACGTCATATACTTAATGATATCTTATGATTAGTTTTATTCCCAATATAAAGTTGAATTTGTATTGGGAAATAGTCATTTGCGGAAGTATAAATTGTTCAACAGCATTATTTATTATTTTAATCAAATGGAATGCCGTCTGTAGGATATCTTCTTTTGGGATTTTTAACCGGCTTTGTTTTACTCCCTGCACGATAAAAGTTAAACGAATTGGCAAAGTCTTCTGTCTCCAGTCTGGACTTTCTAAATTTATCCATCAGATCTTCATTGAAACGACGAGGGATTCCTTTAACACACAAGTTTGAATTAAGGTATACTTGGTTATCTATGGCGTCACGAATAAGTATTTTTCTCTCAAATAACTCTTTGAATGCGCGTGAGACATTTGATTTATTCAGCCCAAGATCTTTGGCTATACGTGACTGTGAAAAATCAGGGATAATATTTCCATAATCAATTACTGAGAAGAGATAAAGCACAATTCTAAACGCTGTGGGCGTCAAATCCATCCTGGCGAGTGTGGCCATATTGCCTTTGAATATCATTGAGAAATCGTCTCTGAATGACGTTTTTTTATAGCTATTTGCTTTAATCTTTATTTCTTCCAGATCTTCAGGCATAACCTCTAATGCTTCTGCAATAATGGACTTTTGTTCTTTAGTTAATACAACGCTTGTGATTGACATGATGGCTCCTTTTTTATTGTTGTGATTACATATATGGCACATTTAATTTATTTGTCAACTTTGGTGGTAGCATTATTTAATTGTATTTACTTTGAGATTTTACGGTTGTTATTTAGCGGGAGATGGTTGGTTATCAAATTTAAAACAAGGGGTGCTAAATTTCACCATCACCTGTTATGTAATTAATGATTTTTGGTGCTGAAGTTAATAACGACAGGGTTTGTTTAATTAATTGATTTTATTGGTTAATTTTCAAATGTGTTCTGCAAGATAAAAGAGTGATAAAGAAATAAGAAACCACAGTTTTGCATTAGAACGATAATCAAGGCCTTGGTGTACCTGATGAAAATACTTTTATTATTGTTTTTCTTATATAATATCATTTCTTAAGGGAAGCATGCGCAACTGTGTGTTGCGCCATTGGGCTTCAGAACATTACTACAGTATTTTCTGTAAGTATAAATACGCTTCGCGCACGAGTTCATAGACCTGAGGTTAACTGTCATTACAAATACGCTTCGCGCAAAAAATCAGGAGGCTGAGTTGATCGGGAAAGCGAACACAGATACATGATTTGCCCATTTGCTGAGTACGGCTCACGCCGGGACCCTTCGGAAAAACCCTTTCTGCTTCAGCGAGTGAGTGCTGTGGGCACTCAGCGGCGCTGCCAGGGAAACAAAATTATGGTTTTCACCGGTTTGGTAAAAATAATTAACATTTATCG